>CAINLT010000141.1 GCA_903850505.1 uncultured Myxococcales bacterium | reverse complement strand
CAGGCGTGCCCGGGTTGATGGTCGAGCCGTTCGCCGCCTTGTCGTCGTTGCAGTCGTTGCCGCCAAACGGGCAGACGGTCGGCCAGGAAACGCCCTTCTTGATGACGATGAGCTTGGCGTCGCAGTAGCCGTCGTTGTCCTTGTCGCACTGCTCGTCGATCTGGTTGTTGCAGTTGTTGTCCTGGTTGTCGCAGTACTCCGTGTTGCCCGGGAAGTTGGCGGCGTTGTTGTCGTCGCAATCGTTGACGTGCGTGATCTTCTGGCCGGTGATCGGGTCCAACGTCGTGCAGACCGTCGGCGCGCCGAGGATGAGCTTGGTCTTGCTGCAGAAGCCATCGCCGTCCGCGTCGCAGCCTTCGTCGGTCGCGCCGTTGCAGTCGTTGTCCATGTTGTCGCAGTTCTCCACGGTGCTGTAGAACGGATTCCAGCCTTGGTATTGCGGCGCGTCGCACTTGGCCCAGATGCCGGCCTTGCACATCGTCGCGTACTTCTTGGAGCCAGCGCACGCACCCGTCTGCGCCTCGCAAAGCTGCGGATCGTCGTTCAGGATGTCGCCGTCGTCGGAGTCGGTCTTGGCGTCGCAGTCGTTGTCGACGTTGTCGCAGATTTCCTTGGCGCCGGGATGCACGTCCGAATTGGTGTCGTCGCAGTCGCCGGGGCCCGCGAGGCACGCGTACGGATGACCGATCGCGCCCATGTTGGCGTCGCAATACTGGTCAAAGTCGTCGTCGCAGCCTTCGTCGGTCGCGCCGTTGCAGTCGTTGTCCAGGTTGTCGCAAATTTCCGCTTGCGGCGGGCCGGGCTGAATGCTGCACGTCGAGCCGGTGTAGTCCGCCTTGCAGACCTTCACGCCCTTGACCGCGCACTGGCCTTTGCCGCCCGCGCAGACCAAGCCGAGATCCGGCCAGTTCTCGTCGGTCGAGCCGTTGCAGTCATCGTCCACCGCGTTGCACTTTTCCTTGGCGTCTGGACGGATGTCGGCGTTGTTGTCGTTGCAGTCGCCGCCGCCGCCTGGGCAAATCGCCGGGCCGCCAAAGACCGTCATGCTCGCGTCGCACCAACCGTCCTTGTCCTTGTCGCAGCCTTCATCGACCACGCCATTGCAGTTCTCGTCGAGGTCGTCGCACAGCTCTGGCGCGCCGGGCCGCGTCTTGCTGTTGGTGTCATCGCAGTCGCCGCCGCCCTTGGGGCAGGACAGCGGAAATCCGAGCGTCGCGAAGCTGGAGTCGCAATAGCCGTCCTTGTCGTCGTCGCAGCCTTCGTCGACCACGCCATTGCAGTTGTTGTCCTTGTCGTCGCAGATTTCCGTGTTGCTGTAGGAGCCGTCGTACTTCTTGTAGTCGGTCGGGCTGCACGCCTGCCACACACCGCCGGCGCACAGCGAGATGGCCTTGGCCGAGCCCGAGCAAACGCCCAGTTGGTTGGCGCAGTACTGCGGATCGGTGAGCGGGAGGCCGGGGTCCAGCGCGTCGGCAAAGCCGTTGCAGTCGTTGTCCACGCCGTCGCACACTTCCGGGGCTTTGGGGTGAATCGCGACCTTGGTATCGTCGCAGTCGCCGCCGCCCTTCTTGCAGGTCACGGTGCCGGGGTCGTAGCCCATCGCGGCGTCGCAATAACCGTCCCCGTCGTCGTCGCAGCCTTCGTCGGTCTTGCCGTTGCAGTCGTTGTCCACGCCATCGCAGGACTCCGGCTGTGGCGCGGTGCCCACGCACGTCTCGATTCCGCCGGCGCAGAACGGTTTGCCCGGGCACTTCAACTGGCCGTTGCTGGAGAACACAAAGCACGTCGCGCCCGGCGTCGGCTCGTCGGTCAAGCCATTGCAGTTGTCGTCGATGTTGTTGCAGGTCTCCGGCGCGGGCGTCGCGGCGTCGCACTGGGTCAACACGCCGGTGTCACAATGGCGCTTGCCAAGGCATTTGTCCTTGCCCACGGTGTTGCCGCAGACCGTTTCGTCGCCCTCAACCTCGTAGCGCTTCGTGCAGTTGAGGTCCAGCTTGGCCTTGTCCGTCACGCACTGGTAGACGAGCTTGCCGTCGCTCAGCTTCTTGACCTGCTGGCACGTGAAGTTGGTTGGGCAGCTGCCGCCGCCCTCGCACGCGCCGCCGCAGAAGGAGCCAGCGTCGCCAAAGCTGACGCAGTAATCGTTGCCGCCCGCCGTGGCGAGTCCGACCGCGGTGCGGCAGTCATTGTCGCTTGTGCACGGCTTGCCGATGTTGGGCGACGACGGGATGCAGCCCGACTGATTGTCCGATCCGGCGGAGAGCTGCCGGCAGACCCAGCCCGCGGGGCAAATCGTGTCCAACGCGCAGTCCTTGGAGCACACGGAGTTGTCCGGCGTCGGCACGCAGAACGGGAACGAGCAAGAGGAGCCGCTGCTGCACGGCGATCCGCAATCGCCGGGCGCGTAGCCAGCGGCTTTGGTCGTGCACAGGTTGGGGTCGACGACGACTTCCTTGATTTCCACGTCTGGCGTGTCGACGGTGTCGATGTCGAACTTGGCGAAGATGTCCGCTTCCACGTCGTCGCCCGCGTCGCTCGCGCCAGACAAGTCCGGACCGGTGTCCTTGGGCGGCTTGCCCGTGTCCACGCCGGTGTCGTCGACGGACGCCTCAGCATCGGCAGCCGCAGCGGTCGTGCCGCAAGCCGCAGCGCTCAGGAGCACCACCAGACAACAGCTCAACCGGAGCATCGTTCGCGCGTGTTGGCTCAACTGCATCTTGTCCCCACCGTTTTTCCCTGCGTCACCGCCGTCTTGGCCGCGACGCTCCCATGACGAGCTTATCGATACCGGGGCGGCTTCTCAAGTCGCTGCGGCAAACGAAGTCGGCACCACTTCAGTGGGGGCGAACCTAATAGGTTGCTTTTGGTCCGATTTGAAATAGGCTCCCAGCAGTCGCCCATGCGGATGGGCGGTTCCTACCCGCGCGATGCGCAAGACATCGGAGTTCCCGTGCACCATTCCTGTCGAGGCTTTGCCTCTCACTATTCTCTGAAATTCATCGCAGTCTGGCTCGTGAGCCTCGCGGCAATCGGCTGCGGCAACAGCGTGACACTTCCCGATGGTGACGTCGTCGATCTCGACGGCGTGAACCTGAACGACATCGATCTGGACGGCGTGGACGTCGATCAGGACACCTTGAGCAAGCTCGACATCAAGAGCGACACGATCAGCAGCGATGTGGACGCCAGCGGCACGGACGCCAGCGGCACCGACGCCAGCGGCACCGACGCCGCCGACACCGCGGACATCGCCAGCGGCTGCACCTCGACCGCCGCGTGCAATGACGGCAACCCCTGCACGGACGACACGTGCGGCGCCAACGGCGTCTGCGCGCACGCCAACAACACGGCGACGTGCGACGACGGCAACATCTGCACCACGGGCGACGCCTGCAAGGACAGCACCTGCCTGCCCGGCACCGCCACGTCCTGCACCGACAACAACCCGTGCACCGACGACAGCTGCGACAAGGCCACGGGCTGCGTCCACCTGGCCAACGCCGCGACGTGCGACGACGGCATCGCGTGCACCATGGCGGACACTTGCACCGCGACGGCCTGCAAGGGCTTCGCCAACTTCGCGTACTGCAACGACGACAACGCCTGCACGAAGGACAGCTGTGACGTTGCTGCCGGCGGCTGTGTGAACGCCAATACGACCAGCGAATGCACCGATGAAAACCCCTGCACCACCGGGGACATGTGCACCAACGGTGCCTGCATCGGCGCCGCGATGGACTGCAACGACAACAACATTTGCACGGATGACAGCTGCAACTCCGACACCGGCGCGTGCGTCAATCTCGCCAACGCCGCGACCTGCGACGACGGCAACATCTGCACCATCGGCGACTACTGCAACGGTGAGGGCACCTGCGTCGGCGACGGCACGCTGAACTGCGACGATCAGAACGCCTGCACGGCCGACTCCTGCAATTCCGGCATCAACACGAAGGTGATTTCGCTCGGCTGCGTGCACACCAACCTGATCGAGTCGCCCTGCAGCGACGGCAACGCCTGCACCTACGGCGATTTCTGCGCCAACGGCGCGTGCTTGGCCGGTGACCCGACCAACTGCAACGACGACAACAAGTGCACGGACGACAGCTGCAACCCGGACACCGGCGCGTGCGTCAACCTCGCCAACGCCGTGACCTGCGACGACGGCAACGCATGCACGCTCGCGGACACCTGCACGCAGACGGTCTGCGAAGGCACGCCGAACACCTGCGACCAGGGGCCGTACAACAACACGACCTGCAGCACGATGATCTGCGACTACACCGACGGCTTGTGCAAGTCCAACAACGGCGTGTTGTGGAACGGTACGTTCGCGACGTCCTCGGGCTGGAAGCTGCAGGGCGAATGGCAGATTGGCCTCGCTGCGGCGTCGACCGACCAGACGTTTGGCTATCCGGATCCGGGCGAAGACTACGACGGCGACGGCCATCTGGCCGGCACCGTGATTGGCGGCAACATCAGCAACACGCCGCACGACTGGTACTACCTGACCAGCCCGGCCATCGACCTCTCCGCGCAGGCGACCTCGACGTACCTGTACAGCAACCCCACCGCGACGAGTTGGACGCAGTACGACCAGTCGCTGATCCTCTCGTTCAGTTGGTTCGCCGGCTTGTCGGCTGCGGGCGGCCAGTACCTCATCGTCCAATGCAGCGGCGACGGCACGAACTGGACCACGCTCGCCGATGGAGCCAAGGAATACAACTACCCGAATTGGCAGGGAACGTACAGTCTGGTGACGACCGGGTACGACATCTACATCCCCAAGGAAGCGCTGACCAAGCACTTCCAGTTCCGGATCGGCTACAAGGTGACGGCCGTCGAGGCGATCGTGCCGCTCGTTTCCGGCTTGACCATCGACGCACCGCAGATCGGCATCGGCAGCTGCTGGGACTAGCCTGACTGCTAGCGGCCGCGCAGCTCGGGCACTCCGGGCTGCGCGGGCCGCCGCGTCTCACCCGACTGGATCCACGGATTGTGCCGCAGCAAGCTGTAGTTGAGCGGCTGCGCACAGACATCCGGCACGTCCAACACCGCGTGATACGCCGCCTCGCCCGCGCGCCGCGTCTGCAAGTGCAGGTCCAGCACGCCCACGCGCCCAGCATTGCGCGCGCAGATCTCGCGCGACGCGCTTGCGTACACAAGCGGATCACACAGCACGCGGTTGGACAGCATCGCGACCCGCAGCGGCGTCGGCGCACCCGGACGACCATCTGCGGCGTGCGGCGTCAGCCACGCCTGGCATTCCAGCGGCGCGTCAAACATGTGCAACGCCCACAGCCGCCCCTCGCCCGTCAGCAGCACATCGCCCGGAAACGTCAGCGGCACCAACTGCAGCGCTGAGAATGCCCCCAGCGTCGCGAAAGCCGGCCAGCGCGGCGCGTTGCATGTCGGCGGCACAATCGCCCGGCACAGCGGCAGGAACGCGAGGATGAGCAGCATCAGCGCCGGGTAGAAGAAACTCACCACCGGCAGCGACACGGCGTGGAAGAGCAGCAGCTGCGCCATCGTCAGCCAGAAGAGCCAGCGCTGCCGCGCCAGCAGGCCAAAAATCAGCACCAGCTCCAAAACCACAACGTACCAGCACGCCGGCACCAGCAGCACGGTCGGCAGCGGCAGGCGGCCATACAGCGCGCTGCCGTTCAACCACTCGGGCGTCAGCTTGAGCACGCCCGCCCAGAAGTAGATCGCGACGATCAGCCCCGTCAGCACCCGGCGTTTTTGCGGTACCAGGAGGAACGCGGCGACGAGCCAGGCGGTCATCATGTGTTGGTTGAGCCGCAGGCGGTAGTCCAGCATGACGATCGACAACTTGACGATCGCCAAAATACCCAACGACACCGAGGCAACCGCGCTTTTTTGCAGTAGAAAGAGCGCGGCGACCGCGAGAGACGCCAGTCCAAGCGCCCAAAGCGCGATTTCCACCTGCATCGGCGTGAAGTTGTGGGCAGCCGCGCAATCCGGAAACGGCGGCCAGCAGATGGCCGGCCAGTTCTGCGGCGCCAGGATGGCCGCCAGCGGCTGCGCGAACGCCCAATGCAGCGCTGTGAGGCCATGGGCGAGCGCCAGGAGCGCGCCAAAGATGCGCAGCGCCCGGTCATTGTGGATTTCAGCGAACATCAAACGGCTACGGCAAAATCCCGGAGCGCGGCGTTCAGGCTGGTCTTCTTGTCCGTGGATTCTTTGCGCTGGCCGATGATGAGCGCGCACGGAACGCCGTATTCGCCTGCCGGGAACTTCTTGATGCGCGTGCCGGGAATCACGACGGAGCGCGCGGGGATGCGGCCGCGCAATTCGACAGGCTCGGTGCCGGTGACGTCGAGGATGACGGTGGAGCTGGTGAGCACGACGCCCGCGCCGATGACGGCTTCCTTCTCAATGTGCACGCCTTCCACGACGATGGCGCGCGAGCCGACGAAGCAGCCGTCTTCGATGATGACGGGACGCGCGCTGGGCGGCTCCAGCACGCCGCCGATGCCGACGCCGCCGGCCAGATGGACGTCGCGGCCGATCTGCGCGCACGAGCCGACGGTCGCCCACGTGTCGACCATCGTGCCGCTGCCGACGCGCGCGCCGATGTTGACGTAGCTGGGCATCAGGATGACGCCGGGCTCCAGGAAGCTGCCATAGCGCGCCACGCCGGGAGGGACGACGCGGACGCCTTGACCCGCAAGGTTGTGTTTGAGCGGAATCTTGTCGTGGAATTCGAACGGCCCGACTTCGTGCACGGTCATCGACGCGACGCCGAAATACAGGAGGATGGCCTCCTTGACCCACGCGTGGACGATCCAGCCGTCCGCGGTCGGCTCGGCGACGCGCACTTCACCCCGATCGAGCGCGGCAATTGTGTCCAGCACGGCTTCCACGTAGCGACGCTCGGTAAGCAGGGAGCGGTCAACGTAGGCAGCGGAGACGAGTTCGGCGAACTGCATGGTTCCTGCCTGTGACGGGTGAATCAATCACCGCGAGCGCGTGTCGGCGCGCGTATCGCCGCTGACGGGCGCGTTGGGCGGCCCGGCTGACAGCACGAGGACTGGGACAACTGCCGTCGCAGATCCTTACGGCGCGGCGGGCGACGGCGCGGCGGCCGGAGCAGCAGGCGCAGCAGCGGGCGCGGCAGCCTGATTCGGCTGGGCCGGCGGGGCCTTGTCGTCCGTTTCCGGCTTCGGCTGGGTCGCCGGCGCGGTCGGCGGCGCGATCGGCGCAACATCTTCGACGGCGGAGTGATCCGCGTTGTGGCGCGACAGCACGATCGACAGGACCATGAACAGCACCGCGGCGCCCGTGGTCACGCGCTTGAACACGCTCGACGAACCGCGACCGGCCGTTCCCGTGCCGCCGCCACCGCCCAGACCTGAACCGCCGCGGCCGAGCTGACCCGGCTGGATCAGCACAACGACGATGAGGAACAAGCAGACGATGACGTAGATGCTAACTGCGAGGTAATAAAGCACGGAAACTCCTAAAGATTCTCGATCTGCGGCGCAAACGGCCGGATTACGGACTTGCGCGGCCGGCGCGGACGATCGCGGCAAATTCGTCTGCCGTCAAGCTCGCACCGCCGACAAGCATGCCGTCAATGTCGCTTTGTGCGAATAATCCCGCGGCGTTACTGCCTTTGACACTGCCGCCGTATTGGATGCGGCAGTTCGCGGCAAAAGCCGGGGAAAAACGCGTGGCCAGCCAGGCGCGAATGTGCGCATGGACCTCTTGCGCCTGTTCCGGGGAAGCCGTGAGGCCCGTGCCGATCGCCCACACCGGTTCGTAGGCAATGATCAGGTGCTGCAGCTGATCCGCGAGCAGGCCGTCGAGCGCCACGGACAGCTGGCGATCGACAACCGCAAACGTCGTGCCGTTTTGCCGCTCCGCCAGCTGCTCGCCCACGCACAGCACCGGCTTCAAGCCCGCGCCCAGCGCCGCGCGCAGCTTCTTCGCAACGATCGCGTCGGTGTCGCCGAACACGGAACGCCGCTCCGAGTGACCGACCAGGACGTGCGTGGCGCCTGTCGACGCGATCATCGCCGCGGAAACTGCGCCGGTGAACGCGCCTTTGGCTTCGAAATACACATCTTGCGCGCCGACGCTGACGTGACTGCCGGCAACCTTGTCGGCCACCGTCGCGAGAAACGGAAACGGCGGGAACAACAGCACGTCGCCGAGCCGCTGGGAACCGAGCCGATGCCGCACTTCCTGCGCCAAGGCGATCGCCTCGGGCAGCGTCGTGTGCATCTTCCAATTGCCGCCGGTCACCGTCGTCCGCGCCATCGCTACCTCCGACCGCCGCGCAAGGCTGCGATGCCGGGCATCGGCTTGCCGCTGATGAATTCCAGCGAGGCGCCGCCGCCCGTGGAGACGTGGGAAATCAGCGGGGTCACGCCCGCCTTCTTCACCGCCGCCACGGAATCGCCGCCGCCGACGACGGAAATCGCCGCCGTCTGCGCCACAGCCTTGGCGATCGCCATCGTGCCCGCTGCAAACGCGTCCATCTCAAAGATGCCCATCGGGCCATTCCACAAGATGGTGCGCGGCGCGCCCTTGCCCTGGCCGCCCGCCAGCAAATCGCAGTAGTTGGCGATCGTCGCCGGACCGATGTCCACCGCGATGTCGTCGTCCTCGAAATGGCCGTTGTCGACGATGCGGGACGGCGCGTCCGCCTTCACTTCCTTCACAACCACATGATCCTGCGGCAGCAGCACGGCCACACCGCGCTCTTCACAGCGCTGCAGCAGATGCTTGGCCAACTGCACGTGGTCGCGTTCCACCAGGCTCTTGCCCATGTTGTGGCCCTGCGCCGTCAGGAACGTGTAGGCCATCGCGCCGCCGATCACCAGCACGTCGACGATCTGCACCAGCGACTCGATCACCTCGATCTTGTCGCTGACCTTGGCCCCGCCGAGGATCGCCACGTACGGCGACTCCGGACTCTGCGTGAGCTTGGACAGGTACTCAATCTCGCGCTCCAGCAGGAAACCCGCCGCGCGCGCCGGCATCAGCCGCGGGAGCGCGGACACGCTCGCATGCGCCCGGTGCACGCAGCCGAACGCGTCGTCCACGTAGATGTCGCAGAGGTCCGCGAGCTTGCGGGCAAAATCCTCGCTGTTCTCTTCTTCCTCCGGGTGAAACCGCAGGTTCTCAAGCAGCACGATCTGCCCCGGACGCTGGTTGGCGATCAGGTGGATCGCCGCGTCGCCGATGCAATCATCCGGAAGCAGCACGTCGCACGCCAGCAGTTCTGCCAACTTGCGCGCCACTGGCTCCAGCGAGTACTTGGCGTTCTTCTTGCCCTTGGGCCGCCCCAGGTGCGAGCAGAGGATCACCCGCGCGTCCGCCTTGCGGCAGAACTCGATGGTCGGGATCGCGCCGCGAATGCGTGAATCGTCCGTGATCACGTCGCCGTCCAGCGGCACGTTGAAATCGCAGCGAATCAGCACGCGCTTTTGCGCCAGCAGGCCTTCACGCGCCGGATCCCGGCCATTGGCGGGCTCGCGGTTCAAGTCGCGAATCGACAGGATGCCGAGCGCCCGGAGCAGCGCCCCCGGTTCTCCGGCTTTTTGCGTCGTATCCATGTGACCTCCGCCAGCTCCGGTTTAAAGAGCGGTCAGAATGTGGTTGGCCAGCGCGTACAGGCGGTTGGTGTAGCCCCACTCGTTGTCGTACCAAGCGACGACCTTCACGAGGTTGCCGCCCTGCACGTGCGTCATGCTCGGATCGAAAACGGATCCGGTCGGCTCGCCGATCAGGTCGCTCGACACGACGAGGTCGTCTTCCACGCGGAAGGTGCCCGGCGTGTACTTGGCGGCAGCCGCGCGCAGCACGTCATTCACTTCCGCCGTCGTCGTGGCCTTTTCAACCGAGACGACGAGGTCGACAAGCGACACGTCCTGCACCGGCACGCGCAGCGCGACGCCGTGGAGCTTGCCCATCAGCGCGGGCACCACGAGGCCAATCGCCTTGGCCGCGCCCGTGGACGTCGGGACGATGTTCTGGCTGGCGGTGCGACCGCGACGCGGCTCTTTCTTGTGCGGCAAGTCGAGCACGACCTGGTCGCCCGTGAACGCGTGCACCGTCGTCATGACGCCGCCCTGGATCACAAACGCTTCATGCAGCGCCTTGGCCAGCGGCGCGAGGCACGTCGTGGTGCAGGACGCGGCCGAGATGACCGTGTGTTCCGGCTTGAGCGTCTCGGTGTTGATGCCGAAAACGACCGTCGCATCAGGCGCTTCCTTGGAATCGCCCGGCGCGGAGATGAGCACGCGCTTGGCGCCCGCAGCCAAGTGCGCAGCGGCGGCCGAGCGCTTGGTGAACTTGCCGGTCGACTCGATGACGAGATCGATGCCCAGTTCTTTCCACGGCAGCGTCGAAGGGTCCATCGCCGCGAACAGCTTGACCTTCTGGCTGCCGACAGTCAGCACGTCGCCGTCAAGTGAGACGGTGCCCTTGAACTTGCCGTGCGTGCTGTCGTAGCGCGTGAGGTAAGCGAGAGCGGACGGGTCAGCCAAATCATTGGCAGCGACGAGCTCAAAGGGGCAATTCGGATCGAGCGCAGCGACGCGAGTCAGGCAGCGACCAATTCGACCAAAACCGTTGATAGCAACGCGGGGACGGCGAGTGGCGGACATTTTGGACTCCATGGCGGGGGGATGACCCCGTGGGGTCCGGGATGATAAGTCGAACACCGGCGAGGGTCAACGCGCGCCGCCGGAAGCACCCGCTCCAAGGTGGCTCAGGTGCGGCTCAAGGCGTCCAACAGCGCTGAAACTTGCGCCGAAGTGTGCGCAACATGGCGCAGCGTCGTCGCCTGACCGGCCAAGGCGATGGCCGCGAGCACAAAGGCGCCGGCGATCGGCAAAGTCCCCAGCGCGACTTCAAGCAGAGCGCCCACGCCGGCCAGCACGGCCGCCGTTTCAAGCACGCGGGTCCACGTGTCCAGCGACTTCAACCGCTGACGGTGCTCCAGCACCAGCGCAACCACGCGTTCTGTCGGCAGCGGCAACACCTGCGGCGGCAGCGCGGTCTGGACGGCCGTGGCCGGCAACGGGTGCGGTTGGACCGTCGCGGCCGGCGGCACTGGCCGCAGCGCGGGCGGCTTGGCCTGCCCCGGCGGACCATGGCGGAGAATCTTGCCCGGCGGCGGAATCGTCATGCCGGAGCCCGGCGGAATCGTCTTCTGCGGCGCCACGGGATACGGCACGCCGGGATGGGCAGCGTCCGGACCGGCCTCAAAAGTCTGGATCAGATCGGACGACTCGTGCTGGATGCCCACCGGCGGCCGCGTCGAATTCTCGGGCGCGCGCACCGGCTTCAGCAGCCCCGGCGGCGCGATCGTGTTGTGCTGGCCAGCCAACGTGGAATTCGTGTTGGCGCCGGGCGTCGGCATCAACGGTCGACGGGCGTCTGGCGCTGGCTCGCGGCTGAGGTGCGGCGAAGGATTGAGCACTGACGAATCCTCCACAGCGGGCATGCCCACGCGCGCACCCGTCGCCGCGGGCTGCACGCGTGGCGTCGCCGGCAGTTGGTCCGGCAACGGCGGCAAGCTCGGCATGGACGGCCGCGAAGGCGGCGGCAGCGTGCCGTGCTGCAACAGCGTCACGTCCGCCTCGCGCGGCGGCAAGGGCAAAACGGGCGACAGGTCAGGGCGATTCATCGGCATCTGGAGCCTCGTCTGGCGCAGTTGTGGACGGTGGCGTCAGGGCTTGGGCCGCTGCGGGCTCGTGATCTTGCATTGACCGAGGAGCGTGTCCAACGCCTGCACCAGCGGCAGGCGCGCCGGTTCGGGCAAAGTAGCCCGCAGCACGACGCCGCGCAACGCGTCTTCCAGGTCGATCGGTCGGCAATGATTCGGCTCGCGCTCCAGGTCGATCTCGTGGCCAAGCGCCATCAGCGGCCCCAGCGTCGCGGCGGACGGGAGCTTGCCCTTCGCCGCCGCAAACAGCGTCGTGGGGCTCAGCGGCCGGGCGTTGGCCATGTCCTCCTTCAGCGCGATTCCCTGCGGCTTCAGCGCCTGGGCGTAGCCATACACGATCGCCTCTTGCGGCGTGAGCTGCGCCAGCCCGATGCGCGTTGCATCGGGATCGCCGCGCACGCCGTGGCGCGACGCGATCGCTTGCCATGTCATCTCTGCGGTCTGGTCCGCCGTCTGCCGACCGGCCAGCGCCGTGGCATTGAGCGCGACAATCGCCAAATCGCCCGTCGCGTCGCGCTGCAGCGCATCGACAAGCATCGGCGCATCCAGCCGCGCGCCGACCGCCAGCTTGTTCACGAGCGGATCCTGAAGCCAGCCCTTGAAGAACGGCGCGGTCACGACGAACGGCGTCGACGCGGGCGGCGGCGCGGACGTGCTCTGCTTGGAAGCCGCGCGCTGGGACGTCGCGTACTCCGCGGCCGGCGGCGGCAGCTGGATCGCGGCCGAAACATCCGCCATCTCCTTGCCCGTGCAAGCCGATCCCATGTAGCGCGCCAGCGCGTCGATCCGCTCCGCCGCTGCGAGACGCACGCTCTCTGAACCGCCGTCGCGCGCCAGCTTGGCCAGCCGCACCGCGTGGGTGCACGCCGTGCGCGCGTCGGAATCCGCGGCCGTCGCGACGAGTTCGTGCGCCAGACGGATCGGCTGGCTCGTCGGCGCCTGCTGCTCCGCGAATTCCAGCAACTGCAGCGCGCCCGCGTCGCTCACTTTGGCCGACCGCTTCAACAGCCGCTTGGTGTCGCCACCCGCAGCCAGCGCCCGCAGCCAACCGAGCACGAACGCCTGCCGCGCGTCGAGTTTGGCCACATCGATGTCATGGCTCTTCAGCGCGCCGGACGGGCCGATCGCGAGACGCGCCAGCAGCCCCTGCGTCACAAACGCGTCGACCGCATGGCGGGCCACACCTTCCGCGCCC
Source organism: uncultured Myxococcales bacterium (assembly GCA_903850505.1). Lineage (GTDB taxonomy): Bacteria > Myxococcota_A > UBA9042 > UBA9042 > UBA9042 > CAIYBN01. The sequence continues at coordinate 27,881 of CAINLT010000141.1, read as the reverse complement.
ACGGCATCCACGACCGCCCACGCGCGATCGGTGGGAAAACGCTTGTCCAGCACTTTCTCGCGGTCGAGAATCGCCAGATAGCCCTGCGATCGCACGGTGACGACCAGCGGGTGATCCGCGTACGCCTCGTGCACGCGCACGGATTCCAGCGCAAGCGGCTGATTTTGCGCCGACGCGGCGCTGGCAATGAGCAGGGTCAGGACAACAAGAATACGGTACATGGAAGTCTCCCAAAGCAGTCCACACGGTAAACGGATGAGCGGCCGGAATCAATCACTCCCGGCAGCGTATTGCGTTTGCGTGCTCTTGCGGCGACGATCCAGCGGCCCGGTGCGGGCGCGGATGAGGAGTTAAGTGCGCAGCAGCATGTTCCAGCGGCGGTTTGTCATCGTGTCCGGCAAGGGCGGCGTCGGCCGTTCCTCGCTGGCCGCCGCGCTTGGCTTGGCTGCCGCGCGCTACGGCTTGCGCACGTGCGTGGTGCAATTGAACACGCGCGATGAAATGGGCCGCATCTTCGCCGTCGACGCCAGCGGGTATGAGCCGGTGCCGCTCGTTCCCGGTCTGCCGCTCTTTGGCTGCAACCTGCGGCCCGCCGATGCGCTGCGGGAATACGGCCAGATGAAGCTGCACTTTCGCACGCTGCACAAGCTGGTCTTTGAAAACGACGTGATGCAACGCCTGCTGCGGATGATTCCGGGCATGAACGAACTCGTGCTGCTGGGCAAGGCGTGGCACATGGAATCGCAGGATCACAACAGCGACGGCACGCCGACCTGGGACCTCATCGTCATCGACGCGCCGGCCACGGGTCACGGCGTTTCGCTGTTGCGCTTGCCGCAGACGATCCTCGCCGCGGTGCCGATTGGCCCCATGGCGGACGACGCGCGGCAAATGCAGGCGCTGCTGGAAGATCCGGCGCGGACGGCGCTGCACGTTGTGACGCTGGCGCAGGAGCTGCCGGCGACCGAGGCGCTTGAGCTGTGCGACGAGGCGCGCGGGAAGCTGGGCATGCCGACGGGCAACCTGTTCGTGAACATGGTGCTGCCGGGTCTGGTCGATGACCGCCAGCTGCGGGCGTTGCAGCACGCCGAGCCCGAGACGCCGCTGCTTGTCGATGCGGTCGCGGCCGTCACGGCGCACGTGCGTTGGCATGACGCGCAGCAAACCCAGATTCGCCGCCTGCAAAAGGCGTCAGCGCTGCCCGTGGTGGAGTTGCCGCACTTGTTTTGCACCATCGGCCGCGCGCAAATCGAGATGCTGGCAGACGCGGTCGTTGCCGGCATGGAGTCAGCGGAAAGCCGCCATGGTCAGGGCGAGGCGGCGCGATGAAGTGGCGGCTGCTGGTGGCGCTTCTGGCGTTGAATCATGCCGCGTTGGCGGCCGAGCCGCGTGCGGCGGGCAAAGGACACGCGATGCAACTGCACAAACCAATGGACGTCCAGGCGGCCGAAGCCGCGGCCCGCGCGCGCGAGACGACGTACCAGCAAAATGGCGTGAAGCTGCGCTTGCGGAGCGTCCTGCCGTTTGGCGCTGGCGTCGTGGAACACTGGCAATTGGCCAACGGGCTGCAGGTCGTGCTGGCGGTCGATACGCAGGTGCCCGTCGTGGCGGTGCAGTCGTGGCTGAGCGTCGGCTCGGCGGATGAAGTTGCGGGCAAGACCGGCCTCGCGCACCTGTTTGAGCACATGATGTTCAAGTCGACGCAGACGCGGCCGGCGGGCACGCTCGACCGCGTGCTGGAGCAGATGGGCGGCTCCGCGAATGCGGCGACATCGCTGGACTACACGTTTTTTCAGGAGACGGTGCCCAGCGACCACGTCGCGGCCGTGCTGGAGATGGAAGCTGACCGTCTGGTCAACCTGGACCTGACCGCTGCGGCGTTTCGCAGCGAACTGAGCGTGGTGCGCAATGAGCGGCGCGAAGTCGTGGACAACGATCCGGACGGCCAGATCGACGAGACGATGAGCGAGCTGGCTTGGGGCGCGCATCCGTACGGCCATCCGGTGATCGGCACGGAGAAGGACCTCGCGGGCCTGACGGTGACGGACGCGCGGCAGTTCTACCAGACGCACTACGCGGCCGGGCAGACGCTGCTCGTGCTGGTGGGCGGTTTTGACCCGGGCGCGTTGCTGACGGAAATCATCCAATATTACGGCAACTTACCACAGGGCGTCGCGAGCCAGCGGCCGACGGCGACGCTGCCGACGGGTGCGGCGCAGCGGGCATTGGCGATCGACGCGGGCGCGGAACGGCTGGCGGTGGCGTGGCGCCTGCCCCCGGGCGATCACGCCGACATGGCCGCGCTGGACGTGCTGACGGAGATGCTGGCCAACGGCGACTCCACGCGGCTGGCGCATGCGCTCCTGTATGACAAGCCGATCGCCTCGCACGCGTCGGCAGACCTGAACGATTCGCGGCTGGGCAGCCTGCTGCAAATCCACGTCACGCTGCTGCCCGGGCAACTCGCCAAGGAAGCGCTGGCGCGGGTCGATGCGACGATCAAGGCGCTGAACGGCGCTGAACCGATGACGGCGGCTGAGCTCGGCGCCGCGAAGAACCGCCTGAAGATGGCGCACTTCAGCGCGCTGACGAGCGTGGATGGCCGCGCGGAACAGCTGGGCCATTTCCTCACAGGTTACGGTTCGCTGCAGCCGCTGCTCCGGTTCAGTACGGACGTGGAAGCCGTGACTGTGGCAGACGTCCAGCGCGTCGCGGCCAAGTACCTCGTCGCCGACCGGCGGATCGTCGTGCTGGGTGAGATGGCGCCGCCCAAGATCGCCGGCAAACGCCGCGCCCGCGGGTCCAAGGGATGATTTTGCCGCGCCGCCACATCCTGGCAACGCTGCTGATGGTGTTGCTGACCGGCATCGCGTTGCCTGACGCGTTGGCCAAACCGAAGCGAGGCGTCATGCCCCCAGTGCTCGTTGTGGAGCGGCCATGGCCGCCGGTTGTGCAAGTCCGCGTGCTCCTGAACACCGGCTCGCTGGCGGATCCGCCGGGACAGGAAGGGCTGGCGCTGCTGACGTGGGATACTGCGCTGCGCGGCGCGGGATCGCGGGATCGCGCGCAGATGGCGCAGGCGCTCGACGCGCTGGGCGCGCACCTGGACGTGCAGGTCGACAAGCTGGGGGCGTCGCTGGTGGGCGAAGTGCTGCTGGAGCACCTGGACACGTTCCTGGATTTGCTGGCGGACACGCTGTTGCAGCCGAAGCTGACGAGCGAGGACATCGAGCAAGTCCGGTCGCAGTTGCTGGCGGACCTGACGCACCTGCGCGACGATGATTCCGCGCTGGCGCACGACGCGATTGGCCGCTACCTCTACCGCGGGCAGGCGCTGGGTCGGCCGACGGGCGGCACGGAAAGCACGCTGCGGGCGATCACGCCGGACGCGGTGCGGCAATTCCACAAGCACAGCGTGGTCGCGGGCAACGTGCGGATCGGCTTTGCCGGACCGGTCGATGAAGCGACGGCCAAGGCGCTGATTGAGAAGCACATCGGCCTGCCGGCGGGGACGCCGCCCAAGGTGACGCTGCCGCGCGTCGTGCGCGATGGCCGGCGGCTACTGCTGATTGACAAGCCGCGGCACTCGCAGTCTGAGGTCGTCATCGCCTGGCCGACCGTGGCGGCGCATCACAAGGACATGACGGCGGTCGGGATTGCCAACGCGATCCTCGGCGGCACGTTCACGTCGCGGCTGAACCGGGAGATCCGCGAACTGCGCGGGTGGTCGTACAACACGTGGTCGGCGCTGTCGTCCGGGCCGCAGCTGACGACCTGGGCGCTGGGCTTCACGCCGGAGACGGCGGACACGACGCCGGCGCTGGAATTGGCCGTCAAGATCCTGGAAGAGATGGCGCAGCAGGGGCTGACACCGCAGGAGCTGCGTTTTGCCAAGGACTACCTGAAGGGCATGCACCTGGCGAGCCTCGAAACGGCGGAGCGCGAGCTGGGCATGCGGATGCGGGCGCAGCAACTGGGCATGGCTGCGGACGCGATCGACAACTATCCGCAGCACGTGGAGGCCGTCGACTACAAGACCATCCAGCGCGTGCTGCACGAGCACATCAAGCCCGAGCACCTGACGGCGGTGATCGTGGGTCAAGGGCGGCTGCTGGAGAGCAAGCTGCGCGAGTCGGCGGCGCAGTTTGAAGTGGAGCTGATGCCGGCGGACGGTCAGGCGGAGCACACGAGCGCCCACGGCAAGGCGGTGGGCAAGCGACCCGCGCCGCTGGAAGAGGCGCCGCCTCCCAAGGTGGACGACGATCCGTCCGAGTCGCCGGATGACGAAACGGGCGAAGGCGACGAACCCGACGATGGCGACGAACGCGCGCCGGAAGGAGCGCCATGAGCGCAATTTGGACCCTGGACGAAGTGGACGCGTTCGCCGCGAAGGCGCACGCCGGCCAGACCCGCAATGGCGGCGAAGGCGGTGCGGCGGATGTGCCGTATATCGTGCATCCGCGGGCGGTCCGCGACGTGCTGCTGCTGGAACACCCGAGCGCGGCGATGCATGAGCCGTGGGTGTTGGCGACGGCGCTGCTGCACGACGTGCTGGAGGACTGCCAAGTCCACCCGGACGACATGACCGACGCGTTTGGCGGCAACGTCTGCGCGGCCGTGCGGGCGCTCTCCAAGGAGATGCGGATGGTCGACGGCGCGACCAAGACCGACGATCAGTATTGGAGCGTCCTGGGCAACGCGCCGCTGGCGATTCGCCAAATCAAGGCCGCGGATCGCATCGACAACCTGCGGTCGTGCCTGAAGTGGCCGCGCGACCGGCTGGCGCGCAAGTACCTGGTGGAGACGCCCGTCAAGCTGATGCCGCTGGTGGTGGACGACGGCTGGCTCTACGCGGAGTTGGCGGATTTGCTGGCGAAAGTGCGGCGGATGTATCCGTAGTGCAGAGCGCTACTTTGGCTTGATCACGTCAAACGGCAGATACTGCCGCAGCGCCTTGGGCATCACCACGGAGCCATCGGCCTGCTGATGGTTCTCGAGGATCGCGATCAGCCCGCGCGAGAGCGCAATCGCCGTCCCGTTGAGCGTGTGCACCGGCCGCGCCTTGGCCTGCTCGCTCGGGTAATGGCGAATCCCCAGACGCCGCGCCTGAAAATCGGTGCAGTTGCTCGTCGACGTCACTTCCCCGTACATCCCGCGGCCCGGCATCCACGCCTCGATGTCGAACTTGCGGTACGCCGGCGCGCCCAGATCGCCCGAGGCGATATCCAGCACGCGATACGGAATCTCCATCGCCTGGAACAGCTCTTCCTCGATCGCCAGCAGCTCCGCGTGGTGCTTGTTGCTGACCTCCAGATCGCCGTCGCAGAAGATGAACATCTCCACTTTGGTGAATTGGTGCACGCGATAGAGGCCCCGCGATTCCCGCCCGCCCGAGCCCGCTTCCGTGCGGAAACAGTGGGAAATACCGGCGATGCGGATCGGCAGATCCTTGGCGTCAAAGATCTGGTCCTGGAACATGCCGCCGATGGTGATTTCCGCAGTGCCGACGAGGCAGAGATCGTGGCCCTGGACCGAGTAGACCTGCGTTTCCTCGCCGCGCGGGTTGAAGCCGATGCCTTCCAGGATCGCCGGGCGCGCCAGATCCGGCGTGATCACCGGCTTGAAGCCGTGCGCCATCGTGCGCTCAACAGCGAAGCGCTGCAGCGCCAGATCCAGCAGCACCAACTCATTCTTCAGGAAGTAGAACTTCTGGCCCGCGACCTTGGCGCCGCCTTCAAAATCGATGAGGTCCAGCTTCTCGGCGAGCTCCACGTGATCGAGCGGCTTGAAGTCAAACATCCGCGGCGTGCCCCACGTGTGCAGGACCTTGTGGTCGTCGTCCGTGTTGCCGATCGGCGTATCCGGATGCGTCAGGTTCGGCAGCGTGCGCAGCGCGATGTCGAGTTCAACCTGCAGCACTTCCGTCTCTTTTTCCAGCTCTGCGACCTGCACTTTCAGCGCCCGACCGTGCTCGATGCGCCGCTGCCGTTCCTCGGGCTCCATCTTGCCCTGCATCGACTTGGCCGACGCGTTGGCCTCAGCGCGCGTTGTTTCCAGCTGGGTCAGCAGCTCATTGCGGCGCTTGTACACCGCGACGACGGCGCCCACATCCGCCTTGGCGTTGCGGTTCTTGATGTTCTGCGCGACCGCTTCTTCGTTGTTGACGACGTATCGAATGTCCAGCATGGCAGGCTCCAGAAGTCCCTTGAAAGGCCGCGCAGTCTAGCGCGGACCGAGCGCGACGAATAGCCAGCCGGCCAAATCGCTCTGCAGTTGCGCATCCAGCGGCGCGGTCGGCGGGCCCAAGAGCGGGTAGACGCGGGCGTTGTGCAACTGGGCGAGCCAGGTCGGCGTCGCGGATTCAGCCAGCGGCACAGCCACGAGGGCAAAACGCGCGGCAACTTCCGGCGGCAGCGGCTGGGCCGGCGGCGCATCTGGCGCGATGACCGCCAAGGACAGCGGGCGCTGCCGATCTGCCACAAGCCACGCCGCGTCGCCCGCCTCGCGCGCGCCGATCAGCGCCAGCCGCCCGCGGGGCGCGCGCACGTCCAGCCAAGCCAGGGCGGCATTCCAGCGGGCCAGCGCCCGCACGGCGCGAACGCTCGCCTCGCTATGGCGGGGCTGCGCGTCGTCGATCCACAGCACGTGCGCGGGCCGCTGCGCCAGGAGTTCCGCAATCGCGACCTGCCAAGAGTGCAAATCCGCGCCCGCGCCGGCGTCGAGCACGATGATCGGCGCATCCGCCACGGTCGCCGCGTACCAGCGCGCGCGCAGGGGATTGCCGTCCGGCAGGGGCAGGACCAGAACTTCCGCCACCGGCAACGGCTGCGGCGGATGCGGCGCGGGTGGCGGCAATGGCGTGGGCGGCGCGGGCGGCGTCACGGCCGGCGGCTGGCGCGGGACCGGCGTGGGTCGCGCGGGCGGCGTCGATGGGACAAAGTGCCAGGCCAGCGCCGCGATCAGCAACGCCAGCAGGAGCCCAAGCGACACACGCAACCGCGACATAGCCAGTCCACAGGAGGCCACCGCGGCCCGCCGGTCGCTTGTAACGCCCATGGACAGGACTCGCAAGCGGCGGCGGCATAGGCTAATGTGCGGGCGGAGGAGGCGGCGATCATGGAACGGGCGAGCTTACTGAAAGTGGCGCTGATGACGGTGCTGACGCTGTTGGCGGCGGCGTGCGGTCAGGCCGCGGCCGCGCACGTGGAACTGGATGGCACGCTGAGCACCTGGTATCCCGATGGTTACGTGGCCGAGGATGCCGCATCGGACGCGGTCGCCGACGTTGGGACAACAGACGCGGATGCCGTTGCAGACACCGTCGCGGACGCCGCCGACGCCACGGCCGACGCGCTGCCTGACCTGCCAGACGCCACCACGCCAGATGGGCTCGCGGATGCCGTAACCGCCGACGTCCTGGCCGATGCCGCGGACGTTCCGGATGTTGCCGATGTTCCTGACGTTGCCGATGTTGCCGATACTGTCGATGTCCCTGACGTTGCGGACGTGCCTGACGCCGCGGACGTCGCCGCCGTGGACACCGGTCCGCTTGGTGTCTGTTTCAAGGGCGCGCCACCGTCCGGCGATGCCTTCGTCGCCGACATCGCCGCGACCGATCCAACGACTTGCCCTACCACGGAACTCCCGGCAACGTGGTTCGCGACGCCACCTGCGCCGACACTCGTCGTGACGCCTGGCTTCCTCGGCGCGGGCGACGCCTTTGTTGCGTACAAGGACAACGACTGGGCGCCCGTGATCTACGGCATGCAGGGCTCATTCCACGTTTGGGCCGGTTTCACCGTCGACGGAATCCCCAACGCCACCGCGCCGACCTTGCCGCTCGACGTGCAAATCTGGGGCGAGACCAGCTGCGTGACCGTGGCCAGCGGCGTGACAGCCAAGGTCGCCACCGTGCCAACCGCGAGCGGCGCGTACAGCAACGTCTTCGTCGGCTCCAGCGGCGTCCCGACGCAATTCTACGTGCCGGCGGCGAGCTCCTACCTGTACTGCGGCATCTGGCTGGACCTGCACATTCGCATCCACGACCCCGTGTCCAACGCGTGGGGCGAAGCGGTCCGGACGCTGCGAATCTACGACAGCAAGCCCTGATTTGACGCGGGCAGAGGCGCGATCTACGGTGTCACCGGGTTGATCGCGGGGAGTGCGATGTCAGGCAAATTGAACAGGCAAGTTCCCACGTGGCTGGCGCTCGTCGCCGCGCTGTGCGCCTGTTCCGGCCATACGACAAATCCAACGACGGACGGCGTGGATGCCGACCAAGCCGACGCAGACGCGGTCGTCGCGGACGTGGACGCCAAACCCGGCGCGGACGCGGATGTCGCCAAGGATGCCGCGGATGGCACAGACGTCGCCGATGGCGTCGACGCTGCGGACGCGGCGATCACGGACGACAGCGATGCGAGCGACGTCGGCGCAGGCTGCCCCGGCGGATCGTTCTGCGCGTGCAAATCCGACAACGACTGCGACAGCGGAAAGTGCCTGGAGACGCCGGATGGCCACACATGCGCGCCGACTTGCGTCGAAGCCGGCTGTCCAGCGGGCTACGCGTGCAAACCACTCGGCAGCGGCGATCCCGTGAACTACTGCGTCGCGAGCCACCTGAGCCTGTGCGCGCCGTGCGGCACCAACAAGGACTGCCAGACCCAAGGCGTCACGGACGCGTTGTGCGTGGACTACGGCAGCGTCGGCCACTTTTGCGGCGGTGCATGCGCGACGGATAACGCGTGCGGCGCGGGCTACGCGTGCGTGGACGTGCCCGATCCGGTCGGCGGCGGCAAGACGGTCAAGCAGTGCAAGGCCAAGAGCAACGCGTGCACGTGCTCCGTGTGGGCCAAGACCGCCGGCACCGTGACGACGTGCAGCAATACCACCGCCGCGGGCACCTGCAGCGGCACGCGGACGTGCGACAGCAGCGGTTTGACGGCGTGCAGCGCCAAGACGCCCGCGGCTGAGACGTGCAACAACCTGGACGACGACTGCAACGGCACCGCGGACGATTTGCCCGTCGACGCCACGTGCGCCAACAGCGCCTATACCGCCGACGGCGCGCTCATCGGGACGTGCGTGGGCAAGCGCGTGTGCAGCGGCGGCGCGGACGTGTGTCAGGGCGCCAAGACGCCCAAAGTCGAGAGTTGCAACGGCGAGGACGACAACTGCGACGGCAAGACCGACGAAGGATTTACGTGGAGCGATCCCGTCAACGGCGGCAGCCTGGCGGTCGGCGCGGCGTGCGGCGCGGGCGCGTGCGCAGGTGGCAGCGTGGTGTGCGCGTCGTTCAGCAGCGCGGCGTGCTCCAGCGCGGCCAAGGCCAGCGCAGAGGCGTGCAACGGCCAGGATGACGACTGCAACGGCAAGACGGACGAGGGCACCTGCAGCGACGGCAACCCGTGCACCGCGGACGTCTGCGATGGCGGCGCCAGCATGTGCAAGCACCTGGCCGTGGAAGCGGCGTGCGACGACGGGGATCCGTGCACATTGGCCGATGCGTGCTCCGCGACAACGTGTGCAGGCGCGCCCATGGCGTGCGACGACGGCAATCCGTGCACGACCGACACGTGCGACGGCAAGACCGGCGCGTGCCTCTTCACCAACAAGACCGGCTCCTGCACCGATGGTAACGCCTGCACCAGCGGCGACACCTGCGGGGCGATTCCCGGCGGCGGCTGGGGCTGCTTGCCCGGCGTGACCATCAACTGCGACGACAGCAACCCCTGCACCGACGACGCCTGCGCCGCGGGGAGCGGCTGCACCTACGCCAGCAACAACGCCACGCAGCCGTGCTACGACGGCCCAGCCGGAACTGCCGGAACAGGCTTGTGCCACGGCGGTTTGCGCTACTGCGCCGCCGGGGTCCTGGGCAGCGCGTGCGCGGAGCAGGTCGTTCCATTGGCCGAGCTGTGCAACGGTTTGGACGATTCGTGCAACGGAATCACCGACGAGGGCTGTTCAGCGGCGTCAGTCACGCTATCCTTCGCCGCCGCGCAAACGGCCGGCAAGTCCGGCGCGTTGGCAGCGAACGTGCAATTGGCCCCGGACCGACCAGCGAATACGCTGCAAAATCCGGCATCTCCACACCGCCTGGCGCTGGGCGTGCTTGCCTGGTTCGTCCATCTCGTGACGGGCAACTAGCGCGGCGTTCGGCACGGACAACTGGATAGTGCGCGACCCGCGGCGACGAACACGTCGCTCAATGGCGGTCGAGAGGAAGTGCGTATGTGGACCCGAGAACAGCTGGAAGCCCTGCTTGACGAGCGCGTGCTGGTTTTTGACGGCGCGATGGGCACGGAGCTGTATGAACACGGTTTTGGCTTTGAGCGCGCTTTTGACGGCCTGAACCTGACGCATCCCAACGTGGTGCGCCGCGTGCACCGGGACTACGTCAACGCCGGCGCGCACGTGCTGACGACGAACTCCTTTGGCGCCAATGCGCTGCGGCTCGCGCGCTCGCACTTTGCCGATCAGGTCGCGGCGATCAACGAGGCGGCGGTCAAGTTGGCCCGCGAGGAATCTGAGGCTCGGCCACCGCGGAATCGACCGCTTGTGGCGGCGTCGATCGGTCCGCTGGGACAGCCGTTGGCGCCGATTGGCCGGCTGACGCGCGAGGCGGCGGCGGAGGCGTACCGGGCGCAAATGACGGCAATCCTGCGCGCCGATCCCGATTTCATCCTGCTCGAGACGTTCAGCGACCTGGAGGAATTGAAGGTCGCGGCGGCGGTGCTGACGGAGCTGGCGCCCAACGCGGCGTTCATCGCCTCGGCGACGTTCACGGAGGAAGCCAAGACGCTGTTTGGCAACAAACCCGAGGAGATCGTCCGCGTGATGACCGCGGCGGGCGCGGCGGCGGTGGGTGCGAATTGCTCGACGGGACCGCAAGCGCTGGACCCCGTGCTGGAGCGGATGCTCAAGGTGCCCGGCGCGCGCGTGATGCTCTCGCCCAACGCCGGAATGCCGCGCCTTGTCGATGGCCGCTACGTGTACGTCGCGTCGCCGGACTACTTCGCCGAATGGGCCGTGCGCGTCGCCGATCTGGGCGTGCGGGCCATCGGCGGCTGCTGCGGCACCAAGCCGGCGCACATCCAGCGCATGGCCGACGCCGTGGGAATTCGCGCGCCGACCCTGTTGGTTGCGGGTAAACGCCGGGAAATCGACATTTCCATGGCGACCGAAGCGGCGATGGAGGCGAGCGCGAGCACCACTTTGACCCAAACGTCGAGTTTTGAGCGCAAGCTGGCCGCCGGTGAGTTCGTCGTCTCCGTGGAGCTGGATCCGCCGCGCGGCGTCGACGGCGATCGCCTTGTGCAAGGCGCGATCCTGCTCAAGCAAGCTGGCGTGGACGCCATCAACATCGCCGATTCCCCGCTCGCGACCGCGCGCATGAGCCCGCTGGCGTTGGCCGTGCTGATCAAGCAGCAGATCGACATTGAAATCCTGCTGCACGTCTCCTGCCGCGATCGCAACGTGCTCGGTCTGTTGAGCGAAGCGATGGGCGCGCACGCGTTGAGCATCCGCCACCTGCTGTGCGTCACCGGCGATCCGCCGTCGCTCGGCGACTATCCGGGCTCGCGCGGTGTGTTTGAGGTCGATTCCATCGGGCTGCTGGAAACCCTGCACCGCGTCAATCAGGGCGAGGACGCCAATGGCAAGCCGCTGCCGTTCCGCAGCGATTTCCGCCTCTCGTGCGCGGTAAATCCGACGAGCGAGGATCTGGACCGGGAAATTGAACGCTTCCACCGCAAAGTGGCGGCGGGCGCCACGTACGCGCTGACCCAACCGCTCTACGATCCCACGGATCTCCAGCGTTTTGTCGAGCGCGCCAAGCCGACGATTCCGCTGCTGGTCGGCGTGTTGCCGCTGCGCAACGCCCGCCACGCGCACTTCATCCACCACGAAGTGCCGGGCATGGCAATTCCCGAGGCGATTCGCGCGCGGATGAACCAGGCTGGGCCGAACGGTCCAGAGGAAGGCGTGGCGATCGGTCGCGAGTTCCTCGCCGCGGTGAAGCCGTACGTCGCGGGCACGTATCTGATGCCGCCGTTCAACAAGTTCGAGATGGCGATTGAGCTGCTGCGCTGAGGCGCTACGCCCGCGCCGGCAGCATCAGCGGCTGGCCAACCTGAAAGACCTGACCTTCGGCGACGAACTGCACATCGCGGCGATGCGCCAGCGTGGTGCGCGCGATGAGATCGAGCTGCTCGTCCGTCCGCGCCGGATCGTGGTGGAACAGCAGCGTGTTGCGCACGTGCGCCGCGTCGGCGTGCGCGAGCGCGGTCGTGTGCGTGGCGTGCCCCCAGCCGATGCGCGGCGGACCAGCCCGTCCGTGGTATTCATCATCCGTGTACGTTGCATCAATGCTGAGCAAATCGACGTCCCGCACGAGATCAACAAGCGTCGAGTCAAGGCCGGCCGCCGGATGCTCCCAATCGCTGCAATGCGCGAAGCTGCGGCCCTCGTACTCCATGCGGTAGCCCACCGACCCACCGGGATGGTGCAGGAGCGCGGTCTTGACCGTCACGTCCTCGAACTGCAGCGTGTCGCCGGGTGTGAACGTGTGGAAACTGATTTCAGCTTTGAGCATGTCCATTGAAATGGGAAATGCCGGTTGATTGAACAATTGCCGCAAGATATCCGCCACGCCGACGCCGTTGTGATGGGCAGACCATAGATCAAAGCGGTTGCCGGCCATGAGGAACGGCGCAAAAAACGGAAACCCCTGGACGTGATCCAAGTGCAAGTGACTCATCAGAATGGTGGCGCGGACCGGCTGCGCCGCCATCAGCGCGTCGCCAAAAAGCCGCACGCCGGTGCCGCCATCGAGGGCAAAAAGCTGCTGTCCGCAGCGAATTTCCAGGCTGGTCGTGTTGCCGCCGTAGCGGACCGTATGCGCGCCGGGCGAGGGGATGCTGCCGCGCACGCCCCAGTACTTGACGGAAAAATCGTTCGCGGGGCTCATGAAGTCCGTCTTTCCTTCGCTAGCGGGCAGCAACGGTCACAGTGCCGCCGGAGGGTGTTCCAAGCTGCGCGGACTGTATACGCAGTTCTGCACACGCGGCAACTTTTCCGCCGGAGCTTTCTGGTCTGCCGTTCTCGATTGGTGCGCGCTAGCGGGCGGTCGACGGCGTCGTGTCGACGGGCGCTGGCGCGATCGCCGCGAGGCCGAGCGCGGGCAAAATCGGAAAGCGAAACTGCCGATCGGCGCCATCGCGCTGGACATCGATCTCCAGCACATCCGCGGTCTTGAGCCGCTCGAACACGAGAAGGAGGTCGCCCGGCGTCACAATCTTCTGGCCATTGACTGCACGGACGATGTCGCCGGGCCGAATTCCGTAGCGCAGCACCTTGGGATCATTGCGAAACACCGAGAGCAGCTTGAAGCCGCCAAACTTGTGCTTCGCGAGGAATGTCGGCTGGAGCGGTACTTCAGAGAGCAGCCAGCCTGGACCCGCTGCCAGCGCGCGATCCAGCAGCACGCGGTCGATCGCGCCGTCCGGGATGCGCGCCTTGGCCGGCACGTATTCTGTCGCGCCACTGCCGCGCGGGGCCTCGTCCGCGGCATTTTCGGTCGCGACCGGCTCGGCGTCGTCCGCAGCGATGCGTTCAGCATTGGCGCCGCCACAAGCCGTCAGAAGCATCAGGAGGACGAGCGCTCGCGCCATGACCACAGCCCTTACTCTTTGGGCGCAACGCCGCAGAAGGACTTGTTTTCGTCGCTGCACGGTTTGATGGCGCCCGTGCCAGTGACTTCCGCTGACAGCGGGCACGGATCAACGCCGCGGCACACCAGGCCGTCGCGGCAATCGCCCGTCGTCACGCACGTGTACATGCAAAACGTCTGGCTGTTGCCAAAGTCGATGCACGTCGCTTCCGGCGGGCATTCGCCCGGGCGGCAGTTGGTCTTGGTGCAGTAACCGCCCGGCGATGCCAGATCGCAGATCAGGCCGGTCGTGGCACCGCACTCGCGGTCGGTCGTACACTTGTCGCCGACCACGGGCGTGCACGCGCCGAGGCAAAAGAGGAAGGCGAGGAACCAGCGGCAAGACGGCATCACGGCGTGTTCCCAGTCGAAGGTGGCGAGGGCGCAGCAACGGGCGTCGCGGCAGCCGGAGGTTCAATACACGGCTTGGTGAGCGCGTCGGTCGTGACCTTGCGCGCCCAGGCCGGATTGGCCTTGGCCTGTACTTCAAAATCCTTGAAGTACGCCGTCGCGTCGGCAAAGCCCAGATCGGCGTACAGCGTCGCCACGTTGTTCTGGTTCGCCGCCAGCGCGCACCGAATCTTGGGATACGCGAGGGCGAGCTTGGCGGCCAGTGCATCGTCCTGTTGCAGAGCCGGGCCGGCGCTGGCGTCAAGGGCGACAACCGCGGCTTTGGGCTTGTCCTTGCCGCAGGCGGCGAGGGCGAACAGGACGGCGACGAGAAGGGTCAGTTGCTTCATGGTTCCGATCGTAGGCGCAAAGGCCGCAAGACTCAAGGACTATCGACGGCGCAGCGCGGCGTGACCCGGATAGATCGCGGCGTTGCCCAGCGTTTCTTCAATGCGCAGGAGCTGGTTGTACTTGGCCGTGCGCTCGCCGCGGGACAGCGAGCCGGTCTTGATCTGGCCGCAGCCCGTCGAGACGGCAAGGTCCGCGATTGTCGAATCTTCGGTTTCGCCCGACCGATGCGACATCACGCAGCGGAAGCCCGCAGCGTGCGCCATGTCGACGGCGTCAAACGTCTCCGACAGCGAGCCGATCTGGTTGACCTTGATGAGGATCGCGTTGGCGATGTGCTCGTCAATGCCACGCGCCAGGCGCTTGGGATTGGTGACGAACAGGTCGTCGCCGACCAACTGGATGCGATCGCCGCACAGCCGCGTCAGTTCCGCCCAGCCGGACCAGTCGTCCTCGGCCATGCCGTCTTCGATGCTGACGATCGGGAAGTGGTTGGGCAGGTCGGCGAGGTACGCGGCGAATTCGTTCGACGAGAGTGAGCGCTTCTCACTGTGCAGGTCGTACGTCTTGGTTTCCGCGTTGTAGAACTCGCTGGCGGCGACGTCGAGCGCGAGACCGATCTCCTCGCCCGGCTTGTAACCGGCGGCGGTGATGGCGTCCGTCAGGAGACCCAGCGCATCGCTGTTCTTGCCGAGGCTCGGGGCAAAGCCGCCCTCATCGCCCACCGTCGTCGGCAGACCGCGCTTGGCGAGGATCTTCTTGAGCGCGTGGAAGGTCTCGGCACCCGCGCGCAGCGCCTCGGAATAGCGGTCAAAGCCCAGCGGCACGACCATGAATTCCTGGATGTCGCAACCACCCGGCGCGTGCGCACCGCCGTTGATCAGGTTCATCAGCGGCACCGGCAACACGCGCGCCTGCGCGCCGCCAAGGTAGCGCCACAGCGGCATGCGGAGCGCGTCCGCGGCCGCCTTCGCGCACGCCAGCGAGACGCCGAGGATCGCGTTGGCGCCCAACTTCGCCTTGTTCTCCGTACCGTCCAACGCCAGCAGGAGCGCATCGATGCCGCGCTGGTCCGAAGCGTCCTTGCCGAGCAGCGCCGGCGCGATGTCCTTGTTCACATGGCCAACCGCCTTCTGCACGCCCTTGCCGCCGTACCGCGCACCGCCGTCGCGCATCTCCAGCGCTTCATGCGTTCCCGTCGACGCGCCTGACGGCACGATGGCGCGGCCAAACGCACCGCCGACAAGCGAAACGTCAACTTCAACGGTGGGATTGCCGCGGGAGTCGAGGACTTCGCGGGCGTGAATGCGAGAAATGGCAGTGGACATGGGGACCTCCAATGACGCCCAGCGTGGGGCGCGCGAAGGGTAAACGCTGGCGGCGCGGGGGTCAAACAGGGCTTGCGCACGGGGCGCTGCTCAAGCAAAGTACGGCCGCTCGCTGGGCCACCATCGGCCAAGCATGGGGATATGATGCAACGCCAGAAAGTCGCCGTTATCCAGACCCGTTCCACTGAGGACATCGATGCAAACCTGAAACAGGCCGGGGACTTGTGCCGCGCCGCCCGTGCCGATGGCGCGCGTTTCCTGGCCCTGCCTGAGAACGTCGGCTTCCTGCGGATCGCCACCAAGGAGAACTTTGGCGAGGAGATCCCCGGCGGCAAAATCACCACGTTTTTCCAGAACTTGGCCAAGGAAATCGACGCGGCGATCCTCGTCGGCTCCATCCAGGAGAACGCGGGCGACGGCTACAAGGTGCACAACACGTCGGTGCTCATCGGGCCGGACGGCGCGATCGTGCAGAAGTACAAGAAAGTTCATCTGTTTGACATCGACATCCCGGGCACCGTCAGCCTCAAGGAATCCGACTTCATCGTCCCCGGCAGCGACGCCGTGACGGCCGACCTGTTCGGCACGACGTGGGGCATGAGCATCTGCTACGACCTGCGCTTCCCGGAACTGTACCGCAAGCTGCTCGACAAGGGCGCGGAAGTGCTGCTGATTCCCGCGGCGTTCACGCTGCAGACCGGCAAGGATCACTGGGAAGTGCTGCAGCGCGCCCGCGCGATCGAGAACCAGTGCTATGTGTTGGCGCCCGGCCAGTGGGGCCACCACGGCGGGATCCGCAACTCCTACGGTCACTCGATGATCGTCGACCCGTGGGGCCACGTGATCGCCAAATGCTCGGACGGCGAAGGCTACGTCACCGCGTGGCTGGATCCGGAGAAGGTCGCGAGCGTGCGGCGCAATCTCCCGTGCGGCCAGCATCGCCGGATGGGCTAGCGTTCCGCCCAGAGAGCCGCCCGCCGCCCAGGGGAATTCGCCCAAACAAGACTGGATGTTCCCCCGGGCCTGCCGTCACGCCCGCGTGAACCCCATCCGCTCGCGCAGCCACTTCTCCACGCGCAGATGGATCAGCTCCGGGAATTCCAGCGGCGTGTAGTGCGTACCGCTCGGGATCACCAGCAACTCCGCGCCCGGAATCGCCTTGACCATCTCCCGGCTCTGCGCCAGCGGCGTCAGCAGGTCATGGTCGCCCGTCACCACGAGCACCGGCACGGTAATGGAATCCAGCACATCCACGGCGGAATGCGCCGCCAGCGCGTTGAGCGTCGCCATGTGGCGCGGCATGTGGAGCCCCGCGACTTCAGACGCCAGCGTCAGGAACATCTTCTCGTCCAGCGCCTGGCTGGCCAGCCCGAGGCTCTTGATCACCTTGAGCGCGAGTTTCGTTTTGGTGACTTTTTGCGCCATCGGCTGGAATGGCTCCGCGAGGTGCGCGATCGACTCCAGGCCGCGCGCGATCGCCGGGAGCATCTGCGCCAGCGGCGAGTCCTTGAGCATCGGTGAAAACGCCGTGGCCAGCGGGCTGCCGTACGTGCCGTTGATCAGCACCATCGCCTCGATGGCCTGGGGCATGCGCCGCCACGCCTCAAAACTCACTTGCACGCCCATGGACCAGCCCAGCAGCACCGCGCGCTCGATGCCGAAGTGCGTCATCACGGCCTGCAGATCCTGCACTTGCCGCTCGATCTCATAGCCCGTGCCCGGCGCGGCGGGACCGGACTTGTACAAACCGCGGTAATCCCACGAGACGATGCGGTGATGCGGGCCAAAATCGTCAATCAGGTAGCGCCACGCGTCGATGTTGCCGCCGAGGCCATTGCACAGCACGAACGTCGGACCGGGGCCGCCGCCACACTCAAAGGCGGTGAGTTCGGTGCCGTCCGGGGCGCGTACAGAGGATGCGTGAATTTCCAACATGATGACCTCAAAACGTTTTCTGTGAATCGAGCAGGATGGTCACCGGCCCGTCGTTGGTCAGCGCCACCTGCATGTCGGCGCCAAAGATGCCTTGCGCGACCGCGATGTGCAGCGCTCGCAGGGCCTCCGCGCAGCGATCCACCCACAGCCGCGCGGCGTCAGGCGCCATCGCCGCGGTGAAGCCCGGCCTTTTGCCGCGGCGCACATCGCCATGCAGCGTGAACTGACTGATGAGCAGGACCGCGCCGTTCACTTGCGTCACGTCCCAGTTCATCTTGCCCGCGTCGTCGGCAAAAATCCGCAGTCCCGCGATCTTCTCGACGATGTAGCGCAAGTCCGTCTCGCCATCGCCTTGGCCGACCGACAGCAGCACGCACAAGCCGGGACCAATGGCGCCGACCGTCTGGCCCGCTACATCCACTTTCGCCTGACTGACTCGCTGCACGACCGCCCGCACGTTGCCCCCGTTGCCCCGTGCCTCCATAATCCAAGTGCGCCGCGAAGACCAGTTCTTGGCGCGTGGAAGCCCATGCCGTTTGACGTCAGCCAAGCCACCGACCGTCTGCGCCACTTGCACGGCGAAGCGCTGGCGTTTCGCCGGGCGCTGCTGGACGTCGCTTTTGCCGCCGGGTGCCCGGTCAGCGAACAAGCGGTGGCGCTGGAACACGGTGATGCCGTCACGCTGCGGATGGCCTCGCCCGGTGCCGCGGCGGATCAACCGGCGCTGCGTTTGGCGGTGCTGGACCTGGATCCGCCCGGTCGCGCGGGGCACTGGTCGACGGAGCTGGACAGCCTGGGCGGTCCGGCGTTGGCGCAGACATGGGCGGTGGCGCTGCACGCGCTTGTGCGGACCGCGGGCGCGCGGCCGTGGGAGCTGCTGTACACGCGTGGTCCCGCGCTGGGCGTGCCGGCGTACGTGCGCGAGCGGCTGGCGCAGACGGCCTCGACGATCCAATTGGTGGCGTGCCCGACCCAACCGTCGCAGTGCGACCCACTGGACGGCGTGGCGCTGACGCTGCGGCGCGCGGAGAACCTGTGGCGGCTGCCGGCGTGCGATTGGACGGCGGAGTTGTCGGTCGAAGGTCCGGACGCGCTCATTCGCCTGCGGACGTGGCTACAGGCGCTGTCGGGCGCATGGACGCTCCACGAACTTGCCCAGCGCAGCGCGGGTCCGCTGACCGCCGTCCTGCGCGCGGAACAGCCGCTGACGCCGCCGCCGGGGATTGCGCTGCGCGAACTCAACGCGCCGCCACGGCTGGCGTTCCCGGTGAACGACGCGCTGCTGGCGTGGCCCCAGACGTGGCTGCCGCACTCGACCGCGGTCCGGACGCTCCCCGATGGCCTGTGGCTGGCGGGGCTGACGCCGCCGGTGGCGGACGACGCTGCCCTGCCGGGGCAAGTTGGGGCGCTGGCGCTGGAATGGCAAATCGAGCCGGTCGCCCGGTGCGCTGACGGTCAAGGCCTGATCGCGGTGTCCGCAACGGAGGCGCTGGGGCCGGTAGCCGCGGGGCTGGATGGGCCGATTTGGCGGCTGCCGGGTGCAGCGGAGGTCGATCTGGCGGTGCGCGGGCTGTCGGCGCGGCTGGACGGGCAGTTTACGGCGCAGCGGGCGTGATCGCCGCCGCCGGCTCAACCGCGTCGCTTGGCGTCGCTGCGGCAGGCAACGCGACCGGCTGGTGCGGCGCCAGGTCGGGCGTCTTGTCCTGCGGCGCGTAGCGAATCGAAAAGAACGGCCGGTAGCCCGGCACGCCAAAGCCCGGCCAGAGGCCAAAGCCGCTGCCGATGCTGCCGTACAAGTCCTCGCCCAGCGGCCAGCCGATCGCGAGCGTCGCCTCCAGTCGCTCATCCGCGCCATTCTTGTAGGCGTTCTTCAGCGGCGTCTCGTGCACAAGCGTCGCGTCCAGCCACCAGCCGTCCGGCACCCACTTGCCCAGCCAGCTATCCTGCGCCACGGACGCGTTGAGGCTCGCGCCAACGGCCATGCGCAGCGCCGGGCCGTCGACCAGGTTGAAGAGGGTCTGCGTCTGTTGCGCGCGCATCCCGACGTTGGCCGCCACGCGCCAGGGACCCAGCGCCGTCGATACGACTGCCGTGGGCGTCACCGTCGCGCCTGGCCGCCCCATGTACAGGTTCGGGTCGCCCACGGGAACCGTCACCGGTACAAGGACCGCCAAGCCCAGCTTCTCCTGCCGCTCGGCCAGAAACACGTACTTGAGCGCCAGCGCGATGTCGCCAATCGCCGTCGCACTGTCCAGCGGCCCGGACTGCGGCCCATAGAGCGACGGCTGCGAGCCGCTTTGCCACAGCGAAACCGGCACCGCCACGCCGAGCGTCAGCCCGCGCCACAGCCGCGCGGCCAGCAGCGCATCGGCCTGCAAGCGCTGATCGACAAGCCCGCGCAGCACCCGCGTTTCCGTGCCGACCACCAGCGGCCGCCACGCGTACTGCACCTGCGCGCCCACGGACAGCGCGTGCAGGTCCAACTGCAGCGCGGAATCCACGCCGAGGATGCCCGCGCCGTCGAGATTCGGCCGACCTGACGTGACGTCAAGCGGCGTCAGCGCCATCGCGGGCAGCGCCACCAGCAACAGGAGCATCCCCAACAGCGTCGCGCGCCGCCGGAGCAGCAGCACCAGCCCCGCGAGCAGCAGCACGGCCACGCCCCCCGCTTGCGGCATCGGCGTCGCCTGACAGGACAGCGGCGTCGTGCCGCGGAGCCGCCCGCCAAATTCCAGCACTTCCGCATCGTCGCTCGGGTCCAGCGGATTGGTGTGCGTTTGCAGCACCTCGATCGGATCGCTCAGCCCGCCAAAATCGGTGTCCGGCAGCCGCGCGTCGGTGTGGTACTTGAACACCTCGTCGCCGTCCGGCAGCGTGTCGTTGTCGCTGTCCGTGTCCCGGCAATCGGGCTGGCCATCGCCGTCCGAATCCGCGAGCTTCTGCTGCAGCGACGTGTCACCCGGCTTCACGCCCGACTCGTACGCGTCCGGCACCGTGTCGTTGTCGCTGTCCGTGTCCAGCGCGTCGATCGTCCCGTCCTTGTCCGTGTCCAGCGGATGGATTGGATCGACCACTTCCGTCGGATCCAGGATGCCATCGCCGTCGCTGTCGCGCTTGAGCGGATTGGTGCCCAGCAGCAGCTCCGTCTTGTTGTCCAAGCTGTCGCCATCCAGATCGCCGTCGATATTGCCGTCATCCGCCGCCAGCAGCGGATCGGTCTCGCCCAGGTCGATCCTGCCGTCGTGGGAGAAATCCTCCACGCCGTCTGGCAGGCCGCCGTGATCGGTATCGGCGTTCGCCGGCCAGGTCGTGTGCGTCGGGTCGCGATCGGCCACAAACACGCTCGACTTGAGGTTCGTGTCCTTGGGAAATGCCAGCGTCGCCAGCGTCAGGCCCACTTCCGTGCCGTCGTACAAACCATCGCCGTCGCTGTCTTCGTCGTCCGGCGCGTTCTGCCCATCGCCGTCGAGATCCATGCTGGGATTGCACTCCTGGCCGTCGGGCACGCCGTCGTCGTCGCTGTCGGCATCGTGCAGGCGCGAGCCGATCATCGTCTCCAGCGCATCGCACAGGCCATCGCCATCGCTGTCCGCCCCTTTGGACTGCACCGCCGCGTCGTTCGGATCGCCCTCGCCAGCGTCCACGCGACCATTCAGGTTGGGATCCTCCCAGCCATCGGGCTGGCCATCGCCGTCGCTGTCAGCGGCCAACGACAAGGTCCGCGTCGCGGGCTGCAAATCGGTCTGGAACCGGCCAAGGGAAACGTCCGTCTGCGGGTCGGCATGGGCAATCCCGCGCTCCAACCCATCCGCGAGGCCATCATCATCGGAATCGGGATCGAGCACGCCCGGCAGGCCGTCATGGTCAAAATCGAACGCCGCGTTGGCCTCGTCGCCGTCCAGCACGCCGTCGTCATCGCTATCCCGGTCGTGCGGATTGCTGCCCGCGCGCTGTTCTTCGGCATCGCACAGGCCATCGCCGTCCTGATCGACCACGATCGTCTGCGTCAGCGCCGCGTTGGGATCGCCCTCGCCCGGATCGACCTGCCCGTTGGCGTCTTGATCCTCCAGGCCATCGCGCTGGCCATCGCCATCGGTGTCAGCCAGTAGTGGCGATGTCGTCGTCGCCGGATCCACGTCCGCCCGGAAGCTGAACGCCAGCAAATTCGTCGCCGACACGGGCGCACCCGCGCCGCGCTCCAGGCCATCGGGCAGGCCGTCGTTGTCCGAATCTGCGTCGGCGGCATTGCTCGCGCCATCCATGTCGCCATCGCAGGACAGGTTCCATTCCACGCCGTCCGGCACGCCGTCGTCGTCGCTGTCCGCGTCCGTCGCCGATGTGCCCAGCACTTTCTCCTCGGCATCCGGCACGCCATCGCCGTCCTGGTCCGCCAACTGCAGCGTCTCGCCCGACTCGGCCGGATTGCGCTCGCCGTCATCCAGCCGGCCATTGTGGTTCACGTCCTCCGCGCCATCGCGCTGGCCATCGCCATCGGTGTCGCCTTTTTGCGGATTCGTCGTCGTCGTCGGATCGGCATCGGCGACAAACGCGCGCCGCGCCAGGTTCGTGTCCGGACCGACCGAGTCCAGCGTCTTGCCGAGCTCCGTCCCGTCCAGAATTCCGTCGTTGTCGGCATCCGGGTCCAACGCGCCGATCAGGCCGTCGCCATCCAGATCCAGCAGCGACTCTTCGCCATCCAGCACGCCATCGTCGTCGCTGTCCTTGTCCAGCGGCGAAGTGCCGGCTTTGATTTCCGCGCCATCGTGCAGCCCGTCGCCGTCGGTGTCGTCCTTCAAGCGGTCGGTCTTGTACTTCGGCTCGTCGGCGTCCTTCAGCCCGTCACCGTCGCTGTCCAGGTCGCGGTAATCGGGCAGGCCATCGCCATCGGTATCCACTGCCGGCGTCTTCCAGTCGCCGTCGCCCGCTTCTTGCGCGTCCGGAAAGCCGTCGCCGTCGCTGTCCAGGTCCTTCGCGTCCACGATGCCGTCGCCGTCCGTGTCCACAACCTGCCCGCCATTGGACTCCTGACCGTCAGAAATCGTGTCGCCGTCCGAGTCCGGATTCTTGGGATCCAGCCCCAACTTGATCTCCGTCTTGTTCTTGACGCCATCGCCGTCATTGTCGCCATTGGCGTCGTCGCTCGGGTCCAGCGGGTTGGTCAGGTCCGTCAGCAATTCCTTGCCATCGGCCACGCCACCGCCATCGCTGTCAGCTTTCGCGGCGTTGGTCTCGCCGGTCAGCTGCGCCGCGTTCCACTCCTGTTTGCCGTCCTTGTTCTTGTCCTCAAAGCCGTCGTTCAAGCCATCGCCGTCGCTGTCTTTGCTCAGCGGATTGGTCGTCGTCGTCGGATCCGCGTCGCCCGCCTTGCCGGCTTCAACGCCGTCGCTGATGCCGTCGTTGTCCGTGTCCGCCTTCTGCGGATTGGTCTCCTTCGCGTCGATCTTGCCGTTGTGGTTGAAGTCCTCTTGACCATCGTTCAAGCCATCGCCATCCGAGTCCGGGTTCGTCGGGCTCGTCGTCGTGCCGGGATCGCTGTCGCCCTTCTTGCCGGTCTCCAGGCCGTCCAGCAAGCCGTCGCCGTCCGTGTCGGTGAGCAGCGGGTTGGTCCCGTAGAAATGGACCTCCACACCGTCGTTCAAGCCATCGCTATCGCTGTCCGGATTGGCCGCGCCGGTCTCGTTCAACACTTTGTCCCAGCTGCCGTTGCCGTTCTTGTCTTCCTGCGCGTCGCCCAGACCGTCGCCGTCGCTGTCCTTCTTGCGCGGGCTGCTCTCGCCCGGATCGGTCAAGCCGTTGTGGTTCTTGTCCTCCACGCCGTCTTTCAGCCCGTCGCCGTCGGTATCGGGGTCGTTGGGATTGCTTCCCGTCGCTTGCGCCGCCTGATACGCGCCCAGCACCTCCACCTTGTCCGCCGAGCCATCGCCGTCGCTGTCTTTCTTGCGCGGATTGGTGCGGTTTGGCTGGGCCTTGCCGTCCTTGTCCGGCCACGTCTGCGTGTACTCGGTCAAGTTCGAGAGGCCATCGCCGTCGTTGTCGCCCTGGCCATCAGCCGGATCCAGCGGGTTCAACGGCTTGCCCTCCGCACCATTGGCGGCATCGGCGTACTTGACCTCCCAGCCGTCATCCAGGCCATCGCCATCGGTGTCCGCCTTGGCGGGATCCGTCTCGCCCAGCTCAGGCTCCCACTTGCCGTTGCCGTTCTTGTCCTCCGCGCTGTCCAACAAGCCATCGCCATCGGTGTCGTCCAGCAGCGGGTTGGTCGTCTCCGTCGGCGCCAGATCGGGCAGGAACGGCGGCGACGCGGTGTCGTCCGTCGCCTTCTCGGAAAGCGGCGCGGCCGCCACGCCCGTCTCCTGGCCGTCGCCCAGCGCGTCGCCATCCGTCGAGAACATC
This sequence comes from uncultured Myxococcales bacterium, assembly GCA_903850505.1. GTDB lineage: Bacteria > Myxococcota_A > UBA9042 > UBA9042 > UBA9042 > CAIYBN01. Next base: position 3,776 of record CAINLT010000141.1, on the reverse strand, counting down.
AGCGGATTCGTGCCGCCAAACACCGTGGTCCCCACGTTCTTGCCGTCCTTGACCTTGAACACCAACACGCCGAGTTCCTTGCCGTCCAGCAGGCCATCGTCGTCCGTGTCCGCGTCCAGCGGATTGGTGACCAGATGGTTGTCCAGCGGCAGCACTTCCTGGCCGTCCGGGGCAAAATCACCATCGGTGTCCGCGTCCGTCGGCGAGGTCTTGCTCACCTTCAGTTCGTAATTCGTCGACAAGCCGTCGCCATCCGGGTCCGCGCCGGCATCGTCCGCGGCCTGACTCGGATTGGTGCCATCGCTGATCTCAACCGCGTCGTACACGCCGCCGCCATCGGTATCTGCCTTGAGCGGATTGGTCTGGAACGTCGCGATCTCATCGGCGTCGCTCAGGGAATCCCAGTCGCTGTCCGTCAGCAGCGGGTCCGTCTTCCACGTGTGGACTTCCTCGCCGTCTTTCAAGCCATCGCCGTCTGTGTCCGGCAGCAGCGGATCGGTCGTCGCCGCGATCTCCGCGCCGTCGTCCAGGCCATCGCCGTCCGTGTCTTTCTTGGTCGGATCGGTCTTGTCCACGTTGACTTCGTCGCCGTCGCTCAAGCCGTCGCCATCCGTGTCGGTCTTGAAGCGGTCGGTCTTGTAGATGCTGACTTCCTGCCAATCGGTCAGCGTGTCGCCATCGCTGTCGGTCTTGTCGTCGTCTGGCTTGTTCGGATCGGTGTGGTCGATCAGCACTTCCTGGCCGTCGTCGGCAAAACCGCCGTCGGTGTCGACCTTGAGCGGATCGGTCTTGGACACCTGCAATTCCAGGTTGTCGGGCAGGTTGTCGCCGTCGGTGTCAGCCAGCGTCGGATTGGTCTTGTAGACCAGCACCTCATCGCCGTCGGACAGAAAGTCGCCGTCGGTATCCGCCAACGTCGGCTGGGTCTTGGACTTGCCCGGCTGCGGAAAGAGCTCGGCAAAATCGGAGAGACCGTCGCCATCCGTGTCTTTCAGCGTCGGATCCGTGCCCGCCGCCTGCTCATTGGCGTTGGACAAGCCGTCGCCATCTGGATCGCCGTTCGCCGTCTGCGCGAGATCGCCAAAGTAGCCGGCCTCCCAGGCGTCATCCAAGCCGTCGGCGTCGGTGTCAGCGGCGTATGCGGACGCAGCGAAGCCAAAGCCGAGAAGGAAGAGGCCAACGGCAAGACGGCGTGCGGTCATGGGACTCCACGCGACGGATTACCGGGGGTGCCGCGGACCGCCGATTGGACCATGAACCGCCGTTTTCGGCTAGGTGAAACGCGCCGTGCGCGGCTGATGCGTCGCGGCGATTGACCGCCACCGCGCGTGCGCGGACACTGTCGCGCGTCCAGCTCCTGCTGGCGGGAGCGCGTGTGCAGAACGTTGAACTGCGATTGCCGATTGGGCCGCGTGAAGGGCCGCCACCTGACGTGGATGGCGCGCTGCGTCAGGCCGCGTGTGCGGCGCTGAACCTGCCCAAGGACGCGCTGGGCGCGGTGATTGTGCGCCGGCGTTCCCTGGACGCCCGCAAGCGCCGCGAGCCGACGTGGGTGTACCGCTGCGACGTGTTTGGCGCCGCCGAGATCCCGCCCGACGACACGCTGCCGCCGCTGATTCGCCCGCAGACTTTGGCCAAGCCACATGCGCAGTTGCGGCCGCTGATCGTCGGCATGGGGCCAGCGGGGCTTTTTGCGGCGCTGGCTTTTGCCGACGCTGGCGTGCGCTGCACGCTGCTGGATCGCGGCCCGGAAGTGGAGAAGCGCAGCCTGGACGTCCGCGATCTGCGCGTGCACGGCAAGCTGAACGCGGAGTCCAACCTCTGTTTTGGCGAGGGCGGCGCAGGCACGTATTCCGACGGCAAGTTGTACACGCGGTCCAAGCACCCGGCGGTCCCGGAAGTGTACGAGCGGCTCGTGGCGCTCGGCGCGAGCAAGGAAATCCTGACGGAGGCGCACCCGCACGTCGGCACCAATCGCTTGATTCCGATGATGAAGCTCCTGCGCGTGGCGCTGCGGGAAGCGGGCCACGAGCTGCTGTTCTCCGCGCGCATGGCGGACCTGCTTGTCGATCCGGCGACGCAGCGGGTGAACGGCGTCGTGCTGGCCGACGGTCGCGAACTGCTGGCCAGCCACGTGATCCTCGCGACCGGCCACTCGGCGCGGGACGTGTACCAGATGCTGGCGCGGCACGGCGTGGCGATGGCCCGCAAGGATTTTGCCATCGGCGCACGCGTCGAGCATCCGCAGGATCTCATCGACCGCGTGCAGTTGGGCGATCTGGCCGGCCATCCGCAAGTCGGCGCGGCGGAATACCACGTCGCGCAAGACGCGCTGGGCCGCGGCGTTTACTCGTTCTGCATGTGCCCGGGTGGCTTCGTCCTGCCGTCGCCAGCGAGCGTCAACCGCCTCAACGTCAACGGCATGTCCAATTCCAACCGCGGCTCCGAGTTCGCCAATGCCGCGCTTGTCGCGCAGATCCGCGGCGAGGAGTTCTATCTGGAGCAGCCCGGCGATCTGGACAGCGATCCGGATTTTGGGGTGCATGTCGCCGGCGGCGCGTTGCTCGGCCTGGCGCTGCAGGAATCCCTGGAGCAGCGCTGCTTTGCGGAAGGGGGAGGCGGCTATGCGGCGCCGGCGGAGCTGCTGCAGGATTTCGTCCTCGATCGCGCGCCAACACGCCTGCCCGAGCGGACCTCCTATCGGCCGGGGCTGACGCTGGGACGCATCGATCGGCTGTTGCCGTACCGCATCGTCGCGGCGATGCGCCAGGGCGCGCGGCAAATCGACAAGCTGCAACTGCGTGGCTACCTGAGCGCGGAAGCCAGCATCATCGGCGTCGAAACCACGACGTCCTCGCCCGTGCGCGTGCTGCGCGGCGCAGATCGGCAGTCGATCAGCCACGCCGGCCTCTATCCGTGCGCGGAGGGCGCGGGCTACGCCGGCGGCATCGTCAGTTCAGCGATCGAGGGCATGGAAGCGGCGCGAATCATCCTCGCGGCGACCTGACAGCGGCTACTTCGTCGGGTCTTTGGGCGCCGGACCACCGGGCGGCGGCGGAATCACCGGCATCGACCTGGTCGCCGGCCGAATCGGCGGCGGCGGAATCGTCATCGGCCGCACGCGGCGTTCCGACGGCGGCGCAGCAGCCGGCACCGCGACAAGCTCCGGCGCTCCATACGCCGTCCGGTTGCCCGTCAGTTCCGTCGGCTTGATGACCGGCGCCTCCATCGTCCGCAGCTCGCGCGCGCCCACGCCCGCGGGCACGGGTGCGGCATGCGCGGCATGCGCCGCCTGCCCCGCCACCGTCCGGCGCAGCGCCTCGTAGATCATCAGCGTGTTTTCCTTGCCCTTGACCGACACCGGGCCAATCGGTCGCACGGCAATGCGCCGCCGCGTCGCGTCGTAGCAGGCCTGGGTGATGATGAACTCCGTGCTGTGCTCCTTGCACAGGGATTCAACGCGGCTCGCGATGTTCACGGTGTCGCCGATGACCGTGTATTCCATCTTCTTGTCGGAGCCGATGTTGCCGGCGATCACCGGCCCCGTGTGGATGCCGATGCCGATGCGGATGTTGACGCCGCCGATCTTGGCCTGGTCCTCGTTGAAACGGTCGAGTTCCTCGAGCATCCGGTGGCCCGCGCGCACCGCCCGCACCGCGTCGTCCGGCTTGGGGAACGGCGCGCCAAAAACCGCCATCACCGCGTCGCCGATGAACTTGTCGACGATGCCACCCTCGTCAAACACGATGTCGACCATCCGCTGGAGGTAATCGTTG
>CAINLT010000140.1 GCA_903850505.1 uncultured Myxococcales bacterium | reverse complement strand
TGCCGGGGTCGGATTGGCGCGGCTGTGGGCTGGACGTGGAGACTTTGCTGGCTGAGATGACGACCCGTTAGCCGCCGCGCAACACCGCCACTTGCACCGCGCGCAGCACGTCCGGGCCAAACGCGTCGCGCACCATCGCGCGCTGTTCGGCGGCAAAAGTGCTCTGCCATTGCAGCACTTCACGCCGACTGCCAAACGTGTACTGCTCCAGCAGGCTCCCATCCTCGCGTTCATAGAGCCGCGCCGCGCGCACGCCAGGCACCCGCCGCATCGCCGGCAACAGCGTATCGCGCAGCCAATCGCCCAGCGCAGCCCGTTGCGCGACTGGCACCGTCACCAGCACTTCCACCAGGAGCGGCCCTTGCTTGGCGGTCAGGATCCGCTGCGTCAGTTCGTGCAAATCGGCGACCTGCAGCTCGCCTTGCACCTGTCCCGCCGTCCCCGGGCGCTGCACCAGGCACGTCCGCAGCCCGCGTGCCTTGACCAACTCCAGCGTCCGCTCGGAGGTGCTCACGTGCAGCCACGCGTCGCGCGGCACCGCCGCCCGCGTCACGCCCGCGCGCACAGCCGCGTCCCACGCGCGATCCGTCTGGAGGTGGGCGCGCAGTTCTTCGCTGCTGACGCACACGTCCCATCGCGTCTTGCAGGTCTGGCTGGCGTCCAGATGGTGCTGCGCGTCGCCGTTTGCCACGAGGCCGATCTGCAGGACGTCGCGCAGGCTGTGCAGCGTCGGCAGGGCGTCGGGCCACGTCGGCAATCGGCCCAAATCCGCCGCGAACATGCCGATCGCCGCCGGGCGCAGATCCCCGCGCGCGTCGGTCAGCGCCTGGCGCACCACTTCACTCCAGCGGCGGAACGGCTCCGCCACCGCGAGCTCGCCCAGCCGCGCGACGAACTTGCCGACGTCGTCCGCCTCCGTCACGCCGACGCGCTGGAGGCCGGCGCGCCAGTCAAACAGCACGCCGGGGCCGTCAAAGGTCACGAGTTGGATGTCGTTCAGCCAGTCTGTCATGGGCTGACGGTAGCGAAGATGGCCGATGGCGTCCACGGGTGGGCGGCGCGATCGGTGTACCAGCGGGCACGGCGCAAAAACAGGCAAGCCGGCCAGACCTCGCGATCTGACCGGCTCGGCTGTTCGGTGCGCGAGGCTTACAGCTTGCGCGCGTTCTTGGTCAGGTACTCGGCGACGCCCGCGGCGCTGCCTTTCATGCCGGCCTTGCCCTTCTCCCAGCCCGCCGGGCAGACTTCGCCGTTCTCTTCGCTGAACTGCAGCGCGTCGATCGTGCGGAGCATCTCGTCGATGTTGCGGCCGAGCGACAGGGCGTTGACGACCTGGTGCTGCACGACGCCGCTCTTGTCGATGAGGAAGCTGGCGCGCAGGCACTTCATGCCGTCAAACAGCACGTCGTAGTCCTTGCCGATCTGCTTGGACAAGTCCGAAACCAGCGTGTAGCCGATCTCGCCGATGCCGCCGTCCTTGACCTTGGTGTTGCGCCAGGCCCAGTGGCTGAACTTCGAGTCGATCGAGCAGCCGAGGACTTCCACGCCGCGGGACTTGAATTCCTCGATGCGGTGGTCAAACGCGATGATCTCGGTCGGGCAAACGAACGTGAAGTCCAACGGGTAGAAGAACAGCACGACGTACTTGCCCTTGAACTGCGACAGGGTGACGTTGCCGAAGCTGCCGTCAGCGAAAACGGCTTCAGCGGTAAAATCGGGGGCGGGCTTGGTGACGAGGACGCTCATGGGACTCCTTGGGTTGGGCGAAAAATAACAGCCGGAACATCTGGCCCCGGCGGAAAAAAGTTGGCTACGGCGACAAGGCCCGTACGGCCATGAAGGTAGGATGATGGCCGCGCGCCGCAAGATGCGGGAGGTCGGTCATAACGGACCGAAATGGTCGCACTTGCTGCTGCACTGGTCAAGACGAGTTTCGCGCAAAAAGCCGCCGATCGCGACGGTTCTTCGTCAAAAAGCGTCAAAATGTTGCGACGCGGTCGCGCTATTGCAGATTTTTGGGTGGAATCCAGCCGCCAAAGGCGTTTTCCAGCGCGATCGCCACGGCGATTGTCGTCGCGTCATTGCCGGAAATCGCGCCGACTTGCACACCCAGCGGCAAGCCGTGGACGCTCAGGCCCAGCGGCACCTGCGTGATCGGCATCTCCAGCACGTTGCCGATCGCCGTGTAGACCCAGTCGAGAGGCCGGAGCAGCGGTTCGTTGTGGTGCGGCGCCGGGCGCGTGTACGACGGATAGAGGAAGATGCCTTTGGGACCGAGCAGTTCCGCCATTTCCTGACGCAACTCCGCGGCTTGGGCGACGAATTTGTCCTGGCCCATCGGCAGCACGTGCTGCAGCACTTCGCCGATGCCCAGCGCGATCGCCGGGAACGTGTGTTCGGAGTGCCCGAGGCTCCACTTGACGAACTCCGTCCAAGGATTGACCGGCCCCTTGTCGCCGCCCATCAGGCCAACGAACGGCGTGCTGTTGCCCGCGCTCATCGTCGCGCTCCAGAGCTCAAAGGAATTGCGCAGCTTGTCGAGCGACGCCGTCTTGACGGTCGCGCCCAGCTTGGCCAGCGCTTCTGCCGCCCGGCGTTGCGCGACGCGCAGTTCCGGATCGACCTCCAGGAAGCCGTTGTCCTCAATGGACCAAACGGTCAGATCGGCGATGCGCACGTCGGCCGGATCGCCCGCCAGCATGTTCACGCAATCCAGGTCGTCGCCATCGGGTCCCGCAAGCAGGCGCACCAGCGGCCAGAGATCCTCGGCGCGCCGGCACAGAGGGCCGGTCGTCAGCGTGCGGCTCAAGCCTCGCGTCGCGACCGGATGATGGCCGGAATTCGGGATGATGTTGGACGACGGCTTGTGGCCAAAGACACCGTTGAAGAACGCCGGCATGCGAATGGAGCCGCCGACGTCCGCGCCGAGGCCAAACGGACTCGCGCCGGAGCCGATGATGCTGCCTTCGCCGCCCGAGCTGCCGCCGACGATGCGCTCGAAATCGTAGGGATTGTTGGTGACGCCATAGAGCTTGTTGCTGGTTTCCATCCACATGCACAGCTCAGACGTGTTCGTGACGCCAATGACGATGCCGCCGGCCTTGCGGATGCGCGCGACCGTGGACGCGTCGTGGGTCATCCGCAGCGCCTTGCGCGACACCAGCCCCGCCGTGTGCGGCATGCCCGTCACCTGGATGCTCTCCTTGATCGTGCACGGGACGCCATGGAACTGCGGCACATTGTCCGGCCCGACCTCTGCCAGCAGGCGATCCGCCGCGTCCGCTTCTTCCAGCGCCGCTTCGTAGCGATCCATGACGATCGCATTCAACTGCGGATTGTGCGCGCGCGCATGGTCGATGTGTACTTGCACAACCTCGCGGGAAGTCACTTGATTCTGGCGAATTTGCGCGGCCAGTTGCGTCGCGGAGAGGTGCAGAAGGGGATTCATGGCGCTCCAGGGTCGATCATTTCTTGGCTTTGGCCGGCTTGGCCGACTTTGCCGACTTGCCCGGAGCGCCGCCGCCGCCGCGCGTCCAGAGGCCATCCAACGAGAGGGCGCCCGGGCCAAAAGCCGCGAGCACGAGCGACAGCAGCAGGTACAGGAACGCCGTTTCTTCGGTGAACGCGAATTCCCAGTTGAACGTGTCCCAGTGCGCCGTCGCCATCGCCACGGCCATCACGATCACCGCTGGCAGGGCAAAAATCCGCGTGCCGAGTCCCACCACGAGCGCGGATCCCGCCGTCGTTTCCGCCACCGCAGTGAGCGTGAAATTGAGCTTGCCGCCGCCGGGCAGCTTCCAGTTCTTGTGGCCAAACAGCGTGAGGTCGCCAAACCACGCGATCTTGTCCTTGGACTTGCTCTTGCACTCCGCCGCGCGCATTTCCGCGCAGTTGGCCTGCGGGTCGTCCTTCTCGCAGTCCGGAAGCGGGTCCTCCGCGCACTTCTCCATCAGCGTGGCCAGCTTGGCCTTGCCCGGCAGCGCCAGGCCCATGCCCAAGGTCAGGCGCAGCGCCAGCAACACCAGCGAAAGCGCCCACATGCGATGCGGAACCAGGTGCGTGCGAAGCCACTGCAACATGTCGATTCTCCCGTGGCGAGCCAGATCCGGCCGCTACCATGGCTGAGGTTGGCGCGGACGTCAAAGGAAGCCGTCAGGTGTCTGCCGCCGCGGGCTTGCGGTAGACTTGCGGGGATGGAACTCAAGGATGACAGCATTGTGTACCTGGACGCGGCGCTGCTGATCCTCGACAAGCCGCCGGGGCTGCCTGTGCACGCGACGCTGGATCCGGGGCGCGACCACCTGCTGCTCGCGGCGGCGCGCTTGCTGGCGCGGCGAGGCGAGGCGATTGGCGAGCTGGGGCTGGGGCACCGGTTGGACGTCGGGACGTCGGGGCTCATCGCGTTGGGTCGGCACCCGGACGTGACGGCCAAGCTGGCGGCGGAGTTTGCCCAGCGGCATGTGGGCAAGGTCTACGTGGCGCTCACGGGGCGCGTGGACCCGCTGCCGGATGGGCCGCTGGACGTGCGCAATCACCTGGGCGCCAACAAGGATCGCCGGGGGCCGCCGATTGTCGCGGTGCGCGCGGGCGGCGATCGCGCGTGGACGATGCTGACGGTGCTGGCTGCCGGTCCGGACACGGTGCTTTGGCGGGCGGAGTTGCACACGGGGCGGCGCCACCAGATTCGCGCGCACCTCGCCGGGCTGGGCATGCCGCTTCTGGGCGACGCGGCGTACGGCGGGCAGCTGCCGGCGGCGCGGCCGATGCTCCACGCCGCGCGCTTGACGCTGCCGCACCCGGTGACGGGCGAGCTGCTGCAGTTCCAATCGCTGCTGCCGCCAGACTTTCTCGCCGCGGCGGCGCGGCATGGCATGGCGGACGTGAACGCGGTTGCGCTGTGACTTGTTCGCGAAAATAGCTGTAAAAACATGGATCTGACACAGCCTTCGGCTTTGGCGCGTTCGACCCGCCGCGCGGTGACGGAGCCGCCTCTCGGATCGCAACTGCTTGACGCAGATCGGCTTTTTGCCCGCTAGACGATCGTCAAGTAGGCTGCGGCAGGTCCGCGAACCAGCGAAAAACTTGCGCGATCGCCGCCCTGATGGAGCATCGCCTTGGCTTGTTGCCGAGGTCACCGATGCCTGCTGCCGTCCGATCCCGTTCGAATCTCCGTTCTGCGCTTGATAAACGTCTATCCGGCGCGTCGCACCTGCGGGTCGTGCCGCAGCCGCACGTCGCGCGTCCGGCGCCGTTCCTCAAGTGGGTCGGCGGCAAGGGCAAGCTGCTGCCTTCGTTGCGGCCGTTGATGCCCGAGGGCAAGTTTCGCTACGCCGAGCCATTCCTCGGCGGTGGCGCGGTCTTCTTTGATCTGCGCGCGGAAGACCGTCTGGAGCACGCGCTGCTTTGCGACGTCGGCCGCGATCTCGTGGGCGCGTGCCGGGTTGTGCGCGACCAACTGCCCGACCTGCTGACGCGCCTCCACGCGCATGAAGCGCATTACCTCGGCGAGAACGAGGAGAACCGCGCGCTGTACTTCTACGCCGTGCGCAACCGTCACCCCGCGGACTTTCCCATGGACGACGTCGAGCGCGCCGCGCGGATGCTGTTCCTCAACCGCACGTGTTTCAATGGTTTGTGGCGGGAAAACCGCGCGGGTCGCTTCAACGCGCCGCACGGTCGCTACGCCAATCCCGGCATCGTCCAGTCCGACAAGCTGCACGCCGCGAGCATCGCGCTGCAGGGAGTAGACATTCGTCAAGCCGACTTCCGGGCGCTGCCTGAACTGGTGCAGGAACAGAAGATTGAGTTCGTCTACCTCGATCCGCCGTACCATCCGCTGAGCACGACTTCGTCGTTCAACGCCTACAGCGGCGGGCAGTTTTCCGGCAAGGCGCAGGGCGAACTCGCCGACGTCTGCCGCCGCCTCGACCGCCAGGGCGTCCGCTTTCTCCTGTCCAACAGCGACTGCGGCTACGTCCGCGAGCTGTATCGCGGTTTTGAGGTCGGCACCATCCGCGCGGCGCGATCGATCAACTGCAAGGCGGAGAGCCGCGGCGACATCGACGAAGTCGTGGTCCGCAACTACTCAAATTAACAGCTCGTTGTCGCGTTCTCACGCGAGTGCCGGCGTTTCCTGTTACGCTCCGGGCGGGAGGCGCGCGTGGGCAAGTTGCTGAGCATCGAGACCGGTTTCACCTGCAACAGCCGGTGCCAATACTGCACGCAGCTGGACTACCGCGTCATTCCGCAGGCTGACCAGCTCGACCTGACGACTGAGCAGATCCGCACGCGCATCGTCTGGGCCAAGAACAACGGCCATGACGAGCTGGGCTTCTCCGGCGGCGAGCCGACCATCCGCCCGGACTTCCTCGACCTCATCGCTTTTGCCCGCGAGACCGGGTTTGAGCGCATCGCCGTCACGACCAACGGCCGCATGTTCGCGTACCCCAAATTCGCCGACAAAGCGGTCGCCAACGGGCTGACGCGCTTCACCTTTTCCCTGCACGGCGCGACGCCGGAATTGCACGACAAGATCGCCGTGGCGCCCGGCGCGCTGCAGCAGGCGCTGATGGGGCTGGACAACCTGAACGCCGCGGCGAAGCGTCATGGCGTGCGCCTCCACTTGATGAACAACCAGATCCTGCTGCCGGAAAATACCGCGCAGATCAAGGACATGGTGGCGTTGCTGGCACCCAAAGGCGTGCGCCTGTTCATGATCCAGCCGTTCATCGCCCAGCGCTCCAACGTCGCGGATCTGGGCCGCTGGTTCGTGCCGTATGACGCCATCGTCGCGGGCGTGGAGGCGGCGCTGCCCGTGCTGGCGCAATTCGGCGCGCGCATCAAGCCGTATAACGTGCCCAATTGCCTGCTGACGCCGTTTGGCAAGCAGTTCGTGGAGCCGCAGTTCTACGACATCTCCGTGTTTCGCGAGTTCGAGCAGCAAAAGGCCGGTGAATTCCGCCCGGTCAAGGCGCGGCAGTGGTTCCGCATCGACGCGTGCCAGACGTGCCAGGAGGTCTGCCCGGGCTTTCGCATCGAGCAGCTGCCGCAGGACAAGATGGCCGAGGCGATTGTCACGGCGGCGCAGGCTTTTCGGCCGCAGCCGCTGGCCGATACGCCGCTGGTGGTGGGCGGCACGGAGCTG
>CAINLT010000139.1 GCA_903850505.1 uncultured Myxococcales bacterium | reverse complement strand
CTTGGCCTCGCCGGTGGCGGTGGCTGGCTGCTTTGGCAGCGCATGGCTGAAAAGAAGGCTGCCGACGATGGCGCGGGCGCGCATGGCGGTCTGGGCAAGCCCGCCGAGGCGCAGCGCCCCACGCCGGTGTTGACGGCCAAAGTGGCGCAGCGGGACATGCCGGTGACGCTGGAAGGCATCGGCAGCGTCGCGGCGTTCTACACGGTGACGGTCAAGACGCAGGTCGACGGTCGGCTGATCGACGTGCCGTTCCGCGAAGGCCAGCCGGTGAAGAAGGGCGAAGTGCTCGCGCAAATCGACGCGCGGCCGTTCACCATTCAGCTGCATCAGGCAGAAGCCCTGCACGCCCGCGACGTTGCGCAGTTGAAGAACGCGAAAGTGAACCAAGCGCGGTACGCGGAGCTGCGCAAGCAGAACCTGGTGCCGTCCCAGCAGGTGACCGACCAGACCGCGCAGGTGGAGCAGTTGGAAGCGCAAGTGCGCGCCGATGTGACGCAGGAGGAGAGCGCCAAGCTGCTGCTCGACTACGCGAAGATCGTCTCGCCGATCGACGGCGTCACGGGCGTGCGGCAGGTGGACCCGGGCAACATCGTGCATCCGGGCGATCCGACGGGCATCGTGGTAGTGACCCAGCTGGACCCGATCGCGGTGCTGTTTACGCTGCCGGAGGATGAGCTGGCGGCGATTCAACGCGGCATGGCGCTGGGTCCGCTGACCGTGGAGGCGTACAGCCGCGACGGCATGATCAAGCTGGCGACGGGCAAGCTGGAAGTGGTGGACAACCAAATCAACCAGGCGACGGCGACGGCGCGGCTCAAGGCGATTTTTGCCAATCCGGAGCACACGCTGTGGCCGAACCAGTTTGTGAAGGCGCGCGTGCAGGTGGCGATGCGCGCGCAGGCGACGGTGATTCCGGCGGTCGCGGTGCAGCACGGGCCGAAAGGGACGTTTGTGTACATCGTGGGCGCGGACATGACCGCGCAAGTGCGGCCGATTGACGTGCAGGCGCTGGAAGGCGACGAGGCGATTGTGGCCAAGGGTCTGGAGCCGGGCGAGCAGATTGTCGTCGACGGCCAAAGCCGCTTGAAGCCAGGCGCCAAGGTCGCGTTGCCCGGTGCCAAAGGCCCTGAGGGCAAAGACGGCAGCAAGGGCGGCAACGGTCACGGCAACGGCGGCGGCAAGCCGAACGGCGACAAGTGGCAGAAATGAGCGACGCGCCGGAACAGCCTGGTCGCGGGATTTCCGCGCCGTTCATCCGCCGTCCGGTCGCGACGACGCTGCTGATGATTGGCCTTTTGCTGGGCGGCATCATGGCGTTTCGGCAGTTGCCGGTCGCCGCGCTGCCGCAGGTGGCGTATCCGACAATCGTGGTGTCGACCTTCCTGCCCGGCGCGAGCGCGGGAACGATGACGTCCGCGGTGACGACCCCGCTGGAGCGGCAATTCGGCCAGATGCCGTCGCTGGCGCTGATGACGTCCGTCAGCAGTTTTGGCAGTTCGCAGGTGACGCTCCAGTTCGCGCTGGACCGCGACATCGATGGCGCGCAGCAGGACGTCCAGGCGGCGATCAACGCGGCGTCGGCGCTGTTGCCGCGCACCCTGCCCGCGCCGCCGAGCTACAGCAAGAGCAATCCGGCGGACACGCCAATCCTGACGCTGTACGTGAGCTCCGAGCGGCTGCCGCTGCAGCAGGTGGACGACTACGCGGACTCGATCCTCGCGCAGAAGATTTCCCAGGTGTCCGGCGTGGGGCTTGTGACAATCAACGGCGGGCAGAAGCCGGCCGTGCGCGTGCAGGTGGACCCGCAGTCGCTCGCGGGCACGGGGCTGACGCTGGAGGACGTGCGCGCGGCGCTTGTCGCGGCCAACATCAACCAGCCCAAAGGCAATCTGGACGGGCTGCGGCAGGATTACGCGCTTGCGACCGACGACCAGCTGTTTGACGCCAAGTCCTTCCGGCCGATCGTGCTGGCCTACAAAAACGGCGCGGCGGTGCGGCTGGCGGACGTAGCGACCGTCGTCGACGGCGTGGAGAACGTGCAGCTCGCGGGCTGGGCCAACGACAAGCGCGCCATCATCCTGAACGTGCAGCGGCAGCCAGGGGCCAACGTCATCGAAGTGGCGGAGCGCGTCAAGGCGCTGCTGCCCAAGCTCGAGGCGTCGCTTCCGGAGGGCATTGAGGTCAAGATCGCCGCGGATCGCACCGAGACGGTCCGCGCGTCGGTCGAGGACGTGGAGCAGACGCTGCTGATCACGATTGGCCTCGTCGTCGCGGTCATTTTCCTGTTCCTGCGCAACCTGCGCGCGACGCTGATTCCCGCCGTCGCGGTGCCGCTGTCGCTCGTGGGCACGTTCGCGGTCATGTACGCGCTCGGTTACAGCCTGAACAACCTGTCGCTGATGGCGCTGACGATCTCCACCGGCTTCGTCGTCGACGACGCGATTGTGATGATTGAGAACATCGCGCGGTACATTGAAGACGGTGAGAAGCCGTTCCAGGCTGCGCTCAAGGGCGCGGGCCAAATTGGCTTCACGATTATTTCGCTCACCGTCTCGCTCATCGCGGTGCTGATTCCGCTGCTGTTCATGGGCGGGCTGATCGGTCGCCTCTTCCGCGAATTCGCGATGACGCTGGCCGTGGCGATCGGCGTGTCCGCGGTGCTGTCGCTCACGCTGACGCCGATGATGTGCGCCTACCTGCTGCGGCCGGAGCCGCCCGCGGCGCAGCGCAACTGGGCGTACCGGCTGAGTGAAAAGGTGTTTGACGGCGCGCTGCACATCTACGATCTCGGCGTGCGGTGGGTGCTGCGGCATCAGGTCATTACGCTGCTGGCGACGCTGGCGACGGTCGCGCTGACGGCATGGATGGCGATTGAAGTGCCCAAGGGCTTCTTTCCGCAGCAGGACACGGGCTCGGTGCTGGGCGTGACGGAAGCGGCGGCGGACGTGTCCTTTCCGCACATGATGGAGCTGCAGCGCAATCTGGCGGCTGTCGTGCTCGCGGATCCGGATGTCGCAGGTCTGACGTCGTTTATCGGCTCGGACGGCACCAACGCGACGACCAACAGCGGGCGCCTGTCCATCACGCTCAAAGCCCGCGACAAGCGCAAAGCGAGCGCGGACGAGATCATCGCGCGACTGCGGCCCAAGCTCGCGGACGTGCGCGGGATCGCGGTGTACCTGCAGGCGGTGCAGGATTTGCAGATCGACAGCCGCGCCGGCCGCACGCAGTTCCAGTACACGCTGGAGGATTCGGACCCGGACGAGCTCGCGATCTGGGCGCCGCGGCTGGTGGAAGGCCTGCGCGCGGTGCCGCACATCCGCGACGTGGCGAGCGATCAGGAAAACGCTGGGCTGGAAGTGACGCTGACGATTGATCGCGACACGGCGGCGCGCCTCGGCGTGTCTCCGCAGGCGATTGACGACACGCTGTACGACGCGTTTGGCCAGCGCCAGGTGTCGATCATCTTCACGCAGCTCAACCTGTACCGCGTGATCCTGGAGGTGACGCCGTCGATGGCCAAGTCCGCAGACGCGCTGGCGCAGCTCTACGTGCGGTCGACGACGGGCACGCCGGTGCCGCTGAATTCGCTGGTCAAGATGAGCACGCGCACTGCGCCGCTGGCGATCAACCACCAGGGCCAGTTCGCCGCGGTCACGGTGTCGTTCAACCTCGCACCGGACGCGTCCCTCGGCGACGCGGTCAAGGCGATCCGCACGACGCAGGACACGATTGGCATGCCGCCGAGCATTCACGCGGGCTTCGTCGGCGCGGCGGAAGCCTTCAATGAGTCGCTGGCCAGCGAGCCGCTGCTCATCCTCGCGGCGATTCTCACGGTCTACATCGTGCTCGGCGTGCTGTACGAGAGCTTCATCCACCCGATCACGATTCTCTCCTCGCTGCCGTCCGCCGGCGTCGGTGCGTTCCTGGCGCTGTACGTCTACCGCACGGATTTCAGCGTCATCGCGCTCATCGGCATCATCTTGCTCATCGGCATCGTCAAGAAGAACGCCATCATGATGATCGACTTCGCGCTGGAGGCGGAGCGCGAGCACGGCATGACGCCCATCGAGGCGATCCACCAAGCCTGCCTGCTGCGTTTCCGGCCGATCATGATGACGACGTTCGCCGCGCTCCTCGGCGGCCTCCCGCTGGCGCTCGGGACGGGCATGGGCGCAGAGCTGCGGCGGCCGCTGGGCATCACGATTGTCGGCGGGCTGCTGGTTTCCCAGGTGCTGACGCTCTACACGACGCCGGTCATCTACCTCTACATGGACCGAATCGGCCGCTGGTTCCGCGGCGCCAAAAAGCCGCCCGCTGCCGTTGAGGCGCGCCCGTGAACATCTCCGCGCCGTTCATCCGCCGGCCCGTCGCGACGACGCTGTTGGCCGCTGCGCTGATGCTGGCGGGCGGCCTCGCGCTGACCAAGCTGCCCGTGGCGCCGCTGCCGCGCGTCGATTTTCCGACCATCCAGATCCGCGCCGCGCTGCCCGGTGCGAGTCCGGAGACGATGGCTTCGTCCGTGGCCACGCCGCTGGAACGGCGTTTTGGCCGCATCGCCGGCGTGACGGAGATGACGTCGACGAGCACGCTGGGCAACACGTCCATCACGCTGCAGTTCGATCTGGACCGCAATGTCGATGCGGCGGCGCGCGACGTCCAGGCGGCGATTTCAGCGGCGTCGGGCGAGCTGCCGCCGAACATGCCGTCGCGGCCCAACTACCAGAAGGTCAATCCGGGCGACACGCCGATCCTCATCGTCGCGCTGACGTCCGACACGCTGCCGCTCGCGCAGGTCTTTGACGCGGCGAACACGGTGCTGGCGCAGAAAGTCGCGCAGATTCCCGGCGTGGGTCAGGTCTTTGTCGGCGGTGGCCAGCAGCCCGCGGTGCGCGTCCAGGTGGACCCGGCGCAGCTGGCGGCCATGAACCTGGGCGCGGAGGACGTGCGGGCGACGATTGCCGGCGCGACGGCGGACACGCCGAAGGGCAATCTGGTGGGCAACCTGCAGGCGCCGACGGTGGGCGCCAACGATCAGCTTTTTGGTGCGCGGGCCTATGAGCCGCTCATCATCGCGTCCGAGGGTCCGGCGGGCGCGCGGCTCGATCACGTGGCGCGCGTGTTTGACGACATCGAGAACGACCGCGCGGCGGCGTGGGTGGATGGCAAGCGGTCCGTGTTGCTGGTCATCCGCAAGCAGCCGGGCGCCAACATCCTGGCGACGAACGCGCGGGTGAAGGAGATCCTGCCGCAGCTCGCGACGTCCATCTCGCCGGCGATTCACATGCAGCTCGCGATGGACCGCACGCAGACGATTCGCGAATCGGTGAACGACGTCAGCCGGACGCTCGTGCTCAGCGTGTTCCTCGTCATCGGCGTGGTGTTCGTGTTCCTGCGCTCGTGGCGCGCGACGCTGATTCCGTCCGTGGCCGTGCCGCTGTCTCTCATGTCCACGTTCGGCATCATGTATTTGCTCGACTACAGCGTCGACAACCTGTCGCTCATGGCGCTGACGATCTCCACCGGCTTCGTCGTCGACGACGCGATTGTGGTCACCGAGAACATCGCGCGCGGCATCGAGCGCGGCCTCACGCCCATGGAGGCGGCCTTGCGCGGCGCGGAGGAAATCGGCTTCACGATTGTCTCCATTACCGCATCCCTGCTCGCCGTCTTCATTCCGATCCTGCTCATGGGCGGCATCGTCGGTCGGCTGTTCCGCGAATTTGCCGTGACGCTGAGCGTCGCCGTGGCGATGTCCGGGCTGATTTCCCTGACGCTGACGCCGATGATGTGCGCGCGGATGCTGCACGCGCCGACGGACGAGAAACCCAACTGGCTGTCGCGGTTCGCGGAACGGGCGTTCGACGGGCTGCTCGGCTTGTACGCCCGCGGCCTGCGGTTTGTGCTGCGCCACCGCACGGCGACGCTGATCGCGACGTTCCTGACCATCGCGGTGAACGTCAAGCTGTTCACGGACGTGCCCAAGGGCCTCTTTCCGCAGCAGGACACCGGGCTCATCAACGCGACGGTGCAGGCGGCGCAGGACGCGTCCTTTCCGTCGATGAAGGCGCGGCAGGAGGAGCTCAACAAGGTGCTCGCGGGCGATCCGGACATCGAGCACCTCGTCGCGTTCATTGGCGCGGGTCCGTCGGCGGGGACGACCAACTCCGGCACGGCATTCATGATGCTGAAGGCGATGCCGCCGCGGAAGCTGTCGGCCGATGAGATCGTGGGCAAGCTGCGCGGCAAGACCGGCAAGATTCCCGGGCTGATGACCTACATGCAGGCGTCGCAGGACCTGCGCGTGGGCGGCCGCTTCGCCCGGACGCAGTACCAATACACGATTCAGGACGCGGACCTGGACGAGCTGCGGCTGTGGGTGCCGCGGATGCTCGAGAGCATGCAAAAGCTCAAGCAGCTCAAAGACGTGGCGAGTGACCAGCAGGACGCCGGGCTGCAGCTGGACGTGAAGATCGACCGGGACACCGCGGCGCGGCTGGGCGTGACGCCGGCGGACATCGACAACGCGCTGTACGACGCTTTTGGCCAGCGGCAAGTCGCGACGATGTACACGCAGCGCAACCAGTACCGCGTGGTGATGGAAGTGCCGCCGAACTTGCGGCAGAACCCGGATTCACTGGACCGCATCTTCGTGCGTTCGGCGTCGGGCGCGCAGGTGCCGCTGCGGGCGATCGCCAAATTCTCGTCGTCGGCGTCGGCGCTGGCGGTCAATCACAATGGCCAGTTCCCGTCGGTGACGATTTCCTTCAATTTGGCGCCCGGCGTCGCGCTCGGCCAGGCGATTGACCTCATCCACCGCGCGGAAGCCGACATGCACCTGCCGCCGGGCATCCACGCGGATTTCCAGGGCACCGCGCAGGCGTTCACGGCGTCCCTGGACAGCGAGCCGATGCTGATCCTCATGGCGCTCATCATCGTCTACATCGTGCTCGGAATGCTGTACGAGAGCTACATCCACCCCATCACGATTCTCTCCACGCTGCCGTCCGCGGGCATTGGCGCGATTGCCGCGCTGCTGTGGTTCAAGCTGGATCTGAGCATCATCGGCCTGATCGGCCTGCTGCTGCTCATCGGCATCGTCAAGAAAAACGCGATCTTGCTGATTGATTTCGCCATCGAGCGCGAGCGCCACGGGATGCCGGCGCTGCAGGCGATTGAGGAAGCGTGCCTGCTGCGTTTCCGGCCGATCCTGATGACGACGCTCGCGGCGATGCTCGGCGCGCTGCCGCTGGCTTTTGGCACGGGCGTGGGATCGGAGCTGCGGCGGCCGCTGGGCATCACGATTGTCGGCGGGCTGTTGGCGTCGCAGTTGCTGACGCTGTACACGACGCCGGTCGTGTACCTGGCGCTCGGGCGGTTTGCCAAGAAGGGCAAGCGGTCAGATCAGGCGCGGGCGGAGCTGGACGTGCCGGCGCCTACGGTCGATTAGCCAGGAACGTCGCGAAGTTCGTGAGTGTCGTTGGCAGATCGTCGCACAGGTTGGCAGCCCAGCCATTGGCGCCAACCGCGGCGGCCAACTGCAGATAGCGCGAGCCATAACCCGCCTGCGTCGTCGCGGATTGGCACACATGCGGCACCCGCGAGCTGGCATTTTGGCCGAGGGCGGATGCCAGGAACATGACGCGATCCGTGTGCACCTGCGCGGTCAGCGCCGCCTGCTGACCACCGGGAAACGCCTGATCCGGCGAATCGCCGGTGATCGCCGCCACCACGAGCTGCTCCGGCTTGGCCTTGAGCGTCTTGAATTTCTCCAGGAAATCAGCGACGGCACCAAACCGCTTGTCGAACTGCTTGCTGTCCGCAACGTGCTTGGCCGCCTCGGCCACACATCCCGCGTCTGTCGGCGTACAGTCGCTTGGGCACCGGTAGCCAGCCGGATCGGCCAGCTTGTGTTTGTGAGAAAGGCATACCGCCTCCGCCACCGCAGGATCGCCACCCGCCGCGTCGCCGACAAATTGGCAGTTCGACCAGCTGTCATGCGGTGAGAACGGTGTGTCGGTCCAAGCGTCAGGCAGCGGCTGATCCAGCGCGACGGAGCAGTCGTCCTCGTCGGAGATGAAGACCAGCACCAACGTCGCGTCGTCGCGGAGGAGCTGCTGGTTCTGACAGTGCGCGGCATCCGGGCAATTCGGCCCCGCGGGATCCAGCGCCAGCCACGCCGACCGCAGGCCGCCCTCGACCGTCGACGGCTGTGTGGAGGAAATCCCCACGGCGGCGTTGCAGCGCAACAGGCTCAGTTGGCCGTTGCCCAGCACCGCCGGTAGCTCGTCTGCGGGCGGGCAGTCCTTGGTGTCCGGCGGCAACATGCACGACGACAGCTCGATATCCCCCGTGGGACCGCCCGGCGTGTAGCAGATCAGCTTCGGGTCCTGGAACAGCTGCTGGCACTCCGCGTCAGTCCCGCAGTTCAGCCAACAGTGCGAATTGGTCGACCCGTTGTCGTTGTTCACGCCCGCCGCCAAGTTGGGCTGCGCGCACCGCCACGCGTTGGTCGACGCCACGTCCTTTCCCGGCAGACTCTGGGCATAGTGCTTCACGACGTCGCCGTAGGGCGGCACCGCGCTGCCGGTCTTGAGCAGGGACGTCGCCGGCGCCTGGTAGTTCACGCCCGCGACATAGGCGAAATCAAACCCGTCGCGGCACTGCGCGCTCGGTGTCGTCGCGTCGACGGGTCCGTCGACGTAGCACGGCGCGATGAACCGCTCCGCGGCAACGGGCGGAAGGGACAGCGCAGCCTCGTGGCGAAATGCGCCGATCTGCTTGACGTTGATCCCGTACGCCGACGCCGGATCCGCCATTTGCTGCACCGTCACCACCGCGGTCCGGACGTCGACGCCGCCCTTGGCCTGCAGCGTCTGCACGAACTGTGGAATCGCTTTGGTCAGGCCGTGCTGGTGATCCCCCATCGAGACGGTGTGATCAATCACCCAGAGGATGTCGTACTTTTTCGGCCCAGCCGCCGCAACTGTTGCTTCACCCGATTCAGCGTCCGCAGCAGCGGGCACGGCAGGACTGGAACACGCGGCAAGCGCGCACGCCAGCGCAGGAATCAGCCCGCAGGGAAGTCGGCTTGTATGCATTTTCACCTCATCACACAGGCTACGCCCAATGTGCTGCCCGTCAACGTGGAATTTCCCCCGCGCGATCGCTTTCCGTGACGTCGCCGTTACGCAGAGCGGTTGCTTCGCGCCACGCCTTCCGGTATCGTCCCCGCCGCGTGAAAAGAGCGACACAACGCTCTTTACCGCACCGCATATCAAGTGCACTTGGCGTGCCCTTGACCGCAAGCCGGCTCTTCCCGGCGCCATGTCCACAACCGCTATTTCTTTCGGGCGTCTTCGGACCCATTCAGGAGCTTACATGTCGATCACTGCTGAAATTCGCGTTGGCGACAAGACCCTTCCGCTGCCCGTGATTGTGGGTAGCGAGCAGGAAGTCGGCCTCGACATCCAGGCGCTTCGCGACAAGACCGGCGCGGTCACGTTTGATCCGGGCTACGGCAACACCGGCGCGTGCGAGAGCGCGGTCACGTTCCTGGACGGCGAGCTGGGCATCCTGCGCTACCGCGGCTACCCGATCGAGCAGCTTGCGGGCAAGGTTTCGTTCCTTGAAGTGGCTTGGCTGCTGCTGAAGGGCGAGCTGCCGAACACGGCTGAACTCGAGACGTTCAAGGCCGCTGAAAAGGCGAGCCGCGCCCTGCCGCCGCACGTCAGCGCCATCATCAGCGCGTTCCCCAAGGACGCCCACCCGATGGCCGTGTTGTCCGCCGCGGTCATTTCGCTCTCCTCGACGTACCACGCCGAGACGGCGGTGACCCACGCTGGCTTGAACTACAACGAACTGCGCTTGATGGCGCAGCTCCCGACCATCGCCGCGGCCATCTACCGTCACGGCGAAGGCCTGGTTGCGGTCGCGCCGGATGCGAACCTCGAATACACCGCCAACTTCCTCAACATGATGTTCGCAGGCACGGCGCGCAGCGGTCACGACGCGGACATCGCCAACGCGCTCGACCTGCTGCTGATCCTGCACGCGGATCACGAGCAGAATTGTTCGACGTCGACGGTGCGTTTGGTCGGTTCCGCGCAGTCGGATCTGTACGCGTCCATCGCCGCGGGCATCACGGCGCTCTGGGGGCCGCTGCACGGCGGCGCCAACCAGGCGGTCATCGAGATGCTCGACGGCATCGTCTCCCACGGCGGCGACGTCAACTGGGCGGTCGCGCAGGCCAAGGACAAGGACAGCAGCTTCCGCCTCATGGGCTTTGGCCACCGCGTCTACAAGAACTTTGACCCGCGCGCCAAGCTCATCAAGGTGCAGGCGGACGTGGTGCTGGGCAAGCTCGGCAAGAACGACCCGCAGCTCGCCATCGCCAAGGGT
>CAINLT010000138.1 GCA_903850505.1 uncultured Myxococcales bacterium | reverse complement strand
GTCCGAACCGGCCGAGCTGTTCGCTGCGCTGCCGCAGGCAGTGATTGCATCAGGCGCGCACGTCGATTTCGCTGCGACCGATGGCGACGACCTCATCAGCCTGTTTCACGCGCTGGCGAAGGAGGTCAAATGACCGCTTGGTCGTGGATTCAGGCCCCTGAGGCGAAGAAGCTGTCGCTGCCCGCGGCGGTGGCCATCCACATGCAAGTTCAGCTGGCGCGCACGCTGCGCCTGCGGACGCTGTGGCCGTGGCTGGCGGTGACGCTGGCGGTGACGCTGGGCGGCTGGGCGATCGTGCACTTTTCAGTCGAGTCGGCGGATCACTTCGCCGAATACGTCGACACGTGGGGCATTCGCGCCATCGCGTTGGTCGCGCTCGGCTTGGGCACCGCGGCGGTGCGGCAGGACACGGAGGCCGGCGCGCTGGCGTTCTTCCTGCTGCGGCCCCAGGCCAAGACCGCGCTGCCGATTGGCCGTTGGCTGGCGGTGGCCGTCGTGGCGGGCGCGCTGGGCGTGCTGTCGATGCTGATGCTGTGGCTCGCGACGCGCGGCACGTCCGCTGAGATGCCGTTCACCGATCTGGCGTCGCTCCTGCTGGCCGCAGCGTTGGCGGCGACGGCCTACAGCGCGACGTTCGTGGCGATCGCCATTTGGGCGCGCGCCGCAGTCGGGATGTCGGTCGGCTGGCTGGTGCTCATGGATAACCTGGCCACGAATTCGACGAGCTTCGCGGCGATCGCGCCGAGCCATTACCTCGCGACGATCCTTGGCCACGCGTCCGCACCTGAGACGACGGTGCTGGCCGCGGTCGCGGCGCTGCTGGGGTGGACCGCGCTGATGCTGGCCGCGGCAGTGGTGCGGCTGCAGCGGGAGCCGCCGATGGTGCAGCAGGGGTGAGGGGAGCTGGGGATTGGCGGAAGCGCAGGAGAATCGAACTCCCCCGAGACGCTCGTCACGCCTCACACCGGTTTTGAAGACCGGGGAGCCCACCAGAACTCGGGCGCCTCCGCCGCGCATCCCACCCGGAAGGGGACGGACTGTCAAGGCCAGACTGTGAATTCGCCTGCGCCGGGTGCTCGGCGGCACGGTGCGGTCGCGCGCTATTTCACGCAGCGCACGAAGTAGGTGCTGGCGTTGCTGCCGAAGCCATAGGCGCCCGTCGTGAAGTTGATGCTGAGGCCGTAGGTGCTCATCAACGTCGCCGACCAGAAGGTGCCGCTGCCGCCGCTGAACACCGCGTTGAGCGCGGGCGTTGACGCGAGGCTGCGGTCGACGATCGACGCCAACTCGCGGATATTGGGCGTATGGTAGGGCGAAACACACGCCGTGGCTGCGAGCGACTGGATGTAGGTGCCACCGCCGGCGTGCGCGGACTGTTCCCACGTCAAGCCGGTGATGTTGTCCTTGATCGCTGCCGGCGTGCCGCCGATGTTGGCGAACCGCGTGCCTGAGCCGCCCGACATCGGTCCGCCGCGGACGCAGCGTGCGTTGAGGTAGGTTGTGCTGGCGGGGTAGTAGCTCGTCAGGCCTTGGGCGAATACGACTTCCCAGGCGTTGCTGCTGGCCTGTGCGTTGCCGCGGCCGGTCCAGTAGCCGGTGGTGACCGTGCCGCTGTTGAACGCGCTGCTGATGTTCGGGCCGGTGGAGGCGGTCGTGTAGTCGACGATGCTCTCCAATTCGGCGACCGACGGCAGGCGCCAATCGGCCTTGCTGGCGAGCATCAAGTTGTCGCAGTAGTTCCTGGCTTGGCTCCAGTTCAGGGTCGCCGCCGAGCCCTTGCCGTCCTGCCACATCAAGCCGGTCTTGCCATCGGAGACCGTGCCGTCGCTGTTGTTGGATTGGTTGGGCGGTGCCAGCGAGGTGACGCCCCAGACCGGATAGTCGAACACGCACTGGAACTTGACCGCGCTGTTGTCGTCAATCGACACGCCGTATGCCCCCGCTGGGCAATTGCACGCACCCGAGGCGCAGATGCCCGCGCCGCCGCACGCCACACCGTCGACGGCATTGGTGTGCTTGCAGAGCCACGTGCTCTTGTCAAAGCCGTCGGTCGTGCACGGGTTGCCGTCGTCGCAGTTGGTCATGCAGCGCGCGCGGTTGGCGGTGTTGTTGGCCGCCGTGCCGGAGGTGCCGTCGGTGAAGTTGACGAACCAAAACGGCGGATTCGCGCCGCTGCCGGTGCTGAGCGGCGTGGTGCTCCAGTAGCCGCCGGCGGTCTGGGTGCCAAAGCCGGTGGTGTTGAAGTAGCTGGTCGGCGCATTGCTGCGGTCGACGATCGACTCCAGTTCGCGGACATTGGGCAGCCGCCAGCCCGCGCCATTGCTGGTGCACGTCGCGGTCGCGGTCGGCAAGTCGCTCGAGGTCGTGGCGCGCAGCCAGAGGATGTTGGTGACGTTGTCGTAGACGCTTGTTTGGTCGCTGGCGACCGTGTAGCGCGTCGCGGGCGGCGTGATGGCGCTCTGGCCGCGGACGCACTTCAGGTTGAAGGAGTTGGTGTTGCTCAAGTACTCGATCGCGCCGCCGAGCGTGTTCAGGTCAAAGGCGTTGTTGGTGGCGATGGCCGGCTGTGCCCAGAGTCTGGAGCCCTGGCCGTAGAACGCGCTGCCGAGGCTGTAGCCGTTCTGCAGCACGTAGTCGTTGATGGTCTGCAGTTCGGCGACCGTCGGCAGGCGCCAATCGTACTTGTTGCCATACGTCGCTTGCGCATCGCAAATCGCGGTCGCATAGCCGAATGTGTTGATCGAGTACGTGCCCAGCATCCACATCAAGCCGGTGACGTTGTCGGTCACGGTGTTGTCGCCGTTGTTGGTGAAGCTGGCGGGGCTCAGCGGGCGGATGCCCCAGATCGGGTAGTCAAAGGCGCAGACGAGCTGTGCCGTGCCGTTGTCGTCGTACGGCGTCGCGATGGTCCCTGCGCCGCACGCCGTGCACGTGCCCGCTTTGCAGTAGTTGGCGGCGCCGCACTGCAGCCCGTCGCCGACGTTGCTGTGGGTGATGGTGCCGACCCCAGCCGCACAGAAGTCGTTGGTGCAGGGATTGCCGTCGTCAGCCGCGGGCGCGTGTGCACAGCCCGATGCCGGGGAGCAGCTGTCGGTGGTGCATGGATTGCTGTCGTTGCAGCTGTTGGCCGAGCCCACGCAGGCGCCGGAGAAGCAGTAGTCATTGACCGTGCAGACGTTGCCGTCGTTGCAGGTGTTGGCGCAGTAGCCGTTGGTGCACAACGCCCCGCTGCCGCCGCAGTCGCTGCTCTTGGTGCAGCTGATGGCGCCGACGATGCCGCTGGCGTTGCATGTGCCGCCGCCGCAGTTGTCACTGCTCGTGCATGGATTGCCGTCGTCGCACGCCACCCAGCAGTGGCTGTTCAGGCAGGACGCGCCCGGTTGGCAGTCCTGCGAGCCCGAGCAGAAGCTTCCGCCCATGTTGGTGAACACGCAGCCGGTCGTGACGTCGCAGGTGTCAGCCGTGCACTGCAGCCCGTCGTCGCATTTGACCTCCGTGGCGTTGCAGGTCTGGTTGGCGTCGCACGTGTCGCCGGTGGTGCATGCGTTGCCGTCGTCGCACGCGGCGCCCTTGGGCATCGGGTCGTTGGTGCACATCACTTTCGCGCCGACGACGCTGCAGGAATCGGTCGTGCACGCGTTGTTGTCGTCGCACGCGTTGAGCCCCACGCACGTGTTTTGCGCCGAGCACAGATCCTTGATGGTGCAGTCGG
This sequence comes from uncultured Myxococcales bacterium, assembly GCA_903850505.1. Lineage (GTDB taxonomy): Bacteria > Myxococcota_A > UBA9042 > UBA9042 > UBA9042 > CAIYBN01. The sequence continues at coordinate 1,989 of CAINLT010000138.1, read as the reverse complement.
TGCCGTCGTTGCACTCCTTGCCGGCCATGGACATGTGCGTACAGCCGGCGCCGTTGTAGCAGACGTCGTCCGTGCACTGGTTGCCATCGTCGCATGTGGTCGCGCTGCTGAGCGTGCAGGTTGTGCCGCTGCACGTGCCGGGCGCGAACCAGTTGACGCCGTTGTTGACCGAGCACGTCCCGCACGACGTTCCGCCCGGCATCGCCGAATGGGCGCAAGTGTGCGTTGTGGCGTAGTTGCAACTGTCCGAGGTGCACGCGTTGCCGTCGTCGCACACCGCGCCAGCGCCCGCCGCGCAGACGAATTTGGTCGTGTCGGTCGTGCCGTTGGCCGCGTCCGTGAAGTAGGTACAGTAATCCTGCGTGGTGCACGGGTCGCCGTCTTCGCACGAGAGACCCGCGAGCAGGCTGTGCGTGCACGCGCCCGTCGCCGGCACGCACGCGTCGAGCGAACAGACGTTGCCGTCGTCGCAATTCACGCTCGGCGCGTAGTCGCAGCCCTTGGCCGGCGCGCATGTGTCTGCGGTGCACAGGTTGTTGTCCGTGCACGTGATGGCCGTGCCACCGCAGACTTTGTTGCTGCACACGTCGCCGCTCGTGCACGCGTTGGCGTCATTGCAGCCAAGCGTGTTGGCGGTGTTGACGCAAGTTCCGTCCTGGACGTTGCAGGAATCCGTCGTGCACACGTTGTTGTCGTTGCAGTTCTTGGTGTTGCCCGGCTGGCAGGTCTTGTTGGCGCACGTGTCGCCCACCGTGCACGGGTTGCTGTCCGAGCAGTTCGCGCTGTTGGCGACGTTCGTGCAACCGGTCGCCGCGACGCAGCCGTCGTCGGTGCAGACGTTGCTGTCGCTGCAGTTGATCGCCGTGCCGCCGCACGCGCCGCCGCCGCACTTGTCGTTTGTCGTGCACAGGCTGCCGTCGTCGCAACTGGTGCTGTTGTTCACGTAGCTGCACGCGCCGCTCGCCGGGTTGCACGCGTCGGTCGTGCACACGTTGTTGTCGTTGCAGACCACCGCCGCGCCCGCCGTGCACTGCGTGTTGCTGCACACGTCGTTGGTCGTGCAGGCGTTGCCGTCGCTGCAGGCGTTGGCGTTGGCCGTGTGCGTGCATCCGTTCACAGGGTCGCACGCGTCGGTCGTGCACGGGTTGGCGTCGTTGCAGTCCAGCGTGCCTCCGGCGTTGCACACGCCCGCGCTGCACTTGTCGCCGGGCGTGCAGACGGAGTTGTCGGCGTTGCACGTTGCGCCGTTGTTCTGCGCTTGCGGCGTACACGCGCCCGAGGCCGGCACGCACGTGTTCTTCGCGCACGTCGTGTCGCCGATGCCGCTGCAGACCACCACAGTCGTCGGGTCAACCTTGCAGTTGTACGGGAACGTCTGCAGGTCGCAGAACAGGGTGCCGTTGCACAAGTTGTTGTCTTCCTGCGAGGCGCAGTCGGCGTTGGCGGTGCATGTGCAACTGTTCGTCCCGGACGTGCAAACCGTGCCCACACAGTAGTCGCCGCTGGTGCAGGTGTTGCCGTCGTCGCAGGGTGCGTTGGTGTTGCCGGCGTGCTTGCAGCCGACGCTCGGGTCGCACGTGTCGACCGTGCACGGGTTGCCGTCATCGCAGAACGTCGCGACGGTCACGGCCGTTCCCGCGCATGTGCCGCCGCTGCACGCGTCGTTGTTCGTGCAGGCGTTGCTGTCGTTGCAAGCGATGGTGTTGGGCGTGTAGACGCAGCCGCTCGCCGGATTGCAGCTGTCGCTCGTGCACACCACGCCGTCGTTGCAGGTGACCGCCGCGCCGACGCACTGGCCGGTGGCGTCGCACGCGTCGTTCTGGCTGCACGCGTTGCCGTCGCTGCACGTCGTCGCGAATTGGATCGCGTAGTTGCAGTTCCCGGTGCTGGCGTTGCAGCTGTCGGCCGTGCACGCGTTGCCGTCGTCGCAGACCGTCTTGGTCCCGGGCACGCAGGCGCCGCCGCCGCAGACATCGCCAATCGTGCACG
>CAINLT010000137.1 GCA_903850505.1 uncultured Myxococcales bacterium | reverse complement strand
TTCACGCCGTCGTCGTCAATGACGGACGGGCCCGTGATGCCGGCATCGTCGCCGCAGCCGGTCGCGGTCAGGGCCATCGCACCTGCCGCGAGGAGCGACAGGAGGCGGGTACACGCAGGCAGGGAAAGCGAGGCATTCTTCAGCAACTTCATGGAGATCTCTCGGCGCGCCGCGTGGCGCAAAGTCGACGTCAAGGATAGCCGATAATCCGGCCACACCGCGTTACTTTCTACGCGCGGCACACGTTGGATGCAAGTCAAAGTCGTGAAGGTGCGTGACGGCTGGGCAACAGTTCGTTTCACCTTGACCGATCCGGCCATTCCGGCTATCCCCCTGCCGCCGGAGACGCAGATCCACGCTCCGCCACAGGCCGCCATGTCCGCATTCCCCGCCCCGTATACGCTCGCCCTGCACCAGCTCGCCGCCAATCCGACGGGCGCCGATTACCTCGATCGCGCGATCGCGAGCGTGCGCGCCGCGGCTGCCCGAGGCGCCAACATCTGCGTGCTGCCTGAGCTCTTTCGCGGCCCGTATTTCTGCCAGGAGATGGAGCCGCGCCACTTTGACCTCGCGGAACCCGTGCCGGGGCCGACGACGGACAAGCTGGCCGCGCTGGCGGGTGAGCTCGGCGTCGTGATCGTGGCCTCCCTGTTTGAGCGCGCGATGCCCGGGCTGTACTACAACACGACGGCGATCCTCGACGCGGATGGCACGTTGGCCGGCACGTACCGCAAGTCGCACATTCCGGACGATCCGCTCTATTGCGAGAAGTTCTACTTCGCGCCCGGTGATTCTGATTTTCCCGTGTTCCAGACGCGCTTTGCCAAGCTGGGCGTGCTGATCTGCTGGGACCAGTGGTTTCCCGAGGCGGCCCGGGTGTGCGCGCTCAAGGGCGCGGAGCTGCTTGTATACCCAACGGCGATCGGTCGCATTGCCAGCGAGCCGGCGGATGAACAGGCGCGGCAGCTCGATGCGTGGCGGACCGTGCAGCGCGGTCACGCGATCGCCAACGGCCTCTACGTCGCAGCGGTGAACCGCGTTGGCGTGGAAGCGGAAATTGATTTCTGGGGTCATACGTTCTGTGCCGGGCCGCAGGGTGAACTGCTCGCGGAGGCCGATGACCAGCTGGAAACGACCTTACTTGTGCGGTGCGATCCCGCGCGGGTCACGGACGTGCGCAACATTTGGCCATTCTTTCGCGATCGGCGCGTGGACGCGTATGGCGGCCTGACCGCCCGACAGCTCCCGACGCCCGACAAGGCAGGAAACTAACCCATGACTGCACCCGCTGACCTGCGCCAATACTACATGCCGGCCGAATGGCAGCCGCACCGCGGCACGATCCTTACTTGGCCGCACCGCCCGGAGATCTGGCGCGGCATCCACTCCGACGTGGAGGCGACGTTCGCGCGGCTGGTGATGGAGCTGAGCCAAGTGGAGGAAGTCCACATCAACGTGCCGCACGTCGAATACCGCGACTACGCCATCCGCGTGACCGCGCGGGCGGGCGCGAAGGCGGAGAACCTCGTGTGGCACCTCATCGACAGCGACGACGTGTGGGCGCGCGATCACGGGCCAATCTTCGTCAAGCGCCGCGACGATGCGCCGCCGGAGACGCCGCCGCTGGCGATGCTCGATTGGGAATTCAACGCGTGGGGCGGCAAGTTCGCGTCGGCGCTGGACAACCTGATCCCGCGGCAGATGAACGCGTACTTCAACGTGCCGCGCGTGGCGCCGGGTCTGGTGATGGAGGGCGGCGCGCTGGAGGTCAACGGCGTGGGCGACCTGCTGACGACGGAAGCCGTGCTGCTCAACACCAACCGCAATCCGCAGCTGGAGCGCCACGAAATCGAGGGCTCGCTGCGGCTTTCCCTGGGCGTGAACCGGCTGCATTGGCTGGGCGCGGGGCTGGAGGGCGACGATACCGACGGCCACATCGACGACATCGCGCGGTTTGTCGCCGAGGACGCGATTGTCGCGGTCGCTGCGCCGGTCGGCCATCTGGATCACGAGGCGCTCTCCGCCAACCTCGGGCGTCTGCGGCAGATGCGCGGCGGCGCCAATGACCGGCCGTTCCGCGTCGGCACCCTGCCCTCGCCGGAGCCAATCGCCTTTCGCGGCGAGCATCTTCCAGCCAGCTACGCGAACTTTTACATCGCCAACGGCATCGTCCTCATGCCGATCTTCTTCCAGAAATCCGACAATGAGGCGCTCGCGCTCCTGCAGGCCATGTTCCCGGACCGGCGCGTCATCGGCATCGATGGCCGCCCGCTCGTCACGCAATACGGCAACATTCACTGCGTTACCCAGCAGATTCCGCTGGTCTAGGCTCACATACTCATGGCCAATCACGTTTTTGCCGGCGACGCGCCTGCGCCGCCCGCCAAGCCTTCGTCCAGTCTTGGGCCGCTGACGCAGCTCCTGCGGCTGGTCAAGCCGTACCAGGGCCGTTTCTGGCTCGCGGCGGTCGCGCTGTTTGTCAGCTCCGGCATGGGCCTGGTGTATCCGTACGCGGCGCGGCAGGCGGTGGACGATGCGCTGGCGCACAAGTCCATGATGGATCTGAACCGGCTGGCGACGCTGCTCATCGTCGTCGCGGTCGTGCAGTCGGTCTTCATCTGGATTCGCCACTATGAAATGAGCTGGCTGGGCGAGAAGGTCGTCGCGGACCTGCGCGTCTCCGTCTTCCAGCGGCTGCTGCAACTGCCGCCGTCCTGGTTCCACGCGCGCCACACGGGCGAAATCATGTCGCGCCTCTCGTCGGACGTCACGGTCATCGATGGCCTCGTCGGCACGGAGCTGAGCCTCGCGCTGCGCCACGGCGTGACGCTGATTGGCGGCGTGGGCATGTTGTTCTATTCCAACTGGAAGTTGACGCTCTACATGCTCGCGGTTGTGCCGCCGCTGATGGTCTTTGTGGTGCTGTTTGGCCGCCGCGTGCGGCAGATGAGCCGCGCGGTGCAGGATCGCCACGCCCAGACGTCGACGCGCGTGGAAGAAGTCGTCAGCGCGATGCAGACCGTCCAGGCTTTTGTCCGTGAGCCGACGGAAAACGCGACCTATCGCGGCAACATCAGCGCGGCTTTTGACGCGTCGCTCCACCTCATCCGGTGGCGCGCGACGATGTTCAGCGTCGTGATGCTGGCGGTGTCCGTCGCGATGGCGGTGATCCTGTGGATCGGCGGCAGCGCGGTCGTGCGCGGCGAGCTGACGGGCGGCGAATTGACATCGTTCCTGCTCTACACCGTGATGGTCGCCGCGAGCGTCGGCGCGTTGGCCAGCCTCGCGGGGGCGTTGCAGCGCGCGGCGGGCGCGACCGAGCGGATCTTTGAGATCCTGCGCACGGAGCCGACCATCCACGACGCCGAGACGACCGTGCCGATGCCGCAGGGCAAGGGCGCGGTGCGCTTTGACAACGTGCAGTTTGTCTATCCGACGCGGCCGGATCAGCAGGTGCTGGCGGGCGTGACCCTGGACGTGCCGGCGGGTCAGGCGATCGCGCTCGTGGGCTCGTCGGGCGCGGGCAAGACCACGCTGACGTCGCTGCTGCAGCGTTTCCACGACGTGACGGGCGGCGCGGTGCTGTTTGACGGCGTGGACGTGCGGCACCTGAAGCTCGCGGAATTGCGCCGCCACATCGCGATTGTCTCGCAGGAGCCGGTGCTGTTCTCCGGCACGATCCGCGACAACATCGCGTACGGCCGGCCGGATGCGTCGGCGGAGGACGTGGAGACCGCGGCCAAGGATGCCCACGCCCACGAGTTCATCACGCGCTTTCCGGAAGGCTATGACACGTTGGTCGGCGAGCGCGGCGTGCAACTGTCCGGCGGGCAGCGGCAGCGCGTGGCGATTGCGCGCGCGCTCCTGGCCAACCCGCGCGTGCTGATCCTGGACGAGGCGACGTCGAGCTTGGACGCGGAGTCCGAAGCGCTCGTGCAAAAAGCCCTGCAGCGCCTGATGAAGGGGCGAACGACGCTCATCATCGCGCATCGCCTGTCCACCGTGCGCGACGCGGACGCGATCGCCGTGCTGGAACGCGGGCAGTTGGTTCAGTTGGGCAAGCACGACGCGCTGATGGCCCAGGATGGCACCTACCGCCGGCTGGTCGAGCACCAGGTCGTGGCGGGCGTAAAGGCGGAATAGATGAAGCTGCGAGACGGTGCGCGGATTGCAGTCGTGGCGCCTGCCGGCATGTTCACGGCCGAGCGGCTGCTGCGCGGCATGGACGTGGTGCGGAGCTGGGGCTATGAACTCGTCGAGGCGCCGCACTTGCACGACAAGGCGCGGTACACGGCGGGAACGGCGGACGTGCGGTCCGCCGACCTGAACTGGGCGCTGACGGATCCGGACATCGACGCGGTGTGGTTCGCCCGCGGCGGCTATGGCACGGCGCACCTGTTGGCGCAGATTCCGTGGACGCAGCTGGACGGCCGGCCGGTCATCGGCTTCTCGGACGCGACGGCACTCCTGACGGCGCTGCAGCAGCGCAGCCTGCCGGCGATCCACGGCCCGGTGCTGCAGACCCTGTCCAATGACGCCTTTGGCGCGACGGGCGCAGTGCTCGTGGACGACGCGAGCCGCCGCGCGCTGCGTGACCTGCTGCAGAACGGCCAATGGCCGACGCTGCCGGGTGAGCTGCTGTGCGGGCCAGCGCGGCCGGTGCGCGGTCCGGTTGTCGGTGGCAATTTGACCGTGTTGGGGAGCCTCGCGGGTACGCCGTGGGCGGTGCGCGCGCAGGGCGCCATCTTGCTGCTGGAAGAAGTGGCGGAGCCGCCCTATCGCATCGACCGGATGGTCACGCAGCTGCGGCAGTCGGGCGCGTTGCAGGGCGTGCTGGGCATCGCGCTGGGTGATTTCCTCGAACCGCGCACGGACGCCGCCGAGATGCGGGCCGTGCTGCAGGACCTGTTGGCGCCGCTGGGCGTGCCGGTTGTCATCGGGCTGCCCGTGGGCCACGGCGCGGCGAACCTGGCGTGGCCGGTGGGCGGAATGGCGACGCTGGCGATGGATGGGCTGCGGTTTGGCTGAGGGCGGGGTGTCTGTCGGCGCTGCGACGACAGTCTGATCTGCGCGCCACTGCATGTCGTGACGTGCAACCTACTGCCTATCGTCAGCGCACGACGTGCCGCTACGCCTTCAGCACTTCCAGCGCCTTGTACACGACGACCGCCGGCCAGAACACGCCCTTGACGACGCCCAGCACGCCCAGCCAGAACGTCGGCGCGGTGTGGATGAAATAGCCGAGCGCGCCGATGACGCCCAAGCCGTACAGTGCGCCGCCGTTGTCCATCGTGGGCCTCTTTCTGCAGTCTGCCTGCACCTCAGTTGGCGTTGCCATTCTGACCTCCCGAGCCGTTCAATGGCCCGCGTATGCGGCGCTCACGGCCTCGTTCTGGCGCGGCGCCTTGGACGTCGCCACAAACGGCTGATGCGCGTCGCGACACAGCAGCTGGATCGCCTGACGACCGCTCGTCAGCGCCATGGGCACGCCCCCGCCCGGTTCGACCCACTGGCCGGCCATGTAGAAACCTTCCAGTCCCGCCAGCGTCTTCTTCACGTGTCCGAACATGCCGCCCGCGCGCGGCATCCAGCCTTCAAAAGCGCCGTGCCACGACCGCGTGCGGTTCCAGTACGTCAGCGGGGTCGCGATGTCCGTCTCGCGCACCAGGGAGCGCAGGTTGGGAAAATGCGGCTCCAGCGCAGTCAGCGCCACCTCCGCGATGGCCATCCTGGCCTCGGAATCGTGCTGCTCCTGCGCGGTCCACCACGCGTAATCGGTCGGCATGAGCGCCTGAATCACTGTGTGCCCTTGGGGCGCAAAACAGGCGTCGTCGTTGCAAACGCGCACCGTGTAGCAGTCCACGAGCCGGCCGCCGACGTCAAAGGGCACATCGCCGTCCAAGGTCATCAAGCTCGGCACATCGGCATACGGCGCCGCGACGCCAAAGCTGGCGAGCACGATCGGCTCGAACAGTTGCCAATTTGCGAGACGTTCACGCGTCGGCCCCGCGTCGTACGCGCCGCCCAGCATCCGCAGCACCGTCTCCGGCGCGCTGGACGTCGACAGCACCGCGTCCGCCGCCAGCGTCGTCCCATCGACAAGGCGCACGCCCGTTGCGCGGCCATCCGTAACGAGGATCTCCCCCACCGTTGCGTCCAGCCGGACTTCACCGCCGAGCGCGCCATACGTGCGAATCAGCGCGTCCCGAAACGCCGCCGTGCCGCCCACGGGACGCGACAGGTAGCCTTGCTCCAGGTAGCCCAGCACCATCAGCAGGAACGCCATGGGCGCGGCCTCCGGCAGCATCCGCGTGAAGATCCGCCTCAGCTGCGGGCTCTGCAAGTGGTGCTTGGTCCAGTCGCCCACCGAGCCGCGGAAGTGCACGAGCGCCCCGAGCGCGCCGCGGGCGTGCCAAAACTCCCGCAGTTGTTCGCCCAGATGCCCCAGCTCGGGCGCGTCCATGGGCGGATGCAGCGCCAGCATCTCGCGCACGCCCACGCGCAGGCGCGCCAGCTCGGGCGCATCCGCGGGCGACATCGCCGTCAGCTGCTTGACCAGCGCGTCCAAGTCCCGCGTGAAAGCCACCTCCAGGCCAGCGCGCGCGTCGCGATACGTCGCCCACGTCTCGAGCGTATGCAGCGGCACCGCGGGCAGGATCGCCAGCTCCTCGTACACCTGCTCGAACGGTCCGCCGGTCAGCCAGTGGATGCAGCCGTCCACCGTGTACTGCCCGCGCTGCCAGGAAGTGCAGACGCCGCCCAGCGCGACGTTGTGCTCGACGATGGTCGTCTTGAAACCGCTGCGGAGCGCGTAGCAGCCCGCCGAGAGCCCGGCGAGACCGCCGCCGATGATGAGCAAATGCCGGTCAACCATGGCGAACCCCCAAAGCTTCGTTCGCTACAGCGCGCAACGCAGGCGCTTCAAACGGAGCACCGCGACCGCGCATGCTGTGCAGAACCTACCCCCCGTGCCTGCCCGCGCGCCGTGCACATGCAGGTGGCGGCAACGTAAGAGGCGGGGGAGCGCGGTCAAGCGATGTGGCTTGCCTAAAGGATCACCCGCGCGGCCAACATCAGCCCGCCGGGCGTCACATCCTGCAAGTTGCCGGTCGTCGCCGCCAGCCACCAGCCGCTGAGCACGAACTGCAGGGGCAGGAACGTCGCGGTCAGCGCGGCGGTTGGCATCACGAATGACTCGGCGTGGGCGACGCCGAGCTCGTCCGGCGTCTGACCGATGCAGGAACCCGAAGTCGCCCCGTACGGCGTGGTGTACGTGCTCGAACAGCGCGTCGCCGTTGTGACGACGCCCATGACCGCCGAGACAACGCCGCCCGCCGCACCGACTTGGAGGGAAATCTGTTGCGCGAGGCGGAATTCGAGGCCCAGGCTCACGTGCGCGGAACCGGCGAGCGCCGAGCCACTTGTCGCGTAGGCCTGCTTGTCGACACTCGTGCTGCTCCGCGCGGGCGTCGTGGTGCCAACCGGCGTCCATTCCGTGTGTATCGTCGTGACGGCTTGGATGTCGCGTTGCCAGGGCAAGGCGCCGACCGCCGCCTGGAACCCGCCGACAAAAGCCACGACGTCGTTCAGCCGCGGACGGATCCGCGCTGTGAACCCGGTCAGCCACGCGTTCGCCACGAAGTCAGTCGGCGCCATGTCCGCCGCGCCCGGCTTGTGGCTCAAGGAGAGCTGGCCAAAGAAGCCGATCTCGCCCTCGTTGCCAACCGCGCGAGCAGCACGCACATGTCCGGTGTCCAGCGTGGGCGATTGGCCGCTGCCACCCGCGTCCCGGCTCGGTCCGATGCGCACGAACGTGCGATCGTAGCCGACCTCGACGGCCCATTTGCCCTCCGGCACCAATTCGCCAACGGCGCGCGGCGCAGGGTCAGCCGTGTAGGCGTTCTGGCGGATCTTGTAGTCGGTCTGGGTCGTGGTCGTCGTCGTGAGCGTCCCCGGCGCTGGCGCGCAGGCCAAACTGAAGCCAATTGCGCCCGTGAGACACGCGAAGAACACCGCGCGTTGCAGCCAGACGAACGCCCGCTCTTCACAATCGACACGCATGGGGGGCCTCCAGACAGGGTGACCCTGTTGGAATACCAAATCCCGCACCGCGGCGCGAAATCGAACGCACCCGCGCCGTCAGCCGCCCAAGCCCGCGCCGAGGATGACGTACCACTGCGCCTTGGAAGTCGCCTTGCTGCTGCCGTCGACGCTGAATTGCAGGCGGACGAGCGCGACTTCCATCGGCACGATCGCGTTCCACAGCGCGGTCGCACGCACGGCGGCAATGGCGGCATCGGTCTCAGCTTGCGTCGCGGCGAATGAGTCCGGGGCAGCATCGTAGACGTGTGTCGTGACGTTGGCTTCTTCAGTGCCACAGCCAACGCCGAGCTCACTGGCCGCGCGCCACGTCGCCGGGAAGTACGTCTTGGCGGCCGCGCTGTAGCCCAAGTAGCTGCCGAGGACGAGGAGCCCGGATTGCGCCGCGACGACGCTGAAGGACCCGAAATCAGTAGGCCCCTGTCGGTACACGTAGACGTCGGTTGGACTTGCCGCGCTGACGAGCGTCCCGGGGCCTGGCGTGCCCGTGGGCAACCCCGCTGTGGCGGCAGCGCGCGCGTCCGTTTCGGTCACCGCCTTGGGCGCACCACACACGAAGTTCCAGCCATCCGGCGCGAGCGTATCGACCGCCAAACGCACGACCGCCGTGCATGCGCGGCCCGGCAGGATGCCCGTTTGCCCGGCGAGTGTCTGGTTGATCGCGACGCATTCCAGAGTGGCGCCCGTGTCCGCGCCGGTGCCATCGGACGCAGCGTCAGCCGCGAGCGCGTCCGTGACTGAAGCGGTCGCCGTCGGCGAGGAACACGCAAGACAGCAAACAGCAATGAACGATGCAAGAAGAGGGCGCATGATGGGGACTCCAGACGGTTGGTGCAGGACCTGTCTGAGCACTCTCCTCTTTCAGCCGACCCTCGTCAATGGCATCGAAGTGAAGGACCCGACCTGCGGCACCGGCACCGCTATCGGACTGGGCGTGAGACCAAGCCCCGTCGCGGCACCCATCAACTCCTGCGCGTGCTTCACGTCAGCCTGGATGGCCACCCTGTTGCCCATGCGGACGCCGCGGGGAGGTGACGACGTCAACGGTCCACGGCTCCCAATACGCGGCGCGGCCGTAGTGCGCATGGAGACGCGTTTCGTACCCGCGACTCATGCCCGCGATTGCGTCCCACTCCGGACTGGCCTGGATCGTCTGGCGCGTGATCCCCAGTTGCACCTTGTGCTCCGCCCAACTGATCCGGCTGGCCCAGTGTGGCGCCACGAGCACCTTCTTGCCGAGCCACCAATCGCTCGTGTTGATCACGAGATAACGCACGGCCCACGCCGCGTCGTCCGCGATGAAGTCGGCGATGTGGCCGATTTCCCCGTCGCTCCCCTCAATGCGGTAGCCGCGCAGTTCCTTGGCGCTGCGCAGATGGACGTCGTCAGCCCGGGGCTCCGAGGCTTTCGGCTGGGCACCCTTGGCGTGGCCTGTTGCGAGCGCCCCGGGGACCGCTTCCATGGCCCATACACCCGGATATCCCCAGTAATACCGGTAGTCATAGTAGTCGTGATAGTACTTCTCGTGCTGCCGGGAGACCGGTTTGTCCAAATCAATGCTTGGACTGTCCCTGACCTTCTCCATGGTCAGCGACAAGTGAAATTCTCGTTTCGTTTCATCGATCTTCCGGAACGAAATCGGCGAAATGAGCACGGCATGTCCATTGAAGAAGCCACCGGTCTTGACGACCAGATAGCGGATACCCCAGTGCTCATCGTCCACGAGAAGGTCCTTGACGGTCCCGATCTCACCGTCCGTGGCTTGGACGGAATACCCTTCCAGTTCTTTCAGGCTTCTGAGCATAGCGATACCTCATTGCGCGTACGTGGCAAGACTCTCAAGAAAACGCGGAGACGAGCGGTCGCTCCGCCAACATGGATCCCGCAGCAACGTCGCGGGCTGACTCACGTCCCCGCGGCGACCACCGTCTCCTCTCAGACTAAGTTGCCGCAACTCCGTGTCAACCTCGGGCCCGCGAAGGTTCGCGTGCGGAAGTTGACGCTGGCGTAGCTATCCGCGCACCGGCCGATTTGCGTCCTATCTTCTTGATGCGGTCCTTTTGACCCGCAGGAGGACAAGATGAAAACCAGCCATCACACTGAAGCAACCAACACGGAAATCGCCAACGACTTGGCGCAGCACGGCATGACGCAAGTTCACGTGGACGTCGACGACAAGAAGATCGCGTACGTTTCCGGAGAAGTGAAGAATAACAAGGCGGATGCCGCCGCGATCGCCGTGGTCCTGCAACACGACGTGGCGCAGGTTCAGGACGGCCTGGAGCGACCCGATATCGCGACGGTTGATTTGGCGCGCGCTGGCGCCATCGGCCCGCTGACGCACCAGCATCCGTCGACCGGCGACGCAGCGCAAAGGATTTTGGGGGCGAGCCACTTGGAAGGACGGATATTTGATGCTTCATCGTCGGCGTCGGATCTGGAGACCGGCACGCCGCTCGCGACCTTGACCAACCGGTAGTGGCCCGCGAGCCACAAGGTCATGGAATGGGCCGGGATGTCGGCATCTGCGACGCACACAGGCAACGCGTGGACCTCGCGCGTCGCAGACCTCGACGCCTTGGGTTACGGGGCCTGCTCGGCGGGGCCTTGTCGTCGCCAGGAAAAAATCGCCGAGTGTCACGCCGGGCACACCCGTACTGAAGTAGTGGTCGCGGTCCTCTGAAAACAAGCTGGCGAGGGATGGACGACCGTTGGAGGCTGTCGGCGACGCCTCGGACGGCGGCGGCACGCGCCGACAAGGCCAGCGCCAGAAGCCACAGGATCGCGCAGAGTTGGGCATGCTTGACGGACCTGAAGCCTGCGCTAGCGGTATCCGCCGTATGGCCACCGCCCCGTGCCAATTCCAGCTCGCCCGAAAATTCGTCCGAGTTGGAATTGGCTACGGGACTGGAGGCGAGAAATGCCTAGAGGGCCGGGGCGCTGCGCGGTGCGGTCGTCTGCATCGCCTTCTTCGCAACATCGCCGCTCGTCTTCAGGTGCACACCCTTGGCGTCGATCGACTGAACGCCGTCAAGGCCATACCAACGATGCGCGCCCGTGGTGTCGCGCTTGAGCTTGATGGTTTTCCCATCACTCTCCATGTGGTCGACGATGCCGACGAGATTGCCATCTTTGCACAGCACCTGCATGCCGTCCTTGATCTCTTTTGCTTGAACCACGGGTCCTCCTTTCTGTGTGCAATCCATGAGATCGCACGCCTGACAAATGCGACTGACGAGCGATTCGCCGACCGTCTATCCACGTTAAGCGGGCGGAACGCGCCGTCCATGAGGAAAATCGACGGCGAAACTTTGCAAAATGCTTCTGGCGCGCTTCGCCAGTTTGGGCGGGCGTTCTCAGCCACTGCGCTTGGCAAAAGTGCGGCAGATCTTCAGACGTGTTGGTAGCTTTTGAAATGTCCGCATCGCGTAGCAAGTGAAATGTCCGCTTTTGGCGCGGCAGTGTAGGACGGAGGGCCGGAGGCCCGATGGAGTACACATG
>CAINLT010000136.1 GCA_903850505.1 uncultured Myxococcales bacterium | reverse complement strand
GTTCGGACGCTTGCACGGTCAGATACTGCGCGTCGATTTTCAGTTCCGTGACCGGCGCGCGAATCAGCAGCTCGCGGGCCAGCGCGCGCGGGTCACTCGCCTTCAGACGCAGCGCCTGCGCCCGTTTGTGCAGCAGCGCGCGGATTTCAGCCTGACTGCCCGCCGCCACGACCCGGCCGCGGAACAGCAACAGGAGCCAGCCGGCAATCGCCTGCACTTCTTCCAGAATGTGACTCGACACGACGACACACGCGCCATTTTGCGCCGCCTCGTGCATCAGCGTCGCGACTTCCTGCCGCCACATCGGGTCCAGCGCGTTCAGCGGCTCGTCGAGCAGCACCAGCCGCGCCGGGAGGGCAAACGCCTGCGCCAGCTTGACGCGTTGGCGCTGGCCGCGGGACAGCCCGCCGAGCGCCTCGTGCCACTTCGCCTCCATGCCCAGCCGCGTCAGGATCGCCCGCGCGCGCGTGTCCGCGTCATGCGCCACAAGCCCGTGGCAGCGCAGCACCATCGTCACGAGACCCAGCGCGGTGTCGAGCTTGGGCAGGCTGTCACCGTCGGGCACCAGCGCGATCTGCCCTTCCAGCGCCGCGTCGCCCTGAGTCTTGCCGCCCAGCCACGTCACCTTGCCGCGCGTCGGCGTCTTCAGGCCCGCCGCGAGGTGGATGAGCGTCGATTTGCCCGCGCCATTGGGTCCGAGCAGGCCGACCACGCCCGGCTGCAGGTCAAAAGTCGCGTCCAGCAGCGCCACGTTGGCGCCGTACTGTTGGGTCACCCGCTGCATGCGCAGCACGGTGTTGTCGGGCGGCAATGGCGTCAGCATCTACGCCCTCCCCTTGCCCATCGGCGGATTGCGCAGGAGCCGCACCAGCAGCTGCCACGCGCCCACGGCCAGACCCGACCAGATCGCGACGCCGACGATGGCGCGTGTCAGCAGGCCCTCCGGCAGTGGCTGCGGCGACAGGAGCGCCATGACGAGCGCGTGCACCGCGTTCAGGCCTTGCGCCAGATTGACCGACTCCCACAACGGGCCATGGCCGGCCACGTTACCAAGGACGAGCGCCAGCGGAATCGAGCCGAGCAGGAGGCCCGCAAACAGCAGCGGCGCGCCATTGGTCGAACGTGCGAGCGACGAACAGCCCAGCGCGACAGCAGAAATGACCGCGGCGACAAACAGCGACACGAGCACTTCCGCGAACGCGACCATGAACCAGAACATGAGGCCGGCTGCGATCGAGCCGCCATCCAGCGCCACGCCGAACGTCGCGATCTGCACGAGAACGAGCAGCACTGCGGCGCTGGCCAGTTCCAGCCACGTGACCAGCGTCGCCGCGAGGAAACGCGCCAGCAGGTAGTCGCGGCGCCGCAGCGGCCGGGAAAAATACAGCAAGAGCGCGCCAGACTGGACGTCGCTGGCAATGACCGGCGCGACCCAGATTGTCGTCTGCAGGAACGCCGTGAGCAGGTTCATGCCAAACAGGATCGGCATCGCCTTGTCGGTCACGAACACGCGGCGATCATCGCCGAGCACTTCCATCAACTGCGGGATGTGCGTCAGCAGCGCGAGGATCGCCGCGCCCATCAGCGCGCCAGCGGGAAACGACACGGCGGTCAGCTTGGAAGTCAGGCTGCGCAACTGCAGGCGCGCAAACATGCCGACGAGCCAGCGCAGCCGCTCCGTGTCCGTCAGCGGCTTCGCGTCCAGCTTGGCAAAGCCACCGGGATGAAAGAACGCCCGCGTGGGCGGTTGTTGCGTCGTTTGACTCACAGCAACCTCTGCGCGTCGAGGTTGCCGGCGTTCTGCACATGGCGCATGAACGCGCTGGCCATGTCCTCTTCCGCCGCTTTCAGACCGCTCACGCCCACGCCCGCATCCGCGCAAGCCTGCCACAGCTCAGCCACGCGATCGGGCGGCAATTGCACCAGCACGTCGCCATCTTGCAGCGTCGCGCCAATGCCGCGGGTCACAAACACTTGCATGAGCTTGGCCACGTCGCCGGTCGGCCGGAGCTGGAACGACGGACCGCCGGAAGCCGCGCGAAACCGCGCCATCGGCCCGGCAAAGCTGACCTGCCCGCGCGTCATCAGCACCACGTAGCTGCAAATCGCCTCCACGTCCGCGAGAATGTGCGTCGACAGCAGCACCGACGCGCCCTGTTTCGCGATCTCCGCCAGAAGCGCGAGCATCTGCGCGCGGCCATCGGGATCGAGCCCCGCGGTCGGCTCGTCGACGATCAGCAGCTGCGGACCATGGCACAGCGCCATCGCGAGCCGGAGCCGCTGCCGCTGGCCCAGGGAGAAGCCGCTGGCCTTGCGGTAGCGATTGTCGGTCAGCCCTACCAAATCCAGCGCTTGGTGGGCGCGCGGGGTCGCGTCAAGCGGCGGCACGCCGGAGAGCTGCGCGGCGTGAACCACCTGCTCGGTCGCGGTCATGTCGGGAAAGAGGCTGTCGTCCTCGGGCATGTAGCCGATGAGCCCGCGCACCCGCACCGCCTCATCCGGCATCGGCAGGTCGAGCACCTGAATCTGGCCCGTGTCCGCGCGATCGAGGCCCAGCAGGAGGCGAAACAACGTCGACTTGCCCGCGCCATTGGGTCCCAGCAGGCCCACGACGCCGGTCGGCAGCGTCATCGAGACGCCGCGCAACGCTTCCACGTCGCCAAAGCGCTTGGAGACGTCCTTGAGACTGGCGAGGGAAGTCGGCATGGCGCAAGATTGGCACAGGGTTGGAGGCGCGTCGAGATGACCAGAGTTGCAATCCATCGAAGCGCCGCATTATTCCTGCTGCTGGCGACGGCATGCGGCGCATCGGCTGCGGGCGGCGCTGACGCGGCGGGCGATGTCGCGGCCTTGCCGGGTTTTGGCCAAGCATGTGCGGCTGGTTCATGTGCGGCAGGGCTGACGTGCCAGGACAGTGACTACGCGCCGTTCCCGTGGTGCACGCTGCCCTGCGCGGATGAAAAGGCGCCATGCGACAAGACGCAGCTTGGCGGCCGCGCCGGACTCTGCATCAAGATGCCGGCCGGCTGGCGCGGTCCGTCCGAGGCATTTTGCGCACCGACGTGCGGCAACTCTTCGCAGTGCACGCCGCTCGACGGCCGCTGGGAAACCTGCGCATTGCCCGCCTACAAGAAAGTCCCGCTGTACGGCGACGTTGGCAAGGTCTGTCAGGCGCCAAGCGCGAATGGTCAGATCCTCGTGGATCCCGTCACCTGTAACTGGCAGGACCTCGTCAGCGATCCCAAAGTGCAGGCCTTGGACGGCATCTGCAAGTCCTTCTGCGCCTTCCTCACGACCTGCCAGATCAAGGCGCAAGGCCAGACCAGCGCCTGCTGCAGTTGGCAATGCATCCAGCACCTCACGCCCGGCGGCGTGCCGGACATGGGCCGCAAGAACGCCCTGCAGTGCTACCTCAACTCGTTTGACGGCAACGCGCAGAGCCCCAACGTGTGCAGCGCGTACATCAACGACTGCGGACCTCTCTGCAAGAACGACGCGGCGTGTGACGACCTCGACGCGTGCACGACCGATGCCTGCCGCGACTGGCAATGCGTCAACACGCCGATCGATGGCTGCAAGTAGCGATTCTGGCGCCGCCGCCGGTCCTGTGTAAGCTAGCGCGAGCCCTGCGGCGTGAGTGGCCGCGGCAGACTCGCGTTTAACAGTTGGGACATCCCAAGGAGACCGCCCATGCGCGCCCGCATCGCCCTCGTGCTCACCTCCCTCGCGCTTTCGCTGACCGCCATGCCCGCGTTCGCCAGCGACGTCTTCATCAACGGCCTGAAAGCGACCAACCTGAAGCTCGGCGAGCTGCTGAATTGCACGGTCAAGTTCGATATCGACGGCAACATCCACATCCTCTCGCCCGGCTACAACGTGGTCCCGGACAAGGACGGCAATCCCAAGCTGACCGGCATGTCCGATCTGGTGGGCAACCCGATCCCGACCGACGGCCAGGGCAAGACCAAGAACCGCTACGTGCTCGTCTACCAGCCCAACGTGAAAGTGACCGTGCAGTTTGAGGTCTTCATCAACGGCAAAATGTTCAAGAAGATCGGCCTTGCCGACAGCGGTTTCACGCTGGACCTGACCCAGGAACTGCGCCCGGGCTACAACGACATCCGGGTGGTCGGCAAGCCTGACACGGCCCCGGGCGGCGGCACGGAAGCCGACGTCGCGATGGTCAAGGTACTGGCGGGCAAGGAAGTGGAAGGCCGCTTTATCGCCAAGACGCCGGCAGTTTGGGAATTCGTGCGTTCCGCGATCGACCATCAGCCGCTGGATCGCACCGGCCGCTTCGTCGCCGAGTAGCGGATGGCGATTTGGCGCGTGCTGGCGGTGCAAGGCCGCGAAGCGATTCTGTGGCGGGAAGATGAGACGAAGCGCGCGACGCTGCCCGACGGCATGGACGCGCGCCCGGGCGACTTGTTTGACGCGAACTGGCTGCGGCTGGGCCAAAGCGCCCACCGCGACTTTCCCCATCCGGACGGCGATTTTGCCCGCCTGACCGCCGATTCTGGCCGACGGCTGACCATCTTGCGGCAACGCGCGCGGCTGCTGGCGACGACGCGGCGGTATTTTGACCGACGCGCCTTTCTGGAGGTCGATCCGCCGGTGATGGCGCTGTCGCCGGGCCTGGAGTTGCACCTTGACGCCGTGGAAGTCCATTTGCGCCAAGGCATGGGCGGCGCGCCGGTGACGCGACATCTGGTGACGAGCCCGGAGTACCACTGCAAGCGGCTGCTCTCCGCGGGGCTGGAGCAGATCTACAGCCTGGGCCATGTGTTCCGCTCGGGCGAGCGCGGCCAGTGGCACAATCCGGAATTCGCGATGCTCGAGTGGTACCGCGCGGGCGGGACGTGGCAGCAGATCGTCCGCGATTTCCAAGGGCTGGCGCGTGCCTGCCAGAAGGCGCTGGGGCAGGACCACGCGACGCTGGATTTGCGCGGGCGCTGGCCGGTGCTGTCGGTGCGCACGGCGATCCGGCGTTTTGCCGGCTTTGATCCGGGCCGCTGTGACGACCTCGCGCTGGTGCAAACGCGCGCGCAAGCGGCGGGCTTGCAGGTCGCGGCCGAGGACACGATCGCAGATGTGCTCGTGCGCGCGCTGGCGGAGCGCGTGGAGCCGCGGCTGACGGAATTCCCGGTCGTGGTGCTCGCCGACTGGCCGCTGTGCATGGCCTCGCTCGCGCGGCCCAATCCGCGCAAGCCGTGGCTGGCGGAGCGCTTTGAGATCTACCTCGCGGGCATCGAGATCGCCAATGGTTTCGGTGAGCTTGTCGACCCGGTGGAACAGCGCCGGCGTTTTGCCGCTGACCTCGCGCTGCGGCAGCAGCTCGACCGGCCGGTGTATCCGATGGACGAACGCTTCCTGCTGGCGCTGGCGGACGGCGTGCCGGCGGCGGCGGGCGTTGCCGTGGGCATCGATCGCCTGCTGATGCTGCTGCTCAATCTCCACGACATCGAGCAGGTGCTCGCGTTCCCGTTTGAGCGGGCGTAGCGCGCTACGGCCCTGACACGAGCCAATCGTCGACCCAACTCGTCGCCTGCAGCGGCTCATTGGTCAGCGTGTGCAGGAAGCCGTTCGCGGTCGGCGACGCGTCGATGCCTTCCACTTCTGGCAAAATCGTCCCAATCGCCGTCAATCGCCCAATCGTGCCGATTTGCCGCGTCTCACCGGTCGCCAAGTCCGCGCGGTACAGTCCGTGGACCGCATCGTCGCACGAGAACCACAGCGCGCCGTTGGCCACGTCCACGCCCTGCATTGCGTCCAGTTGCCGGGAAAGCGTCAGGGACGGCAGCGGTGCCCAGCCGTTCTTGACGTCGTAGCGGCGAATCTCCGTGCCGTGGTAGCGATCTGGCGTATAGGCGATCAGCGTCGCCTCGTCGATGCACAGGCAAGGATTCTCGTGCTGCGCCAAGTCGTGCGAGCCGAGGAACGCCAGCGTCTGCGGATCGAACCACGCGACCGCTTGCTTGCCCGTGCTGAAGTCGCCCTGCTCCAGACCGGCGTACAGCTTGCCGTCCGCCATGTCGATGTCGCCGATATGGCCGTAGCCCTGATCCAGCAGCGTTTGGGGCAGCGGATTGATTTTCTCCACGAGCTGGTTGAACTGCTCATCGGTGCGCCACAGACCGGCTTTTGCCGAGAACGCCCAGCCGCCGGGCAAACGCGCGATGCCCTGGCTGTAGAGCAGACTGACGCCCGATGAGACGCTGAGCTTGACCTGCCAGCCAGCCGGGCTGACGTCGCCAGCCGCATCGACCGCCGCATCCGCAATCGCAGCATCGGCAGCAACATCCACGACGGCATCGACGTCGGTCACGGTCGCCGCGTTGCAACCAGCCAAGACCAGACCCAGAATCACGGACAGACGACGCATGTTGGACTCCCGCGGCAAGCACGCCGAACGGTCACGCGCATCGCACACGATTGTCATCCAAAGGTCAAACGGCCGCGCCCGCTGTGCGCCCAAAAGCAGCGCGGGCCACCTTGGTTTCCCAGGGCAGCCCGCGCTTCGAACAGAAACACCGAGTCGCGTGCGACTACAGCTTGCCGTCCGCCAGCTTCTTGATGATTTCCTTCATCTTGTCAGCCTGCATCGGGCCATTGTAGGACCGACCATTGATGTACAGGCTCGGCGTACCGCGCACTTCCGCCGTCTCGGCTTCCTTGAGGTCCTTGTCGAGACGCGCCTGGTACTTCTTCTCGTTGACGAATTTCTCCGCCTTCGCGACGTCCACGCCCGCATCCTTGGCCCAGCCTTTGAGCTTGACCAACTGCGCCGCCTGGCGCGCCGGCATGTCGCCGTCGGGCGGCATCATCGTGCCGTAGTTGTTGTAGATCAGGTCTTCCATTTCCCAGAACTTGCCCTGATCCTGCGCGGCCATCGCCCAGTACATCGCCTGGCAAGCCGCCGGGTGCATGTCGCGGCTCATCTTCGGGTTGCACTGGCTGGACAGCGGGAAGTGCTTGAACACGATCGCGACGCCCGGAACTTCCTTCTGGACCTGCTTGAGGGTCGGGATGATCTTCGCGCAGAAGGGGCACTGGAAGTCCTTGTACTCCACGATCTTGATTTTGGCGTTCTTGTCACCGAGGATCGGCGAACCTTCGTAGTCAAAGTTGTTGACCTTCGGGTCCAGCGGCGGCGGCGGCGTGAACTCTTTGCCTTCGGCGATCATCTTGCCGTAGACGTCCTTGGCCGACGTTCCCGCCTTGATCAGCGCATCAGCCTTGGCCAGTTCTTCGTCCACGACGCGCTTGAAGTCTTCCGGCGCGCGGCCAGCGACCATCTTGCGACCCTGCACGAACACGCTCGGCGTGCCCGTGACCTGGATCTTCTCCGCGGCGGCCATGTCGGCTTCCACGACGGACTTGAACTTGTGCGACTTCACGCAGTCGTCAAATTTCGCCATGTTCACGCCGGCTTCCTTGGCGTGCTTCTCGATGCCAGCGGAATCCAGTTCGCCCTGATTGGCGAACAGCTTCTCTTCGAGCTCCCAGAACTTGCCCTGGTCCTTGGCGCACTGCGCGGCTTCAGCAGCCGGCATCGCGTTCTGGTGGAAGCTCAGCGGGTAGTTCTTGAACACCAGCTTGACCTTGTCCGGGTACGCCTTGAGCGTGTCTTCCAGGGCCGGGACGACCTTGGAGCAGAAGGGGCACTGGAAATCGGTGTATTCGACGATCGTGATCGGCGCTTCCGCCTTGCCCTTGACCGGCTCATCGCCACGCAGCACAACTTTCCACACGGTCTTGTCGTCCGGCGGCGGCTGGTTCGGCTTGTCGCCACCCTTGGCAGCGTCAGCCGGCGCGGCGTTGGCCGGCGGATTCTCGCCCTTGAACACCCACTTGATCATGTTGTCGCCCAGCGCCGGGTTGTTGACGCGGGTCAGCTTCTCGACCAGATCCGGGCCAGCCTTGGCGCCCTTGCCAATCTCGTCGTTGGCCTTGGTGATCTGCTCGTCGATGATCTTCTTGAAGTTCTCGATCGGCTGCGCGCCCGAGACGTTCACGCCGTTGATGAAGAAGCCGGGCGTACCGCGGACGCCGAGCGCCGTGGCCGTGGCCATGTCCTTCTCAACCGCCTTCGCGATCTCCGGATCCTTGATGTCCGCTTCGAACTTCTTCATGTCGAGGCCGATCTCGCCGGCCCACTTCTTGTAGTTCTCGTCCGACAGCTGCTGCTGGTTGGAGAACAACTTGTTGTACATTTCCCAGAACTTGCCCTGCTTGTGGGCGGCCAACGCGGCAGTCGCCGCCGGCTTGGCGTTCTGGTGGAACGGCAGCGGCTGGTTGATGAAGACGACGCGCAGGTCGTTCGGGTACTGCTTGCGCAGGTCCTCGAGCGTCGTGAACGCGCGGCTGCAGAACGGGCACTGGAAATCGCTGATTTCGATGATCGTCACCTTGGCCGTTTCCGGACCAATGGACGGCACCTTGAGCGCAGCACTTGCCGGAGCCTGTGCGGGCGCGTCAGCCTTGACCGTTTCCGGCGCCGCAGCACCGGGCGCAGTAGCCGACGGCTTGGACGTCATCCGCCCGCCGACAAAGGCCAGCACGCCGATCGCGATAATCGCGATGATCGCATTCTCCTTCTTCATCACATCCTCTGCTCGGTGACGGCAATCCGCACCGGAAAAATCGGTCAGCCAGAACTGGTGGCCTTTGGGACTCACGACGCACACTTGCGCGACCGTGAAGCGGCGGATTGTAGACGCGTGCCGCAGCGGCTGCAACCCCACAGTGTCGCCCGTTATTTCCCGGCTTGCCAGAACGGCCAAGGCGCGCTGCAATGGCTGCGCGACACAAGGGTCGCGGAGTCGCTCGTGACGCGTTATCGTATTATTTTGCTTGTTGTTTTTCTCGCGTCAGGCTGTGCTGAGCCGCCGGCCGCGCCTGCGCCTGACGCGTCGCAAACGGCGCTGCAGCGCGATCCGCATCTGGAAGCCCAAGGCCGCGATCCAGACGCCGTGCCGGAGGCGATCCGCGACGCGCTCAAGCAGTTCCGCGATCGCTTTGCCTGCAACAACATCTCCGGCTGTCCGTCGGAGAAAGTGCTGCTGAACTATGGCTGGGCGGCGCGACCGTTCCTGCAGCAGGTTTTTGAAAAAGCGCCGGAGCAGGCGCAGTACCGGTCCCGGGCGGTCCGCCTGATCGCGGAGCTGCGCGATCCGCTGGCGCGCGGGTTCCTCCGCGATCGTCTGCAGGACAGCGATCCGGAGACGCGCGCCTACGCCGTCTTTGGCCTTGGGCTCATCGACGATCGGGACATGGCGCGGCTGTTGCCGACCATTGGCCGCGACGATTCCAGCGCGTGGATGGCGCCGGTGCGGCTCAGCGCGCTGTGGCTGGCGCTGCGCTGGGGCGACGCGAGCGCGCAGCAGGCGTTTGTGCAACAACTGGCCATGCTCGCGGAACAGCAGATGGCCGTCCAGGGGCTCGTTTGGGGGCTGACGCTGTGCATGCGCGACGACGGTCCGCGGTGTCAGGCAGCGCTGCCGACGATCGCCCGACATCCGAATTTTCTGGTGCGACGCCAGGTCGCCAAGGCGATGGCCGCGGCGCCGCAGCCGAGCTACGCGCTGGGACTCGTGGCGCTCACGACGGAGTCGGCGCGGTCGATCAGCGATCCGGCGGAGCAGGCGCTGCGGGTGCTGTCCGGGCAGGATTTGCACGGCAGCGCGGAGTGGCGGCGCTGGTGTGACGCGACCCAATGCCAGCGTGCAGCGGAGGCGGCGATCCTGGCGCTCCACGCCGGGGCAACACCCACGGCACAGTGAAATCGCCGCGCTGGCGAAACTTGCCGCCCACAAGCTGCTGGGCTACCGTGCGCCGATGGCCAATGCCCAGCCCCCATCGCCGCCCCTGACCTTGAACGGCGTGCTGCGCTGGACGTGGCAGAACTTCGCGTTCTGGTTTGGTTTGCTCCTGTTCATCCCGTCCCTGCTGACCGTGATGCTGCTGAGCCTCGGGCGCGCGCGTCACACGCTTGGACGGCGCATGCTGCGCGGCTGGGGGCAGACAATGCTGGCGGTCCTCGGCGTTCGGCTTGTCGTGCAGCCGGAACTCGCGGCGGCGCTGGCGAACCGGGAGCGGCGGATCGTCGTCTTCAACCACACGTCCACGGTCGACATGTTCCTGTTTCCGGCGATCTGGACGCCCGGGATGACCGTTGTGGCCAAGCGCGAGATGGCGTGGATTCCGCTGGTCGGCCTCGGTTGCTGGCTGATGGGCTTTCACTTCGTCAACCGCAAGAATTCCAAACCGGCGCGCGCGTCGATGAAAGCGGCGGCGGAAGAAGTCCGGCGCGCCAATCTCTCCCTGCTCATGTCGCCCGAAGGCACGCGATCGCCGACCGGCCACTTGCAGCCCTTTCGCCTCGGCGCGTTCTACGCCTCCATCGATGCTGATGCGCCGATCGTCGCCATTCTCGTGCGCGGTCTGGACAAGCTGTTTCCGCGGCATTGGGCGTATTGCCGGCCCGGCACCGTGACGCTGGAGCTGCTGACGACGATGCCCAGCGGCGCGGCGGATCCAAGTCGCGAGGCGGTTCACGCGCGCGCGGAGCACCTGCGGGCGCTGTACCAGCAGGCGCTGAACGATTTCGATTAGTCGTTTTTCGCGCCGCCAGCGATCCACGCACCGATGCGCGCGGCGTCGCTGGCGCTGAACACAAAGCCCGATCCGCTCGGCATCTTGCCGGCGTTGCCGACCTGCCGCAGGTTGCGCATGAGCTTGGACTTGGCCGGATTGGCGGCGTCCGTCGGCAAGATCATCTTGGACGTGCCGGTGAGCGACGTGTAGCACGCGTCCTTGTCCGGGCAGATGAACTTGCTGACGACGTAGCCGGACTGATCCGTGGACGTATGGCACGTGGCGCCGGCACAGCCAGCCGTGCCGGTTGGGCCAAAATAGTCGGCGTAGATCCCCGTCCACGTTGCCGGACCCAGCGGGCTGACGTCGGCGGCGACGTCGACCGCCACATCCGCAGCCGCGTCGCTCGCGGCATCCGTCGCGCCGGCATCGGCTGACACGGCGGCATCGGCCGTGTCAGCCGTGTCAGCCGCAGTCGTTGAAGAACAGGCGCCGAGCGCCACCGGAAGCAGCCAACACGCCAAAATCCATCGCTGCATCATCAGAACTCCCGGTGGCGCTGGTCGTCAAATTACTTCGCGTAGCAGGTGAACGGGCCGTTCTTGATCGGCGGCAACGTATGGATATACGTCGCGATGTCGGTCATGTCGCCGTCGGTCATGTCGCCCATCCAGCCGTGGCCCATCGGGCTGGCGTCGCACAGTGGGTTCTTGGCCTTGTCCGTGTTGCCCTTGATCGACGCCACGATGTCCGCGATCGTCCAGCCGGCAAGGCCCGTCGCGTCCGGCGTGATGTTGGTCGACGTCGCAGTCTTGGCGTCCGCGGTCGCCTTGTGCTGCCGACCACCGGCGTAGGCCATCTTGAAGTTGGCGATGCCCGGCGAGACTTCCGGCGTGTGGCACTGGATGCAGGCGCCCGTCGCGAGATAGCGACCGCGCTCAGCAGCGGCGAACAGCGGGTCCGTCGAGGCCAGCGTCGTGTGCGGAATGTCGCTGTCCTTGGCGGATGCCGCTTCCAACACGCCCGCGGGCGGTTCGACGGTGTCGGCTGGCACCACGTTGTCGACCGCCGGAATCGTCCGCAGGTAGTCGACCATCGCCTGCACGTCCGCGTCGTTCAGCAGCGCATACTCCGGGTACGGCATGATCGGCCAGAACGCGACGTCCTGATCGTCGACGCCCTTGCGGATACCGTTGGTGATCTGCGCGTCGGTCCATGTGCCGATACCCTGCTCGGCGTGCGGCGTAATGTTCTCGGCGTTGACGATGTTGGTCGTGCCATCGGGCATGGGGAACGCGTAGGAAGTGCTGCCCGCCAGGTACTTGGTCATGTCCGGCTTGCCGTCCGTGCCCTTGGGCGTGTGGCAGACGCCGCAGGCAAAGACCGCGTCGATGAGGTACTTGCCGCGCGCGATCGACGCGAGCTTGGCCGCGCTCGTCACGTCCCCGGACATGTCCGTTGCGATGGCGTCCGTGCCCGCTGTCGCGTCCGTGCCCGCGGTCGCGTCCGTGCCCGCGGTCGCGTCCGTGTCAGTCGCCGCATCTGCTGTCGCCGCGTCGTCGCTCGTGGTCGTCGCCGCTTTGCTGGAGCAAGCGCCCAAGCCCACGGCCAGCGCGGTCGTCAAACACATTCCGATCAGTCCAAACTTCTTCATTGCTTTCTCCTTGTTGTTCATCCTGAACACCGTCCCAATCACCTGTTCGTCGCCGAGGTCCTCGCCTCCGCGAGCATGACCGCCTCGTGCCACGCGCCACAGCGCTGCACGCCGTCTTTGGGCACGTCGCACCGCTCAAGCGACAGCTGCAGCCGCAAGCCGACACGCGCCTCCATTCCAAGCCGCGACCAGGGCAGCGCGACAAACGCCACCCATTCCTCGTCGTCCTCGCCCGCCGCGTCGTTCAGGCTGCCGTCCCGGTCCATCGACACCCGCGCCTCGCTTGCCCACTTCGCGTCAAGTCCGATCGCCAGCCGCGCCAGTTCCGTCACCTGGCCAGTCGGCGCAATCGCCAGCGTCAAGATCGGCGCGGTCGGCTGTTCCGCCTGGATTTGCACGAGGAACGCGTCGGACCGCGCGCCCTGCGCCTCGATGTCCTGATCGGCGGCGTACAGGCAGACGTACAGGTTCTCCGCGTCCCACAGCAGCCGCGCGTTGCTGTACGGCCGCGCCGCCGCGTGGCTCTGCGGCATCTTCCACGGCCCCGTGCCCGCGGCGGTTTGCCAGATCGCGTCGTCATCGTGCTCGGCCAGAACCGGCGGACGGGGCGCGCGCGGCACCGCGAGGGCGACTTCGCGCTCGGGCAGCGTCACCGGCACGGGCGCAGGGCACGCGGGCGCAGGCTGCTGCTGACAGCCGAGCGTCATCAGGAACAGAAGCGCACCCAGCCTCACTTGGTCGGCGTCCCGTCAGGCTTGACCGCGAACTTCTGGATGCTCGCGTGCGTCTGGTAATCCAGCGCGTTGATAACCAGCGCTTTGTCCGCGCGCTGGCGGATGACCGTGTAGCCGTAGTTCACGCCCGTCGCGAGCGGCGCGCCGCCGTTGCCTGTGATCACTTCGCGGTCCGACGCATAGTAGTCAAACGTGTGCGTGTGACCGACCAACAGCAGCGTGAACGGATACTTGGCGATGATCGCCGCGCTCGGCGACACACCCGGTGCAGTCGTCACCATCACGCCCTCGTGGCGGACGACAAACGTGTAGGTCGTCGGCTTGGACATCGCGTTTTCCAGCCACGTCGCCTGCTCGCTGGACCACGCGTTGGCGGCAATCACCACGAATTTCGCCGTCCACGAGCCGTCGGCCGCCTTGAAGTTCAGCACGTACCACGGCTTGCTCAGGCCGAGCGGCGCCATCAGCTTCTGCATGAAGATCTGGTACGTCTGCGGCGTGCCGTCCTGGTTGCCCGTGCCGCAGTTGCTGATCACCGCGCCAGTGCACTCGTGGTTGCCCATGCTGTGCCACACCATGCCGGTGTAGTTGGCCTGCGCCTGCAAATACAGGTCAAATTGCGCGGTCGCGGCGTTGCTGTTGGGCGAGCTGAACTGGTAGTCGCCCGTCGTCATGATGAACGGCAACGGCGGATTCTCCGCTTGCACGTCCTGGAAGATCTGCGTGATGACGGCGGTGGGATAGCCGTTCAGGTCGTCCTTGTTGGGCGGCCGCGTGTCGCCGACGATGGCAAAGTCCAGACTGGCCAACGTGCCGCCGGTCGGGCCGATGGACTGGACGCCGCTCGTCTCGCTGGCGATCGCGTCCGTGCCGGGCGCGCCGGTGTCGGTCGGGCCCGCGTCGAGGATGGGGCTTCCGCATGTCGCGGGATCGGGCGCAACCTGGCACTTGCACGACTGTGTGTTGCAGTACCAGCCGGCGTAGCAGCCGTTGGGGGCGCACGTCTTGCCTGCGGCGCATTGGCAGCAGCCCGGAACCGTTGGACCGTTCAGGTTGCCGCAGATCTGCGGCGGGCCGACCTGAACGTCGACGGGCGCGACGACGTCGAGGATCGCGTCAACGACCTTGCCAGCGTCAAAGGCATCGGCTGCGTCAGGGGATGTCGCGGCCTGGGTGTCCGCTACATCGACCGGCGCGATGTCCGCGACGACGCCCGTGTCATACCCGGAGAAGACGCCGCCGCCGCCGCCGATGTTGGTGCCCGTGCAGGCGACCGCGCCGCTGAGAATCGCAAGAAGACCGAGGAACTTCATCATCGCAGCGCCGACCTGACAGGCGGAAACAACCCGCCTTCCGGTTAGACGCGCTGGCTCGGTAGTTGATGGCACGAATTCGTGGACCGGTGATGAAAAAACCTTCAGCCCGCGCGCGCCACCGGCAAAGTGAGACACCGCGGCCCACCGCGGCCGCGCGACAACTCCGCGCCACCCACGGCGACGACGATCCGCCGGTCGCCTTGCAGCAGCAGCTCCGAGTTGGCGACAAACTGCGGCGCTGACATCACTTCAAAGCCCGCGCGGTTGAGCGCCCGCAGCGTGTGCGTGTTGCGCCGGTAGAGCACGATGCGCCCGGGCGCGAGGCAAACCGCGTTGGCACCGTCCGTCCATTGTTCGCGCTGGGCCGCGACGGAATCGCCGTCGCCACACGGCACAACCTGCAGGCCAGGCAGCCGCTCCCGCAGGATCGCCGGCAAATCGCAGCCGAGCGCCTTTCCGGTCCGGAGGTCGTGTACCGCGCACCGCTCATCATCCGGGCTGCGGGCGTCAAACGCCGGCAGATAGGCGAGGACCGCGTGCGTGTCGATGAAGGTCAGCAGCGTGTCCAAGTGCATCGTCGCGCGCCGCAGCGGCAGACGGACACCAAGCACTTCAACGTCCGCGGGCAGCCGCTCGGTCAACAGACGCGCCGCCCGCTCGGTCGTCCGCGGCCCATGGCCGATGAGCACCAGCTTGGGACCGACGTTCAGGACGTCACCGCCTTCCAGGCAGACATCGGGATCGGCGTTGCCGTCGTGCAGGTCCAACGTCGCGACGCCATGAAACTGCGGATGGTGGCGGACAATCGCGCGCGACAGGACGCCATCGCGCCGCCGCGCCCGGTGTCTTGGCCAACCCAGCGCGATCGCCGCACCGATCGGCGCCCACAGATCGCGGGCAAACAGCAGGTTGGGCGCCGGCGCCGGGAGAATGAGCTGTTCCGTGTGCGGCAGGGCGCCTTGAATCAGCGCCTCGGCCAGCCGCGCGCCACGGAGCTTGGTCAGCGCCACGAGCGCAATGCGCCGTTCGGCAACGGACAGCCGGTCGTCGGACAGCACCTGCGCGACGACCTCCGCCGCGACGGCTTCCTCCGCCAGCACTTCGCCCAGCATCACGCGCACGTCCAGGCACGCCTGCGGTCCCGTGACGGCGCGCACGACGGCGGCCAACTCGGCGTGCTCATCGCGGAGCAACGGCAAGAGCACCAGGTCGTCAAACAGGAGATAGTCGCGGTTCTCTTCCAGCGCTTCGCCGCACTGGACGTGCGACTCGATGTGCCGCGGCAGCATCCGATCCAGCTCGTCGCCCGGCGCAAACAGCGCGCACGCGGTCAGGCGCGAGACTTCGTCGTGAATCACGTGGCTCGCTGACGGCGCGTGCATCGCGACCTACTGGACGGTCAGGCTGACCGTCGTGGGCGGCGTCCACGCCAACTGGTTCGGGTCGTCCGCGATGATCGTCAGCGCCATCGCCTGCACCGTGTACTTGCCCTTGGCGTCCGGCACAAAGGACACGCTGGCGTCGCTCGTGGACTGGCTGCTGTCGCCGATCCACGCCTTGCTGCCCGCGGGACGCTCGATGAGCGCCCATTTCCAGGTCTTGCCGTCCGGGAAGCCGCCGAGCGTGAGCGCGCCGGAGATGATGCACGGCTTGCCTGAAGCCGGCGTCGCGGTGTCCACGCTCAGGATCGCCGACGGAAGCTTGACGCCCGCCGTGGTGTTGCCGGTCAAGTTGATGGTCTGGTAGCCGGCCTTGCAATCGCCGCCCGAGACCGAGCCCGTGATGCAGTAGACGACGTGCAGCAGGTCGTTGGCGTTGATCTTGTTGTCGTCCGGCGGATGGAACTCGATGTCGATGCCGAACTGGCCATTGCTGCCACCCGCCGCGGACGGCGCGATCTTGCTGGCGCCGACCGGCGTCACGAGGCCGTGGTACTTCGACGCGTACTGCGGCGACGCACAGGGATCGCTGCCGCTCGGATTGCTCGTGCCGTTGTTGACGCACGCCTTGAGCACGTCCAGCGGCGCGCAGCTTTGGTTGGCAAACACAATGTGCCCCTGCGCCTTGTTGCCCTTCTCCGCGTACAGCCACATCGTGTCCGGGGCAAAAACCAGCGTCGGCGTATCGCAGCTCGCCGCGAGGATCGCGATCTCCACCGTCTGCGGCGGATTGGGCGTCTGCGTGTACGGAATCAGCAGCTTGGCGGCCGGCGGCGGCATGCCGTTGGTCGGCGGCGTGTAGGTAATCGAGAAATCGACCGACTGGCCAATCGCGATCGAGCCAGCGCTGTACGGCTTGCCGCGCGGCTGGCCGTTCTTCTGCAGCGTCAGCGCGTACACCGCGTCCACTTCGTCCTGCGTCGACGGCGCAATCGCCGCGATCGTCGGCGGGTTGTTCCACGCAAACGGCGACGGACCATCGTTGTGCACGTTGCAGACCCGCGTGACGCCTTGGCCAGCGCCCTGGAAGTTGTACTCGATGACCGACGGATCGTTGCCCTGGCACGTCACCGTGAAGCTCGAGGCGGCCTCGAACTTGGAATACAGCCGCACCGTGGAATCGCCCGTCACCGGGTCATTCGTGTAGATGTGCAGCTGCACTTCGTCGTTGTCCGGATTGCTGTCCGGCGTCATAACGAGGCACACCTTCAGCAGCTTCTTGTTGTTCGGCGGATTGTCCGTCGAGCCCAGCGGGGAAATCTGGTCGCCCACGGTCGGCTGCTGCGTGATCTTGTATTCCGGGCTGTTCGGCGAAATGTCGGACAGCTTGGTCACGACCAGCGCCGCGGAACCGACGTTGCCAAAGTACGCGCACTTCTCCGTCGGCGCCGACGCCTTCGGGTTGGTCCACGGCAGCTCTTTGGTCTGCAGCTCGATGATCGGGCCCGCCGCGGAGATGTCGAAGCACATGTTGTTGTACTTCGTCGTGTCCTTGTAGTCGTTGTGCTCGATGTCGAGCGTCGCCTTGTCCTCTTCACCCGGCGACGGCGCGTACGTCACCGTCGCGATCAGCGACTTGCCCACGTCCAGCGACGCGAGACCACCCGGGCACGTCGCCGTGTCCAGCGTGTGCGGTCCATACGCGATGGTCATCAGCTTGGTGCTTGTCGTCGTGAAGCTGATCTTCTTGACGCACAACAAGCCCTTGGAGCCGGTGTTGGTGATGGTCAGCTTCTTGGACTGCTTGATGACGCCGTTGGTGTCGTCCGTGCCAAAATGCGCGCAGGTGTTGTCGCTGAGCTTTTGGCCATCCACGAGCACGGAGATTTCCGGATTGTCGTCGACGCCATACGTGCTGCTTCCGCCAGAACTGCAACCGGAGAGGGCGATGAACGCGCCGCCAACGAGAACGGACGCCACGCGGAGGCTGTGGAACAGTTTCCAGCCGCGCTGAGCCTTGCTTGCCATGAGGGTGCTCCTGAACTTGCTGCCGGTGCGAGGATTACTGCACGCAGAGCATCTTGTAGTGAATGTAGATCTTGTCGTTCTTCTGCGGCACGCACGTACCGGTCTGATTGAAGATGACCGAGTTCGACGGCGCGTCGTACTTCCAGGTATTCGGACCCTGCGCGCACGGCGTGGCGTTGATCTTCACGTCGATGGTCGACGGCTCCGGATTGCGCGTCAGGAAGTACTGCATCGCCAGACCGAACGCCTGCGTGCCGATGGACTTCATGGCGGGACCAAAGTTGATGTCGCACACGCTGGCGAAGACGCCGCCGGTGGCCTGCGTCATTTGCTGGAAGCGCTGGCAATCTTCGGCCGAGCCGGCGCCCTGGTCCGCACAGCCGCCCGCGGGGCCCGCGATGGCATGGAAGTGGAACAGGTTCTTGTTGGCCGAACCCTTGAACGAATAGAACTTGTTGATGTAGTACGCCATGTTGCCGGGCGACTGGTCGTCTTCATCGCCCATTTCCACGACTTCCAGGCTGGCGTTCTTGCGCAGGAATCCGCGGTTACGGCCGCCGCAGCCCTTGGTGCCGTCATCCGGGTTGGTCGTGCACTCTTCGCCGCTCGCGCAGTCGGAATCCTTGGTGCAGACCTTCTTGCTGTCCAGCGTCAACGGCAGCGTCAGCGCATTCTCAACTGAGAGGAAGCACTGCTCAGTCGACGAACCCTGGTCGCCCTGCTTGGCCAGCGTCTCGAGCGCGGACGTCGGCTGCTGCACGCCCTTGCTGATGAAGCGAATCGTGCCCAGCTGCGGATCGTTGTACGGCCGGAGCTTGCCCGTGTGGTCTTTTGGATCTTCGTCGTCGGTCGTGACAACGCCAACGTGAAAGTCGTCGTTGAACAGTTGGGCAATGGACACGAACGTGGCGAAGCTGTTGGCGAGGTTCGTCTGCTTGTCGCTCATCGACGGCGAATCGTCGACGACGAAGAGCACGTCCACCTTGGAGCCGTCGGCTTGGTCGTAGATGTCGGTCCACTCGGTGTCGAGCGTGCCTTCGCCGGTCAGCGGTACGGCGAATGAATCACCGAGGCAGAGGTCACCCGTCTTCGTGCAGTCCGAGGTCTTGTCGCATGCGCTGCTCGTCGCGCCCGTGGCGTCCGTGCACATGCCGTTCTGGCCGGTCGTGATGGTCAGTTGGCAGGTCAGCTTGGCGACTTTCTGCGGACCGTACTGCACCGTGAAAGTCTGCGGCGTCTTCTGGGAGATCGGCAGGCCATCCTTCGGGATCGCCGGCTTCTGCACGAAGCTGACTTCCGGACCGCAGCCGTCGAGCGTCACCTTGGTCACGTTCACGTCCACGGAACCCTGATTGTAGATCGAGGCGGTCGTGGGCGGCGACTTGCAACCCAACGTCACGACGCCGAAGTCGATGTTGTCCGGCAGGACCTGCACTTTGGACAGGCCCACCTTGGCGACCAAATTGGGCTTGGCGTTGCCGATGGTCGCGAAGTTCGCGGGGTCGACGTTCGGGTAGTTCGAGACCACGCCAGTCGACGCATCCTCGTACTTGAGCACCAGGAGGCCATCGATCTCCGTGACCGTATTGGCCGCGCCGCCCGCGAGTTGGCCCAGCGTGTCGGGCGCCTGGAAGTTGACCAGCATCTTGCCGGAGTCGCCGGGCGCGAGCTGGAACAAGTTGGTCGCAAGCGGGCCCTTGGAGTAGTACGTCGCGGGCGTGGAAGAGCACTTGGTGCCGCCGCCGCCGAACGGTCCGGCCGCCTGGTAGCAGCTGACGAGCACGGCGGAGTTGAAGACGCACGGGCCGGTGCCGCTGTTCTTGACCAGAAGCGGCAGGAGCTTCGACTTGCCGTAGCCCAGAAGGCCGAAATTCAGCGGCTGCGGAATCAGGTCAATCTTGCACGTCGTGCCATCCGCGCGGTGCGCCACAAGCAGGACCTTGAAGTCCGGCGTGCCCGCGTCAGCCGAGTGGATGTGCAGCGTGGCGGTGGCCACCTGCCCCGACGGTCCCTTGTTCTGGAAACGCACGTTGAAGTCGACCAGGTTCGCCGGATCGATGTTCATCGCCACCGGCGGGATGCTGCACGGCGGAATCGTCATCGCCGGGTCAATCGAAAACTCGCTCAGCGCGTCGTCCGTGATCTCCACCGCGGACACTTCCAGCGGCGCCGAGCCTTCGTTGTAGAGCGTCACCTTGCGCTTGGCATACAGGGTCGCCGGCGGCGTCGCCTTCCCGACGAACGCGTAGTCCGCGACGCAATCCTGGGTCGGATCGGTGCACGGCGCGTCGTTCACCGACACGCGGATCTTCGGCGTGTCCGTGTGCGCGAACATCGGCACCGGAATCTCCGGATCGCTCTGGTCGTTCGACGACACGAGAATCGAGCCCACCGCGGTGTTCGCCGGCAGCGGCTTGGACGCCGTCAGCGTGACCGTCACTTTCTGGCTCGGACCGTTGGGCTCGAGCGTATACGGCGGCGGCGGGCTGATCTTGACGTCCGCCGCGGCGACCGAGCTGAGCGACGAGAGCTTCACGTCGCTAACCTGCAACGTGGCGAGGCCTTTGTTGGTGATCTGGAAGATGCCGTCCTTGACGTCGCCGATCTTCATCGAGTCGTAGTCGAGCTTGGTCGGGAAGATGCTGATAAGCGGCGCGATTTCATTGCCGAGGACCGGCGCGCTAATCTTGCGCTTGTCGTCGGTCTCAACCTGCAGCGTGCTCGTGTCCGAGTTGCCCTTGGTCGGCTTGTACTTCAGCGTCACGATGCCCGAGGCGCCGGCGATGATCGGCGTGTTGGCGTCCGGGATGCTGACGATCGTGAAATCATCCGAACCCGACGACGACAGCGCCACGTGCGTCACTTTCAGCGGCTTGGTCGAGTAGTTGATGAGCTGCACGTCAATCGTCGGCGCGTCGCCGGTCTTCACGTTGCCAAAATCCACGGGCGACGGCTGGATGACCATCGTGTTGCCCGACGTCACGACTTCAATCGGGATCGTCAGCAGCTTCTTGGTCGAGTCGGTCGCGTTCGTGTCGAGCAGCAGCGAGATCGTGCGCACGCCCGGCGTCTCCGGCAGGTACGTGACCTTGAAGTCGTAGTGATCGCCCGGATTGGTGATGTCGATGTAGCTCGCCGCCGTCGGCATCGCGGCCATCAGGTCCGTCGTCACGCCCTTGAGCAGGTCCTTGTTCACCGTGACAAAGCGCGGATTGTGCATCCGCAGGATGCCCTTGTTGCCGATGTGCGTGATGCGCACGCTGATCACCTGCGCGGGATCGGTCGGCAGCTTGTCGAGGAACGTCACCTTGGCCGGATCGACCTTGTAGCGCACGTCAAAGTCGACGCCGAGCGCGCCGTTGGTGCTCTTGTTGGGGTCAAACGGATCGCTTGCGTTGTCCGTCGTGCGCGTATTGGAGCAACCGACGACGCCCGTCGCCATCGCGGCGACCGCGACGACTACGGCGCAAAGACGCGCGCGCAAGGTGAAAGAGCTGAACTTCATTGCGGTCCTCATCGAACTTGCGGTTCGCTTGCTGCCGTTTCCCCGGCTTGCCAGGCTCCACCCCACGGGAACCTGTCAGCCGGAGATTGAATTTGCGCGACCACCGGCCGTTCCACGACGGCGGGCGGTTGCCTAGAACGAGGGCGCCGGGAAGTTCGGCGTAACGACTTTCTGCTTGGCGGCGTTGAGCTTGCCTTCAATGGTGCCACTCGGCCAGTCGATCGTCGCGACGTACCAGAGGTCCTTCTTGTTGAGCCCAAACGCCTCTTCATACTGCAGCAGGCCATACACGTAGACGCGGACGGTGGCAGTCGACGGGCCATAGCCGTGGTCGTCGTAGTAATGCACGCCGACGGAGTACAGCTTGCCACCTTCCGGCAGCGTCAAGTTCAAGTTCTCCGGGCCAGCGCCATCGGTGTCGTCGCGATCGAGGTGCGGGTTGTCGTCGATGTTCGGGTCATAGCTGCCCCATTCGAGGACCTTGCCGCTGCCGCAGTTGTACCAGAAGCAGTCGTACTGGTCGGCGAACCACGGGTCCGGCGTGCCGTCCTTGTCCAGATCGAGCGCCGTCGCTGCGTACGGGTGGGCAAAGTGCAGGTCCAAGTCGGAACCCTTCAGCGGGCCTTCATCGGATTCATCCGAGTCGCCCGGCGTGTGCCACGTCAGCTCAACGTGAATCGCCTGGTCCGGCAGCACCTTGATGAGCTTGCACGACGGCGCGCAGCTGTCCTTGCCCTGGTCGTCCGTGACGGCGAGGCAGAAGGTGTACTCACCCGCGACGTTCGGCGTGAACGTGACGCTCTTCGCGCTGTCCGTCGGCGTGTACTTGGACACAGAGCCATTGGGCTGCGTAACCGTCCACTTGTACTTCGCGATGGCCGCGCCGGTCGCGTAGCTCTGACCACCGTCCAGGTGAAGCACGGTCTGCGGCACCACGGCGTCGCCTTCCAGCACCTGCACAACCGCCGTCGGGCAATCGCCCGTCGAGCCAAAGCCGGAAAGTGCAACGTTGACCGGCGTGTTCGGCGAAGCCGGCGCGGTCACGACCACCGTCGCGGTGTCCAGCACCGGCGAACCGTCGGTGTTCTTGGTGGCAACCGCCGCGGGCGTGTAGGTCACGTTGAACGTCGCCTGGCTGTTCTTGTCGATCGTCAGCGGCGCCGCGTCGCTCGGCGCTTTGCCGCCAGTCGCAGCGATGGAGGTGAAGTCGATGGCGAAGTTGCCGGCGCCCTTGTCGTCAAACGCGAGGCCCGTGATCTTCACGGCTTCATCGCCACAAGACTTCAGCGTCACGGTCTGCTTGGCCACGCCGCCGACCTTGGAGCCGCCGAAAACGACGTCCGTCGGGATGACTTTCAGGCACGGGCCGGTCGAGTTGACCTTGACGCCCACGCGCTTCCAGCCCGGGCCGCCCTCCGCCGTGAGCGACGGATCGTTGGTGTGCAGGATGATGTCGCCGTTGCGGGCGTTGTCGTCCTTGCCCTTGTAGACAACCTTGACGTCCTTGAAGTCGCCCGGCGCGAGGTCGATCTGCGGATTCACGGTGATGACCGCCGTCGTCTGGTATTCCGCGCCGTCGATGACGAGCGTGAAGGAATCATCCAACGCGGTCGCGTCGATCTGCGAGATGACCAGATTGGCAGTGCCCTGATTGCGGATCGTGAAGTTGTTGGTGCCGGTGCCGGGCGCCTTGACGAAGCCGAGGTCGACTTCGCTCTCCACCGCGATCTTCGGCACGCCGTTGGCGGTCTTGATGTTGACCACGAAGTCCGGGATTGGCGTGGCCGACGCGTCATTGGTCGCGAGGTGCAGGCGCGCGGTGCGCACCTTGTCGTCGGCCGGCTTGGTGTACCGGATCGTGACCTTGACGCTCGTCGCGCCGGTGCCGCCGGTCTGGGCGACCGCGGGCCACTTGGTCGTGGCGCAAGGCGTCGTGCCGTCCGGGCCAAAGCAGGAGAACGCGGGCGCGTCTTCCGGCGCGGGCGCGGTGTAGTCCAGCGTTACGGAGTTGAACGTCAGCGGGCTGTTGCCGTTGTTGGTGACCGTCAGCT
The DNA here is from genome assembly GCA_903850505.1 of uncultured Myxococcales bacterium. Taxonomy (GTDB): domain Bacteria; phylum Myxococcota_A; class UBA9042; order UBA9042; family UBA9042; genus CAIYBN01. The sequence continues at coordinate 1,040 of CAINLT010000136.1, read as the reverse complement.
CCAGCGTGCCGTCGCCGGAGCCGCTGTTGAAGATCTTGGTCGACTTGTTGGACACCGGACCGTTGGAGTCGTTGACCTTGATGACCGGCTTGCAGTCGATCGAAAAGCCGCCGCTGGTGCCGCAGTTGCCGCCGCCGGTGTTGGTTGTCGTCCCGCCAGTGCCGCCGGTCGGCGTCTTGGAGGAGCAACCCACGCCCAGAGCCAGGGCCAACGCGGTCACGGAAAGAACTCGCAGGGCAGAACGGATTCGAGAAGTCATCGCTTTGGCCTTATCGCTCGGGCGCGCTGTTGTCTGTCGGCCCCGGGCGCATTGCCGCGGGAATGACAGATGGCAGATCTTCCAATCAGGGCAGTGCGCTTCCGGAGAAGGCAATGCGGTTGCACGTGTCAATCGTCCACTTCGCCGCCAGTTTGCACCGGCAGCTGAACGCTACACTCTAACGAAGATCTGCCCCAACGGGCAAGTGATTGTTGCGGGGCACGCCGAGCGCCCATTTCGGCGCCAAACGGACTTTTCGCGGCGATTTCCAGGCGGCAGCTACCGCAACGTCGGATCGCGCACAGAGGCGTTGAGCGCCTCGCGCATCGACTTCTTGAGCGTCAACAAACGCGCGAAACGCGCACGCTGATGGCCTTCCATGTACATTGTCGCGGGCCGCGCGACGTGGCCGTCGACCATCGTGCCGGTGAATTCGATGAACCGGGCGCTGTCCGGTTCGGCGCCAAGCGCGTTTGGGGCGAGAAGCAACATCAGGGCAACACAACATTTCTTCATGGTTTCCTCCACGAGCGGGCCGGGAAAGTGCCCAAAGCTCTGGAGGTCAGACGATCGCGCGGAGCGAAAGTTCTACCGCGGCGCAAAGTTTGCCGCAGGAACAGCCGCCGCGCGTGCAGCTTATTTCAGCGTGCGCTCTTTGGCGGATTCGATCAGCGTCGGCCGAAACGACTTCTTGAGCTTGAGCAGCTTGTCGAAGCGGGCACGCTGGCGCGATTCCATGTACAGCGTCGTCGGCTTCTTGATTTCGCCGTCGATGAGCTGG
>CAINLT010000135.1 GCA_903850505.1 uncultured Myxococcales bacterium | reverse complement strand
GACACCGACTGCAGCGTCGCCTGTGAAACCGAATGCACCACCCAAACCAAGGGCGCTTGCACGACCAAGTGCACGACGACCGAGGGCGCATTGTTCTGTGACGGTCAATTCATCAACCCAAGCATCGACCTGAGCAAGTGCGTCACGGAAATCGAGTCCGTCGGCCAGAAGGTCACCGGTTGGGTAACCGTCAGCGGCAGCGGCTCGGGCACGTTGAATGTCGCGACCGGCGGCTGCACGGCCAGCAACACCGCGTCCAACCAGTCCGGGATGGCCATCTTCGGCGCGCTCGTCGCCGGCACGGTGCTCATCAGCCGTCGTTCACGCCGCCGTGAAGATGACGCGCGCTAGATTGCGGCACCGACAGCCTGGAGTGAAGTGGCTGATTTGCCCGGCGCATTCTGGGACGCGCAGACGGCCAGCAAATGGGGCACAAGCGCCGCGCGCGGAGGACTTTCCTTGGGGTCGTGCTGCTGAACTTCCCGCCGACATCGGGATCCTCCGCGGGCTCGGTCCGGAAAGCTGCTGGGCGCGGCGTTGTGGCTGGCGGGGTCTGACGCGCTGGCGGGCGAGCTGCGCGTGCTGTTTCCGCGGCGCAAGGCGTTTGTGGACAGCTTCTTTCCGGATACCAAGAGGCCACGCAAGGGTGGCGGTGGGGATGGGACTGTGGCGTGACGGTGGCATTCCCGGCAGAGTAGCGCACGGCCGCAAACCGCCTAATTTGCCCCACAAGGCGGCGCATGACGCCTCCCGGAGGGCGACATGTGGACGGGTTCAAGTTCAATCGCATGGCTCATCACAGCCGCGCTCCTCGCGTCAGCATGCGGCAGCTCAACGCCAGCATCAGCAACAAGTGATGCGACCGATTCAGCGATAGACTCGACCGCTGATACCGACCAAGGCTTGACCGCCTTTTGCCAAGGTTCCGCCGCCAAGGTGCAGCGCGGAAGCACGGTTGTCTCGCCCGCCGCGGTCAGCAGTTCCGAGCTGGTGCTGGACTGCTGCATGGGCGTCGTCGCGCGGTTTCATGCCGCGGATGCAATCGGCGCGCGCGTGGACGTGCTCATCCGGGGGATGGGCGGCAATCCGCCCGCGGGCGACCTCGATCTGGCCAACCCGCCCACTGGATTGGCAGTGAACATCGCCAGCGACGGGACGATGGTTACCGCGAGCTTGAGCGGCACCGTCCGGCTTGATCGCCCGGCGAACTACGTCGATCCGTCGCATGTGAGCCTCTGCGCGGAAGTGCACGCGCCCGGTTCCCCGCTGGACGGCGTGCGCCTGTACGTCAGCAGCTTTCCGGTCGCGAGCTTGGGCGCGCAGGATCGCCTCACGTTCAAGCTGCTCAGCGATCCCAAAGTGACCGCGCAAACGGCCGCGACCATGCCGCTGGCGAGTCTTGTGCTCGCGACCGAGCCGGTGATTCGCCTCAGCAGCATCGCGTGGTACGAAGGAGGCAAGCACCGCGCGTTCTGGGACCAACTCGCGACGACCGCGGCGCTCCGCAACAAGGTCGGCAACGTCAGCACGCAGGGCGTCCCGTTCGTGGTGGAAGCCGATGGCGAGCGCATCTATCTGGGCACGTTCTACTCGCTCATTTCCTCCCAGACATTCGCCGGTCCGACGATTGTGATGGAGAACTTGAGCGCCGACGGCTTCACCATCGATCCGGCGTATCCCGCGCCGATTACCGGCGCCGATCCGCGCAGCGACCCGCGGATCCTGAAGGTGCTGACCGAGATGGGCAAGCTGGTACCGTGAGGCTAGAACGCGATCAGATACGCATTTTCCTGCAGCCGGGTCAGCCCGCGCTGGCGCATCTGCGGATTGGCCGCGAACACGTCCTCGCTGGAAAGCAGCTCCACGGACGCGTAGAATTCCCGCACTTCGGCATCGGTGACCGCGAACGGAGGCCCCTTCATCTCCGCGGACGGGTAGTCGAACGTGACGAGCAGGATGCGCGCGCCGCCGGGAAACAGCTTGCGCAGATGGGTCACGTAATCGCGGCGCATTTGCGGCGGCAGCGCGATGAGCGAACCGCGGTCGTAAATCAGCTCGCAACCGGCGACGTCTTCGGGTTTCAGCGCGAAGAAATCGCCGCAATACACCGTCACACCGCCGCCCTGCACGGATTCCAGCGCGCCATGGGGCGTGCGCACCGGCGTGACGCCCGCTTCCGCAAAGAACGCGTCCACGGCCAGCGGGCTCAATTCCACACCGACGACGCGCTGTCCCTGCGCTTGCAGCCAACGCATGTCGAGCGTCTTGCCGCACATCGGGACAAAGACGCCGTCGCCAGCCTGCGGATTCAGCCGCGGCCACAGCTTGGGCAGCACCGGATGCACTTCAGCCTGATGGAAGGCGATCTGCTGCAATTCCCAGCGTTCGTGCCAAAATTCGGACTGCATTGCGATTTCTCCTGGTTGCGATGGGTGGACGCAGTGGCCCGCGTGCGGTGATGATAGCGTGGCAGCGCGCGGGCTGGAAAGCGGGCGCGGCAAATCGTCAGGCCTCCTGACCTAATCCGTCTGACTTTCGATTGACGCATCCGGTGAATTCGCCAGACTAACGCGACAGGTGCCGAGACCGCACAGCACTGGCGTCAGGCGCTCCCAAACCCCAAGCCATCAGGCAATCCCATGGAATCTTTCAGCACATGGCAAGAACGCCAGGACAGTTGGCTTGCGCAGGATCTGGCGCTGCTGAACGATGCGCCCGGCTTTCGGCCGATTGTCACGCGCGCGGATTTGCAGCTTGGGCGTCGGTCCATGCCGGACGATCCCAATGATTTGTTTCGCTGGTGCCTGCCGCTTGTCGGCGCGTCGGCTGACGTCGTCTTTGCCGGTTTCGTGACGCAAGTTCTCGACCACCACAAGCAATGGACCCGCGAATTTGTCGGCGGTCATGTGGTGGAACAGCTCAGCCCGACGGCGCGCATCCTCTATCAGCACTTCGATCCGGGTATTCCGGGAATTGCCAAACGCGATTTGTGCAGCATTGAAATCACCCGGGATCTGGCGCCGGGCGTCAAGCTGGCGAGTTTTCGTTCCATCGACCGCCTGCCGCCCGCGCCCGGTTACGCGCGCATTGACTGGTGGGGCGCGGCGCTGTGCACGACGCACGAGGGTGGGCGCGAGAGCGAGCTGATTTACCTCGACCGCGAGAATCAGGGCGGGCGCCTTCCCGCGTGGTTTGTGAACCTGACGATGAAAGGCTATCTGGTCACGCAAGCCGAGCAGGTGCAGCGCTTCTTCGCCGATGGCGGACCGGCTGCGGTGCGACAGGGGCTTCAAGGCTAGATTTCGCCACGGGCGTTGCGTCGCCGGTCAATCCGCTACAGTTCCGCGCAGCGCCGCTTCAACATCCGCCAACGACCGCCCTGCCCGCCGCGCGTAGTCATCCATTTGCTCGGCGTCCACACGGCCAATCGCAAAGTAGTCCGCGTCGGGATGGCCCAGGTACAGCCCGCTCACGCTCGCCGCGGGCGTCATCGCCAGGTGCTCCGTCAGGTGGATGCCCTGCTCGTCCGCTTCCAGCAGCTGCCACAGCGTCCGCTTGGGCTCGTGGTCCGGGCACGACGGATAGCCGAACGCCGGCCGGATCCCGCGGAACTTCTCGGCCAGCAGGTCGTCCAATTCGAACTTCTCGTCGGTCGCGTACCACTCGCGCCGCGCTTTCTCGTGCAGCCACTCCGCCGCCGCTTCCGCCAGCCGATCCGCCAGCGCTTTGACGAGGATCGCGTTGTAGTCGTCGTGATCCGCCTCGAACTGCTGCGCCAACGCCTCACAGCCCAAGCCCGCCGTCACGGCAAACGCGCCCACCCAATCTGGCGTCCCGTGCGGCGCGACAAAGTCCGCCAGCGACTGCTGCGGCTTCCCGTCCGTCTTCTTCTGCTGCTGCCGGAGCATCGGGAACCGCGCCACTTCCTGCGTCCGCGGCTCGCCCGCGTAGAGCACGATGTCATTGCCGTCCGACTGCGCCGGCCAGAAGCCGTACACCGCGCGCGCCTGCAGCGTGCCCTCGCGGATGATCTGCGCCAGCATCGCCTGGGCGTTCTCGTACAGCTCGCGCGCCTGCTCGCCATACTCGGGATGCTCCAGGATCCGCGGGAATTTGCCCTTCAGCTCCCAGGCCACAAAGAGGAACGTCCAGTCGATGTACGGCACCAGCTCGTCCAGCGGAATCGACAGCGCGCGCACGCCCGTGAACAGCGGCTGCGTCGTGCTCTCCGGCGTCCACACCAGCGCGCGCTTGCGCAGATTGGCCTCCGTATACGGCACCAGCGGCTTCTCCGTACGCAGCGCATACACGTCGCGCATGCGCTGTTGGTCCGCCGCCGTCTCCGCCATGAACTCCGCGTGCTTGTCCACGGACAGCAGCAGCGACGTCGTGTTCACCGCCCGCGACGCGTCCAGCACATGCACGACCGGGAACGCGTACTTCGGCGCGATCTTGACCGCCGTGTGCTGCCGGGACGTCGTCGCGCCGCCGATCAGCAGCGGCAAGTTCATCCCGCGGCGCTGCATCGCTTCGGCCACGTGAACCATTTCATCCAGGGACGGCGTGATCAGCCCGGAAAGCCCGATGATGTCCGCACCTTCAGCGATCGCGCGGTCGAGGATCAGCTCGCCCGGCACCATCACGCCCATGTCGATGACGCGGTAGTTGTTGCAGCCCAGCACCACGCCCACGATGTTCTTGCCGATGTCGTGGACGTCGCCCTTGACGGTCGCCAGCAGCACGGTGCCCTGGTATTTCCGCTCGCCTTCATCCTCTGCCTTGGCCATGAAAGGCAGCAGGTACGCAACGCCTTTCTTCATGACCCGCGCCGACTTCACCACCTGCGGCAGGAACATCTTGCCCGCGCCAAACAGGTCGCCGACCACGCTCATGCCGGCCATCATCGGCCCTTCAATGATGTCCAACGGCCGCGGGTACTTCGCCAGCGCCTCCGCCATGTCCGCTTCGATGAAATCGACGATGCCGACGACCATCGCGTGGCGAATGCGGTCCTCGACCGGCGACTCGCGCCAGGACAGATCCACGACGCGCTTCTGCCCCGCGCCTTTGACGCGCGACGCGTACTCGACCAGCCGCTCGGTCGCGTCCGGATGGCGATTCAGGATGACGTCCTCGACGTGAACCAGCAGCTCCTTGTCGATTTGGTCATACACGACGATCTGCCCGGCGTTGACGATGCCCATGTCCAGCCCCGCCTTGATGGCGTGGTACAGGAACGCGGAGTTCATCGCCTCGCGGACGACTGGATTGCCGCGGAGCGCAAAGCTGAGATTGGACACGCCGCCGGAGATCTTGGCGCGCGGGCACGCTTCCTTGATGAGCCGCGCCGCTTCCAGGAAGGACACCGCGTAATTGTTGTGCTCCTCCATGCCGGTCGCGATCGCCAGCACGTTGGGATCAAAGACGATGTCCTCGGGCGGAAAGCCGATCTTCTCGGTCAGCAGCTTGTACGCCCGCTGGCAGATTTCCACCCGCCGCTCCGTGTTGTCCGCCTGCCCCTGCTCGTCAAAGGCCATCACGATGACGCCCGCGCCGTACTTGCGCACGACCGCCGCTTTGGCCAGGAAGTCCGCCTCGCCTTCTTTCAAGCTCAGCGAATTGACGATGCCTTTGCCCTGCAGGCATTGCAGCCCCTGCTCCAGCACGCTCCACTTCGAGGAGTCGACCATCACCGGCAGGCGCGCGATCTCCGGTTCAGCGGCAATCAGGTTCAGGAACGTCTTCATGGCGAGCACGGAGTCGAGCATGCCCTCGTCCATGTTCACGTCGAGCACGTTCGCGCCGCCGCGCACCTGGTCCGCCGCCACTTCCACGGCCGTCCCGCAGTCGCCGGCTTTCCCCAGTTCGGCAAAGCGCCTGCACCCCGTGACGTTGGTCCGCTCGCCGATGATGGGGCAATTG
>CAINLT010000134.1 GCA_903850505.1 uncultured Myxococcales bacterium | reverse complement strand
TTCAAGTACGGCTCGGTCGGTCGCTGTGGGGGCGCTCGCGATCTGCTCGAACGCCGCTGCCCTCGCAACGACGTCAAATTGATCGAGCCTCTTAGGGCAGCAGCGGCCGACAGCGGGTCAACAGCTCCGGGGGCAAGCGCTCCGCGAGCGCCGCGCGCGCCGCCGACGGCGTGTAGATCTGGCTGATGTGGTAGGGAATGAACACGTGCGGCCGAATGCCATCCGCGCGCGCGAGCACGTCGTCCAAGTGCGTATGGCCACCCACGCGCGCATCTGCGACCGTGCGCCGCCGGTCGAGGAACGTCGTCTCCATCGCCACGACTTCAGCCGTGCGCAGCTCCTCGACGTGGTCGAGCACGGAAGGCCGCGTATCGCCTGACACCGCCAGCAGCACGCGCTCGGTCGCCTCGGTAATCGCCACGCCGCTCTCCGCCAACTGTCGCAGCGCGCCCGTCGGCGTCCCCGCAAACTCCGCCTTGCGCCGCCGCGGCCGCTCCAGCACGGCGTAGCCCAGCGCCGGCACCACGTGATCCGCGGGCAGGGCGCGCAGCCAACGACCGCCACCCAATGGCGCTTCGTCGCCCGGCCGCATGCCGATCAGCGTCCAGTCAAACGCGCGGTTGTGCAGCTTGCCCCAGATGTCGACGATCATCCGCAGATCGGCACACGACTCCGCGGGCGCGTAGACCGTCGGCGGCTCAAACGCGTATAGCTGCCGCAGGCTGAGGTACTGCGCGAGACCACCGGCGTGGTCCATGTGCGCGTGCGTCAGCGCCAGGTGCTTGCAGCGCGCGCTCGGCTCCGGCGCGCGACCGACGTCAATCCCGAGGTTCCACTCCGGCACACGCAGCCACGTCTCCACGCCCGCAACGCTCTGGCCCTCCAGCCGCACGCCCAGTCGCTCCAGGTAAATCTGCGCGATGCCCGGCGACGCCAACTCGGGGCGATGCGCGGTGAGATGTGGACCAGACTGGCGGGTCACGGCGGCTCCCGGTCACAAGCTAGGCGCGATCGCGTTCCGCCCGGCGCGCGGCGGCCATGGGCGATTGCGCGACTTCCAGGACGGCTTCAGCAAAGGCGGTCGCAGCGGCTTCCACAGCTGCCAACGTGCCGGTCAGGTAGCCGCCGCCAAAATTGGTCTCCGTCGGCGGGCCAAAATAGCGGCAGAGGCGCACGTCCGCGGCCTTGAGCGCGGCATCCAGCGCGACGATCGATTCCACCGGCGGGGCGATCAGGTACGCCAGCGGTTGGCCGGGTTCGATGCCCGCGGCGGCCGACAGGTAATGCCCGGTCTCGGCAATCACGTGCGGAAAGAACGCCGGCTGATTGGCGGCGACACCGGCGCGCGGCTTGTAGAAGTGGGCGTGTTCCGCGAGGTACTCCCGCAGCGCCTGCAGGCCTTCCGCGATCTCCTGGGGATCCGCTGCCGCGAGCACGCCGAGGATCTCGCCCGAGAGCGGTCCCGAAGCATGGGCGGCGCCGGCGTAGAAGCTCTTGGCGTAGACCACATCCACGCGGGCGAACTTGGTCGCGTGGTCCAGCGCGGCATAAAGCGCATCGTCCTGATCCGCCGTGACGAGACCCAGCGAGGCGTGGTGCGCCGCGCAGCCCAACTCCCGCCGCAGCGCGGGGTCGGCAAACGGAATCGCCCGGCAAGAGAGCAGCGTCGGCGGCAGCGCCTCCAGGCCGGCTGGCAACCACGGCGGAATGTGCAGATGCTCGGTCACGTTGATCACCAAGTCCGCGTCGGGATGCGCCCGATGGCCAGTCCGCCCGCGCCGATTTCCCGCGCCTTGCTGAGGATGTCGACGGCTTGCGCGGCGGCGTTCTGCACGCTGAAGCCGCTGGGGCGGATGTTGGAAATGCAGTTCTTCTCCGCGTTGTCCTGGTGCAGCTTGGGACCCCACGCGAGGTAGATCGACAGCGAATCGCCGGTCCCGAGGCCGGGTCGTTCGCCCAGACAGATGAGCGTCGCTTTCGCGCCCAGCTCCACGCCAATCTGGTCGGCGACGGCGATCCGCGCGCGGTTGACCCAAATCGGCTTGCCGTGGCTGAAGTTGGCTGCGCTCAACGCGCGCTGCAGCTCCGGCAGCAGGCCTTTGTTGATCTCGGCCGCCCAAGCGGAGAGGCCATCAGCGAGGATGATTTGCACGTCGACGCCGCGCGTGCCCTCGTTGCGCAGGCGCGCCAGCGAGGCTTCATCCAGCACGCGGCCGTTGTCGGGGTAGAGCAGGAACGTGTCCAGATCCTGGGCCTGCGTGCGCAGTTCAATGGCGCCGAGGCTGGCGAGGAATTCCTTGCTCGGTTCGCTGACAACCGCGTCCTTGGCGAATGCGTGATCGGCGCGCAGGGTCAGGTAGGTCGCCGTTGGGTAGCGAAGTCCCGCGCGGCCAATGCCGATGCGCGCGGGTGTGGACTGCGTGAGGTGCGCGACGCGCTCCGGAAAAGCCAGCCGATCGAGGCCCGGCAACGGCCGGTGCTGTGACTGCGGCGCACGCGAATGGGGCGGCGCTTCCTGCGGATCGCGGCGCTGCTCGTTCAGGATCTGCCGAACGACGCTCGCGACGAGCGTTTCCAACTCCTGCGCATTCATCGGCGTATCCGCGGCCATCACACCTCCGCGCCGAGTCTGCCGAGGCTACAGGCTCCGGTCAACGTCCCGTCGCAGGTTTGTCAGTAGCTCGTCAAGATGTCCGCTTTTCGTAGCTAATGAAATGTCCGCATGTCCGGCCAGGTGAGTGTCGCAGACACGAAACCGCTGGCCGACGGCTTCGAGGCTGACTGGATCGCCCACAAGGGCGCATAGACATGA
>CAINLT010000133.1 GCA_903850505.1 uncultured Myxococcales bacterium | reverse complement strand
GCTTTTGACAACCGAAGGCGACTGGTCCGGTCGGATGCTGGGCAAGAGCGAGACCCTGAACCTGCCGATGCAACTGGTGGTCTACGTAACGGGCAACAATCCCAGCATTCGCGGTGACTTGTCGCGCCGCTGCATCCCGGTCTCGCTTGAATCCAAGGTCGAGCGGCCCGAACACCGCACCGGCTTTCGCTATCCGAAGCTGCTGGCGCACGTCAAGAAGCACCGGCCGGAACTGGTGGTGGCGGTTCTGACGATCTCCAAAGCGTATTTGGCGGCTGGATCGCCCGAGGTGGCGCTGCAGCCGCTGGGCTCGTTCGAAGCGTGGACGGAACTGGTACGCGCGCCGCTGGTGTGGCTCGACTGCGACGACCCAGTGGCTGGCCAGGAATCGCTGCGGACGGACGCCGACGAGGCGCTGGCGGGCTGGCGCGCGGCGCTCGCACTGCTGTTTGAGCGCTTCAAGGATCAGCCTTTCACGGCAGCGCAGGTCGCGGACGAGTCCCAGGCCGCCCCGTCAGACTTGTACGCTGCACGGGACGTGCTCGCGGCCCTGAGCCGCAAGGGTGAGGTGACCGGCTCGGCCCTCGGCGTCGTATTCAAGAGGCGGCAGGGGCAGATCCTGGATGGGCTGCGGTTGCGGAAGGTGGACGGCGGACGACAGGGCACGGGCAACCTGTGGGTCGTCGACCGCGTCGTGTAGCAGTGTAGGAAAAAGTCCGTTGCTGCTACACGCGGCCCGGAAGCATCGAACTAGTCATTGTAATATCAATCGGTTGCGATATGGAATCGGCGTTTGCGCTCTGGAATGTAGCACGACGCTACACTGCTACATCACAGGGCACTCGTGTAGGAAGCAGGCGCAAATTAACGACAAATGGTTGGTATCCAGTTGGACAGAACACTCACAACCTCGCGCCAACAGGCCGCGAACGCCAGGCGGGCCAGGACCGCCCGACGGCAGCCACGGTCAAAAGCCGCCACAGTTGAACTCCTCGTGACACCGCCAACCCGACTCCCTCCACCGAATGGGTCATACACTTCAGTCAAAGCAGCGAGCTTTGGCAAACTTTTCCCGCGGGCCAACCCCGCTGTAGGTGCCTGAAAATGCAAGGAAGCAAAACACCGCCGGATGTGCGCCGCCGGATAGCCAAGCTGGCTGCCCAGGGCTGGAGCAACTCGGACATCGCCACCGACACACAGGTGTGCCTGGCTACCGCGCGCCGCTACGCTGATCAGGCCCGTGCTGAGGTGAAGATGCGCGCGATGCTGACGGAAGAGCTGGAGGGTCTGCGCGCCGTGCTTGCCGGAATTTTTCGCGGCCGCTGTAACAATTGCCGCGGCGCAATCATTGCGTTTCGCAGCCAAGGCTACTCCAGCTGCCCACGGTGCCAGAAGTCGTTCAATCCCGCTGCACCGCCGCCGCGATTGCCCGCGAACAACGCAGCGGCGTTGCCCCGCCCGAAGCGCTAGCCTGCTCGCCGTCGGCGACGAAGCGCGCGACCAGATCGCGGACGACGGGCGCCGACTGCCGTCGTTCCGGCACCCTCGACCGCGAGGCACGCAAAGCGCGGCGCCTACTTCGGCGCGATCGCGTAAACCATGGATGTCGTGCTGCCGGGATACAGCGGGCCACTCAGCGCCCCGCCCGCCTTGACGACCGAAAGCCACGACTTGAACTCCAGCCCGTCAATCAGGTCGTCCGACACGCCGTCAGAGTCCCAAACGTCCACGTCCAGAACATCCGTTGTTTTCAGCGTAATCAGCAGTGTCTGGTTCCACGCGGGCGTGAATGTGTCGTTCGCGTAGGTCGGCGTGTCCACGGTGACCGTGTTCACGACGACGCTGACGTACGGGTCCGGCGCGCCGCCAAACGCGTCCCACGCCGAACCGGTGGCGTCGGTCGTGGGCACGACGGCGCTGAGCGGGCACGCACACCAGGTGCAGCAGGTTGGTCGCAATTCAAACACAGCGCCTATGCATCGCCATCCAGGGCGGCGAGGTCGGATATCGGTGCAGCCGGCGAGCCGTCCGAGCGAACCATCGTGCAGAGCGCCTGCCGGCCCGGCAAGGCGCGGTGACAGGCCTCCAGACGCTGGCACCACTGGCCGTTCACGATCGCCCGCTTGACCGACCGGAGCCCCGGTGGGACATTCGCCGTCCGCTCCGGCACTGTTTGCGATGCCCATACGCATTGGCTGCCGGCGCTACCCTTCGCCCAAGAGTCGATTCGCCATGTCTTTCACCCACATCGCCCAGCTTGAATCTGCCCTCTGGGAAACCGCCGATCAGCTCCGCGCCAATTCCAACCTGCAGGCCAGTGAATACTGCATCCCGGTCCTTGGTATCATCTTCCTGCGCCATGCCAACAACCGCTATGAGGCGGCTGCCAAGGCGATTGAAGCCGAACAAGTCGCTGGCACGATGCCCAGGCGGCCGCTGGTCCCCGCCGACTTCATCAAGCGCCGCGCGCTCATGCTGCCGGAAGCCGCGCGCTTCGACCGCCTGCTGGCCCAGCCCAAGGGCAGCCATTTCGCCAAGGCGATCGTCGCCGCCATGGACGCCATCGAAGACCAGTTCGAGCCGCTCAAAGGCCAGCTGCCGAAGGACTACGACCGTTTCGACTCGGGCCTGCTTGAACACCTCCTGCGCATCTTCGATCGCGCGGAGCTGCGCAACGCCCAGGGCGACGTGTTTGGCCGCATCTACGAATACTTCCTGATGAAGTTCGCGATCCAAGGCGCGCAGGACAGCGGCGAGTTCTTCACTCCGCCGTCCATCGTCCAGACCCTCGTCAACGTCATCGAGCCTGACCACGGCACGATTCTGGACCCGGCGTGTGG
>CAINLT010000132.1 GCA_903850505.1 uncultured Myxococcales bacterium | reverse complement strand
GAATCGAGCACGGTCGCGCTCGCCGTCGTCGCCGGCGGATTGACCAACTGCAGCGGATTGTTGTCCGTGAAGCTGAAGTCGCCCTCGACGCGCCGGGCGCGGATGCCGCCAGTCGTCGGCGACCAGATCACCAGGAAGCGCGCGTTGGGCAGGGTCACGACCTGCGGGCTGCAGGCGCCGTTGCAGGCGTCGTCGCCCACGGCGATCGGCAGGTTGGCGGCGAACGTGCCGGTGTTGGTCAGCGAGCCGTCCGCCTCCAGGCCGCGCATCCACACGCCGCTGGGCGCGGGCACGGAGAAGCCGTCCTTGCCGTTCTTGCCTTCCCAGACCAACAGCGTCTTTTTGTTGCTGACCGCGGCCGTCACCCAGCCGAACACGGGGTCCACTGCGGGACTGGGCTGGCCCTTGGGCCCGACGTTGCCTTGCACGAGCGGCGGCAGCGTCGTGACCGTCTGGCCCGTCTTGGCGTCGATGATCCACATCGCGATCTCGGATTGCGTCACGTTCTTGATGCGCCGCCACGTGAGCAGCGCCTTGCCGTTGCCGATCGCGTTGACCGAAACGCGGCTGGCGTGCAGATCCGATTCCGGCGTGACAAGGCTCGACGTCTCCACCAGCGTGGGCTCGTCCAGCACGTCGATGCCGTAGTTGCCGTCGCGCTCGATCACGAACGCGCCGACGATCGGGGTCTGGTCGAGCGTCCGGCCGAGGAACGTGCCCTTGAAGTAGCCTTTGTCGGTCTGGTCGAGCCAGAGGCGGCCGGCGACCGGCGTCGCGGGCTGATTGAGGCCGCCGGGGGCGACGATCGTGAGGCCGATGGAGAGCGAGCCCTTGGCGGGCGCCTTGCCGAGCTCGAAACTGTCGCCAGAGACTGCGGACGCCGGGAAACGCACGGTGGCATCGACGCCGCCGGGTGCGAAGAGTTGGCCGAGGACCTTCACCGTGTCCGGCGCGACTTCATCGACCCGCTTGGCGGGGGCCGAGCCAGCGTACGTCGCGGTCGCGCCGGTAAGCACGAGGCCATCAGGCCACGCGGTCGTCAGCGTGACCTCCGGGCTGGCGATGCCGTCGACAGTCACGGTCAGCTTGGCGGTGCCCGGACGCACGCCGGCAATCTGGTAGTCACCGGCATCGGCCGTCTGCCAGATCGCGATCGGCGGCTGGTCTTTGGCGGATGCGGCGATCGCGGCGCCAAGCGCCAGCAGCTTGCCGTTCACCTGAAACGCGACGACTTCGTTGGCCTTCGGCGCGCCATCGACGCCGATGTTATGGTCGACAACCACCTTTAGCAGCGTCGTCCCACCGAGCTTGACGCTGGGCGCGGTCTGCGCCGTCACCGTCAACACGTCGGTCTGCGTCCCGGTATCGACGGGCACATCCGGCGCGACGTCGGGCTTGGGCCCCAGGTCTTCCTCCACGACCGGCACGTCCTGCACTTTGGCCTCAAAGCCAAAGGACGTGTCCGACGCGTCGTTGTCCGCCACAGTATCGGGCGTCGTCGTCGGCGTTTGACCGCACGCCGCCAGCAGCAGCAGGCCAAGCGCCAGCGCGCAGGACACGGGTTTCAGGGCAAAGCGGGGCATCGGCACAGTCACTCCTCACCAACCTGCGACAGGCGCGTGGTTGCAGTGCCCCAGCATAGCGGAATGCGCGCGATCCGCGAAAGGCATGGATCCGTCTTGTTGCGCTTGCTTCCTGAACGGCCGATCGCTACAACCGCCGCCAGATGGATGACCTGCTGCACAATCCGCCCCTGTTGCCCGATGCGCTCCCGGACGTGCGCGTGCCGCCGCCAGGTCCGCGCTCGCGTGCGGCGTTGGCGACGCTGAAAGCCAACGAATCACCCAATGTGACGGCCGTCGCCGATGATTTTCCGGTCGTCTGGCAAGAAGCGCACGGGTGCGCCGTGCGCGATCTGGACGGCAACACGTACGTCGACGCCACGTCGGCTTTTGGCGTCGCGCTGATCGGCCACGGCCATCCTGACGTGGTCGCGGCGGTGCGGCATCAAGCGGGGCTGCTGCTACACGGCATGGGCGATGTTCACCCGCCGGCCATGCGGATCGCGCTCCTGGAAGCACTGACGGCGTTGGCGCCGGGCGATCTCGGGCATGCGGTGCTGTGCGGCGGCGGTTCAGAGGCGGTGGAAGTTGCGCAGAAGACCGCGCTGCTGGCGACGGGCAAGCCCGGCGTGATCGCGTTCTCCGGCAGCTACCACGGCATGGGCCACGGCGCGCTGGACGCCACGAGCCGCCGCGATTTCCGTGCGCCGTTCGTCAGCCAGCTCGCCCACAACACGACCTGGCTGCCGTTTCCGGATCCCGCGCGCCTGCCGGTGGGCATCGCGTCGCACGACCTGTGCGCCCACACGCTGGAACGCGTGGCCCAAGTGCTGGCGCATCCGGCCATGGGCGGCGTGCCGATTGGCGCCATCCTGATCGAGCCGATTCAAGGTCGCGGTGGCGTCATCGTGCCGCCCGACGGCTTTCTGCAAGGCCTGCGGACGCTGTGCGATCGCCACGGCGCGCTCCTCATCTTTGACGAGATCTTCACCGGCTGCGGGCGCACGGGCGCGCTCTTCGCGTGCGAGACAGCGGGCGTGCTGCCGGATCTGCTCTGCATCGGCAAGGCGCTGGGCGGCGGCATGCCGATTGCTGCGTGTCTGGGACGACCGCACGTGATGGCGGCGTGGCCGGTGTCTCATGGCGAGGCGCTGCATACGTCGACGTTCCTGGGCCATCCGGTGTCGGCGGCAGCGGCGCTCGCGACGATTCACGTGCTCCAGCGCGATGACGGGGCGGGGCAGGCGGCGCGCGTTGGCGAGCACCTGCTTGGCCTCCTGCACACGCACCTGGACGGCCACCCGTGGGTGCGGGAAATCCGCGGTCGCGGCCTGATGTTGGGCGTCGAACTGCAGGATCCGCGCACCAAGGAGCCGGCCGCGGACGTGGCTTGGCGGACCGTCACCGGCGCGCTGCGGCGGGGCGTGATTCTGCTGCCGTGCGGCGTGCACGGTGAGGTGATTCAGCTGACGCCGCCCGTGAGCCTCTCGGCCGCGCAGCAGGAATGCGTGGTGCGGGCGCTGCGCTCGGCGCTGGACGAGGCCATCGCGTGATTCGCGCTGACTGGCTGGAATTGCTGCAAGAATGGGCCGATGACTGGCGCGCGGGCAAGCCGCAAGCGTGGTCAGATGGGCGATTTGCCGCGGCGCAACAGCAACTGCTCGCGTGGCAACTGGCGCATATCGCTGGTTTTGACGCTTTTGCCCGCGCGCGCCCCGCCGGTCGCATGCCATTTGTCCCCGTCACCGCGTTCAAAGCGATTTCGCTGGCGGCGGACTACGTGCCGGCAGATGCCGCGATCGCGTTCCACACATCCGGCACCAGCGACGGTCAACCCGGGCGGATTCGCCTGCTCGACGCGACGGCGTACGACGTCAGCCTGCTCGCCGGATTCCGCCATTTCATGGTGCCGGAGCCGGACCTGCGTTTGCGCTGCATCTCGCTGGTGCCCACCGCCGCCGAGCGCCCGCATTCCTCGCTCGGCCACATGACCCAGCTGTTGTTCCGGCACCTGGACGATGGCCATGGCGGCTGGTTCCTCGGGCGAACGCTCGACATCGACGGCCTCCGGGCCGCGCTGCTGCGGGCGATCGCCGATGGCGTGCCGCTGCTGGTCTTCGCCACGTCGTTGGCGATCCAGGCGTGGCTGGACCAATGGCCGCAGGGCGAAACGCTCGCGCTGCCCACGGGTTCACGCCTGATGGACACCGGCGGGCCCAAGGGCCGCACGCAGATGACCGACCGCGCGCAGCAGCACGCGTGGCTCGCCCAGACGTTCGGTTTTGCTCCGGACCTGCTGGTTGGCGAGTTTGGCATGACCGAACTGGCGACTCCGCGCTACGAAACGACGCTGCGTGCCAAGCTGCTGGGCGACGTGCCGGCGGTGCGCGCCTACGCCGGTCCACCGTGGCTGCGGACCGTCGTCCTGAATCCGGCGACGCAGGAACCGGTGGCGGCGGGCGAGATCGGGATGCTTGCGCACATCGATTTGGCCAACCTGGACACGCCGGCTTTCCTGCTGACGGCCGATCTGGGGCGGATGTTATCGCTTGATAACGGCCGGCAGGCGCTGGAACTGCTGGGCCGCGTGCCG
>CAINLT010000131.1 GCA_903850505.1 uncultured Myxococcales bacterium | reverse complement strand
CGCAGCGCCCGCGCTTCGCGCTGCGCAGGGAAGGCCGAGGAGCGGCTGGTGAGTGGCCGTAGCGCCCGCGCTTCGCGCTCCGCAGGGAATGCCCAGGAAAGGCTGGCGAGCGGCCGCAGCGCCCGCGCTTCGCGCTGCGCAGGCGACGTCCGAGCGCCCCCGACACACCATTCCGCGATTTGACACGCCGCCCCCTGCGTTCGACACTGCCGCGCGTCGACTCCCGTCGCCGATGCCTGCCGTGACCCCTTCCACACACACGCGCGCGTGGACCAGGCTGCACACGTGACTGACGCACCTCCCCACATCGACCGTCGCTTCACGCTGTCTGACCTGCCGATCTGGCGCGAGAGGAATCTGCGCCGACTCGTGCTGCTCCATCTCCTCGTGGTGCTCGTCACGGCGTGGCGGAGTGAGACGTTTTTCCATCCGGACGAGCATTTCCAGATTGTCGAGTTTGCGTCGCATCTGCTTGGTTGGACGCCCGCGGTTGCCCTGCCGTGGGAGTTTGCCGCGCAGATGCGGCCGTGGCTGCAGCCGGTGGCGTACGCCGGGGTGATGCGGGGACTCGCCGCGCTGGGCGTGCGCGACGCGTTCTCGCTGCTGACCGCGCTGCGGGTTGTGACGGCGCTCTTTGCCTGGCTCGCGTACATCGCGCTCCTGTCGCGTCTCGTGGCCCTCCAGACCTCGCCGCGGGGCCGCCTGCGCCTGGTCCAGGCGAGCCTGGCTGTCGGCTTTCTCCCCTACTTGCTGGTGCGCACGTCGTCGGAGACCGCGTCGGCCTCGCTGACCGTGCTTTCCCTGCTGGCGTTGGGCTTGGTCGATGCGGATCCGCATCCTCGGCCGCTCCGCTGGACGCTGTTTGCCGGTCTGCTTGCGGGCTTGGCCTTTGAATGCCGGTTCCAGTTGGCGTTCCTCTTCATCGGCGCGACGCTGTGGTGGCTGTGGCATCGCCGCCCGTCCGTGCGCCATGTTCTGGCGTTTCTCGCCGGTGGCGCCGTGGCTTTGGCAATCGGCGCGCTCGCGGACCGTCTGGGCTACGGCGTGTGGTGCTTTCCGCCGTTCAACTACGTGCGCCAGAACATCGTGTTGGACGTGGCGAGCAGCTTTGGCGTCGAGCCGCTGCCCGCGTATCTCTGGCTCCTGCCGGCCAACCTTTTCGGCCCCATTGTCGCGCTGTGCATGGTCCTGCTGGGGCGCGTGTGGTGGCTGCGGCCGCGCAGCGCGCTGACGTGGGGAACGCTGGCGTTTGTCGTCCTGCACAGCCTTGTCGGCCACAAGGAGGAGCGTTTCCTGTTTCCGCTCGCGTTTCTCCTGCCCTGGATCTTCGCAGAGGCCCTGCCGCTGGCCGCGATCGCGACCTGGCCGCGGTGGCTGCGTCCGCTCGTCGCTTGGAATTTCCTGCTGATGGCGCTGTTTGCGGTCTATCCGCTGGGCTGGCGGCCGCATCACGCGTTCTTTCGGCACATGGATCAGGCGGCGACCGCCCAGCACGTGCTGATGCGCGGCCAGCAGCCGTTTATCGACACGCCGTTTCTCCAGCAGCGGTCGTTTGAGCTGCGCGTGGAAGGGCGCGATCCGCTGCCGACGAACTGGACGCACTGGATGCTGCTCACGCCGGACGCGTTTGCCGAGCCCGCGCCGCCGTCCGGGACGCACCTGCGTCTGGCCTGGTCGGAGATGCCGCTGCGCGCGACGCCCGTGTGGGCGCACGTGGGGCCGCTTGTGGCGACGTGTATCCACGCGTGGGAGGCGCACACGCCCGCGGGGCTGCCGCGCCCGACCTGGCTGACGCTGTATGTCATTGAAGCCGATGCCGCCGGGAGTCCCGCGCCGCCGCCGTGAACGAGGCGGCTACTTGCGGCGCTTGGGCGGGAACACCGTCAGCATCGCGCCGGTCAGCACGTTGGACACCAGGCAGGAGACCAGCAGCCCCACCGTCGCCATCCACGCCATCGTTTGCAGGCCGCGGTTGGGCTGGAACAGGAGCGCGGCAAAGCCGACCATCGTCGTCAGCAAAGCCACCCAGGCCGCACCGCCGATTTGCTGCAGGATCTTCTGGACGTTGGCGTTCTCGCCCTCCTCGTCCCAGCGATGCAGGATGTGCGTCACGCCATCGATGCCGATGCCGACGATGCCGGGCAGCGTCGTCACGGAGAACAGGTTGAGCTCCAGACCCAAGCCGCGCGCCAGACCGAGGAAGATGATGAACGAGGCCGTCAGCGCGATGAACGAGTAGGTGAGCAGCCACCACGAGCGGAAATACCAGAGCACGACGGCGAACGTCGCGATCGTCGCCAGGATGACCGCCCACGGCCCTTCCTTGCGCACGATGTGATCCGCTTCCGCGAGGATGAAGAAGGACGCCGTGCCGTGGTACTCGCGCTTGCCGACCTTGAACGTGCCGATCTGGTCGATGACTTCCTGCACCGACTTGGCCTCCGCGAGGTTGCCGTTGGCCCAAATCAGGATGAAGCGCCCAAGCTGTTCGTGCTGGTCGAGGAAGCGTTTGCGCACGAAATCGGGCAATTGCTCCGGCGTGTACGGCTCTGCCTTGAGCCACTTCAGCGCGCGTTCGGCTTCCACCTTGTCGTCGCCGTGCAGCAGCTCCAACTTGGCCTCGATCAGCGAGCGAATGCGCACGATTGTCGGCTGTTTTTGCAGCTGGTTGTCGGGCACGAACGTGTGGATCGACAGGAATTTGTTGAGCCGCGACGCTTTGCCCTGCAACGCCTGCAGCTGGTCGTGCACCACGCGTGCGTCCGCCATGGAATCCGTCACGACGAGGATCGGCGTGTCCGAGCTCTGGTCAGCGTAGTGGTGGTACCGCGAATTCGCCTCGACGTCCGGCGCCGCCTTGACGTGCGCAGGCGTGGAATTGACGGTGCGCAGCTTGCGCAGATCCGTTTCAAACTCAAAACCGCTGGCGTTGTACAGCGAGAACGCGGTCGCGATGCCCAAGCCCACCAGCGTGATGCGCGCGACGCGCGGTTGGGCGAACCAGCCGAGCCACTTGGCGCCTTCCACATGCTCCGCTTTGGGCGCGGGATCCGGCCAGATGCGGTGCATCGCCATGATGAGCGGCGGGAACAGGCCGAGCGTGGCAAAAAGCGACAGTGCGACGCCGACGCCGGCGATGAGTCCGAACTGCGAGAAGCCGCGGAATTCCAGAACCACGAGCGCGAAGAACGCCACGGACGTCGTCGCCGCCGCTTGGCCCAGCGCGCCCCAGAGGCCCGCCATCGTCCGCTCAACGGCTTCCTGCGGTTCCCGCCCGGCGGCGCGCTCCTCCAGGTACCGACTGAGCGTGTAGACGTTGAAATCATTGCCCATGCCGAACAGCATCGAGAAGATGAACGCCGTCACCATGTTCATGTAGCCGACCGCGCCGCGGGCGAACGCGAGCGTCAACGCAGTACCCGCGAGCAGCGGGATGGACATGAGGACGAGCGAGCGAAACCGCCGGAAGTGGCTGATTTGAATCAGCGCGATCACAAACAGCGCAATCAGCGAGGTGTACACCAGGTTGCTCTGGATCTGGCTGATCTCTTCGCGCAGCTCCGCGTAGTCGCCCGTGATGCTGTGCACCATGTCCGGCGCATACTTCTGTTCATTCAGGCGCTTGAACGTCGCGTTGACCTTGTCCAGGAACTTGCCGGCGCGCTCCAGATCCTGCGGCGGAAAGGTCGGGAAGATCTTGATGCCGAGCGCGTCGCCGCTGGGCGATTCCACCCACTCGCGCACGTCGCCGCCGCCCAGCCGCGACTTCAGATCGTCCTCGGTCGGCACCCGCGTCTTCATCTTGGCCGCGCCCGGCGGCGGCTGCGCACCGGCAACCGCGACCGTCGGCGTCGCCGGCTCGTCCAATCCCGCCGTCAGCTCGTCGCCGGCCATGTCCTTTTCGGTCGCGTCCTTGATCAGCTTGCGGACGTCCTGCTCGATGTCCAGCAGCTCCTTCTCGCTCAGGAATAGCGCGGCATTCTTGCGGAAAAAGTCGATGTCGCGCCGGCACTCGACGGTCGCCACTTCTGGCCACTGGCTGACTTCATTGCAGAAATCCGTCGCCAGCTTGCGGTTGGCGTCGCGCTGCGTGCTGCCAAACACGATGAGCATCTGCGACGGCGACTTGAGGACTTTGCGCGCCTCGCGGGCGTTCAGGACCGCCGGCGTGTTGTCCGGGAACAGATCCTCCATCTGCGAGCGGATCTCGATGCCCGAGCCATACCAGCCGCACGCGGCAATGACGACGAGCCAAATCGCGAGCGTCAGGAACGGCCGCTTGCCGGTCCAACCGGCATAGACACGGGCGACGCGATCAGAGAGAGGCGGCTGGCGAGATGGGTCGTGCGACATGCGGTGGTGCGCCTGAGGCCGGGACGGCCGTGTGGATCGTGCAACGCGCAGGCCGAACGGTCGATTCGATCGGCAGCGCGCGTGGTGTCGCAGGTTCGCGGGCTGGCGTCAATTGGCGGTGACGCTCGACGGCGCGCGGACTTGCCGCGGTCAGACCGGCAGGAGGCTTGTGGCGTAGATGTCCGTCGCCCGCGGACGACCGAGGCTTGGGACGCTGGCCAGCTTCACCAGCGCGCGGCGACCGGCCCAGCGGGCGATGTGCTCGTCGACGCGGATTTGCGTCACCGGGCTCACGGTCAGCAGCTGCAGCGGGTCGAGACCCATCGGCGCGCTCGGATGATCCGGCGAGGCCGGCAAATCGCCCACGACCGCGGCGCGAATGTCCAGCCTCGGCTCCGGGATGCGCGCGAGCTGCGCCTGCATTTCCGCGACGCAATCCAGCAGGTGACTGATGACGCCGCGCTCGTCGCCGTTGCACCGCATCCGCACTTCAATGCGCTGGTTGCGCGGCCCAGCAACGTCCGCGCCGTTGTCGCGCAAGTCCGCCAGCGTCCCCGCCAGCACGTGCCGCGCGATCTGCTCGATGGCCTCCGGCCCGTACTTCACGCCGCTGTCCGCCATCTGGCGAATCTCGATGAGCGCGCGCACCTGCTCCACGCCGCCGCCCTTGGACTTCGTCGTTGTCTCGACCGGCATCGGCGGGGCCTCCGGCGTCCCTTCCGGGCGACGCAGCGACAGCACGGAAGGCGGCCGGAGCGTCGTGTGTTCCTGGTTCAGCGAGAGGCGCGCGTCCTGGCGCATCCGCCGCAGGGCGTCCCGCACGCCGCGGGTAGACGACGGTCGCATCTCCGGATCCTTGGCGAGCAGCGGCTGGAGCCAGTCTTCAAAGCCCGGCGGGAGCAGCGAAACATCCATGCGCGACGACAGCGGCGGCGGCGGCGTCAGGAGCTGCTGGTGGCACAAGTCGAGCGGCGTCGCGCCGAGGAAGGGCGGATCGCCAGTCAGCAGTTCATAGGCCACGCACGCGGCGAGGTACAGGTCCGTCCGCGCATCCACGCTGCGGGCGCGCACCTGTTCGGGCGTCATGTACGCGGGCGTGCCGACCACGCCGATGTCCTCGTTCTGCACAACCGGGCCCGGCGCCTGCGCGATGCCAAAATCCAGGAGCTTCACTTGCGCCATCGTGCCATTGCGCGGCATCAGCAGGTTTTCCGGCTTGATGTCGCAGTGCACGACGCCCGCCTGATGGCACGCAGCCAGCGCGGACAACAGCGTCTCCAGAATGCCCAGCGCCGTCGGCACGTCCAGGCCCTTGCCGCCGTGGTGCAGGATGCGATCGCGGACGGACTCGCCTTCCACGAGCTCCATGTCAATCAGCAGCAGGCCTTCCGCGGTACGGCCAAAGCGGTGCAGACCGGTCACGTTGGGATGTTGCACAAGCCGCAGCAGCCGCGCTTCCTGCAGGAACCGCTGGGCGCTCGTGGCGTTGGACGCGTATTCGTTGCGCAGCAGCTTGAGGGCGACCTCGCGATCGGTCAGCTCATCGCGGGCGCGGTAGACCGTGCCCATGCCGCCGACGCCGATGGTCTCCAGCAGCATGTAGCGCTGATCGAGCACGTCGCCTGCGCGGCCGAGGAAGGCTGTCACGAGTTCAAGCGCCTCACCATCGGTCGGACACACGCGCTTCTTGCCGCGAAAGTGCCGCCGACAATGCCGACAGAACAGGAGATCCGATTGTAGCTGCGCTGTCTTCATCGGGTCCGGCCCGGCATTGGATGCCGGTCTTTGGCCACGCTGACGCTACCCCTACTTGCGGACTTGGCAAAAAAATGGCTGTTTCGCCTTGCCACGGCGATCCGATTCCACTACCAACGGGGGCGGGCACAGCGCCCGCGGTGACGACTTCATGCGCATCCTGATCACGAACGACGACGGCATTCACGGGCCGGGGATTGAACTTTTGGCGCGCGTCGCGTTGGAGTTGGCGGGCGAGGGCGGCGAAGTCTTCGTCGTCGCGCCGGACACGGAGCGCTCCGGTGTTTCCCATGCGATCACGCTGTTTCGGCCGCTGCGGCTGCGCGAGGTCAGGCCCAACTGGTGGGCGTGTGACGGCACGCCGACGGACTGTGTGTACCTGGCGCTCAATCAGATGAAGTTGCAGGTCGATCTGGTGCTTTCCGGCGTCAATCCGGGGCCCAATCTCGGCCATGACGTCCTGTATTCCGGCACTGTGGCGGGCGCGCTGGAAGGGGCGCATTGGGGCGTGCCGGCGCTGGCCATTTCCCACTGTTCCAGTCGCGAAACCGAGCTGGCGCTGCTTGAGCCGCTGCTCCCGGATATCCTGCGGCCGTTGATCGAAGCGGCGCAGAAGCTGGGCGGGGCGCTCAACGTCAACCTGCCGCCGGTGACGGAAGGGCCGTATCTCGGCACGGTCGTCACGGCGATCGGCCACCGCTACTATTCCAATGAAGTCCACGCCCGCAACGACCCGCGCGGCCGACTCTACTACTGGATCGGCGGCGCTGAAGTGACGATGCCGGACGTTCCGGGCAGTGACTGCAATGCCATTCGCGATCAGTGGGTTTCCGTCACGCCGCTGGGTGACGACTTGACGCGGCATGGCCGTCTGGGCGATCTGGCAGGGCACTTGGGCGTCGCAGCGCCCCAAGCCGCAGCCACGCCGTCGTCCCCCGCGCGCGACCGCGTGCGCCGCAAGCCAGACGTCGTTTCCCGGAACTGAGACCCGGCCCGCGTACCTGCACCTGTTGCCTTTCTCTCCGTAGCCCATTCACCCTTAGCCAAAGTGAGCCCCCATGCGCCTGGACGACCACCTTCACCTCATTCGCAACGTTCCTGACTTTCCCAAGCCCGGCATCCTGTTCAAGGACATCACGCCGCTGCTGGCGCACGGACCGGCCTTGCGTGCGGCGATTGACGACCTGATCGACGCGACCGCGGGCATGAGGCCGGACGTCATCCTAGGCGTAGAGTCGCGCGGCTTCCTGTTTGCCTCGCCGATGGCGTACGCGACCGCGCGGGGTGTGATTCTCGTGCGCAAGCCGGGCAAATTGCCGGCCCGGGTCGTTCGCCAGGAATACGCGCTGGAATACGGCACGGATACCATTGAAATCCATGCCGACGCCGTTCGGCCCGGCGACCGCGTCCTGATCATCGACGACGTGTTGGCCACGGGCGGCACGGCGCGCGCCGCTGCCGACTTGGTCCTGAAGTGCGGCGGCACGATCGCCGGCTACGGTTTCCTTGGTGAAATCGCGTTCTTGGGCGGCGCCAAGCGCATCGACGACGCGCCCATGATCTCGCTCCTTCGCTGGTAGTCACGCGTCTTGACGCGTCGCGTCATCTCAGCGTCAATTCCCTGTGACATGGCTGACGAATCTGGTATCGTCCTAAGGGAACGCTAGGTCTTCTGACTGATGCTTCTTGCAGGTTGGCCACGGGAGGCGATGTGAAACTGTCGAAATTTGCCGCGAAATTTTGGCGTTTGCCGGTGATGACTGCCCTGCTGCTCGCGGCGGCGTGCGGCGGCACCAAGACGACGGACACCGGCGGCCAGACGGGCCTGGACATCAGCTTCGGCAAGGACGGCACGCTCGGCGATGCGCCCAACGACGGCGGCTTGGGCGATGGCGCGGGCGCTGAACTCAGCGTCGACGCGGACCTGAACGACGGAACCGATGGCTTGGACGCCCAGAGCGACGCCGCGCCGATCGGCGATGGCGACACCGAAACCGCTGGCGACGCCGATGCCGCCGATGTTCCCGTCAAGACGTGCGAATTCGCCAGCAATCCCAAGGCCGGCGAGCCGGGCGCGACCTGCAAGACCAACACGGACTGCCAGAGCGATCTCTGCGTGGACGGCCCACAGGGCAAGATCTGCACCGTCGCGTGCACGGATTGCTGTCCGACCGGCTACTCGTGCTCCGCGTACGGCACCGGCAGCGGCGACCAGGAGTTTGCGTGCCTCCCCAAGGTCAACGCGCTTTGCCAGCCGTGCAACGCGGACGCCGAATGCAGCGCATCCAGTACGGGCGCCCTGTGCGTGAACTACGGTTCGGTCGGCTCCTTCTGTGGCGCTTTGTGCACAGTCAACGCGGATTGTCCCAATGGCTACACCTGCGCGCCGCAAACCAAAGGCATCAGCCAGTGCGTCAAGACCGACAAGACGTGCACGTGCAGCCCCGCGGCCATCAGCGCGGGCGCGGACACGGCGTGCGCGGTGAGCAGCGAGGTCGGCACCTGCACCGGCACGCGCAAGTGCCTCGCGGGCGGCCTCAGCGCGTGTAGCGCCAGCACGCCCGCGCCGGAAAAATGCGGCAATGGCATCGACGACAACTGCGACGGCACGGTCGACGAGGAAGGCGCGCAGGGCTGCGTCACGTACTTCATCGACAGCGACAGCGACGGCACGGGCGCGGTCGGCAGCGCCGGCAAATGCCTTTGCATCGCCACGTCGCTTTACTCGGCGGTCACCGCGACGGATTGCGACGACAGCAACAAGGCCATCAACACCGGCGCCAAGGAATTGTGCAACGGCGTGGACGATGACTGCGACGGCATCACGGACAACGGCTGCGACGACGACGGCGACGGTTGGTGCGACGCCAACATGGTCGTCATCGGCAGCCCGGCGGTGTGCCCCAACGGCAAGAATGACTGCAATGACACTTCGGCGGCCATCCATCCCGGTCAGCCGGAAATCTGCGGCAACGGCGTGGACGACAACTGCGACGGCGCGACCGACTCCGGCAGCAACGTGACCGCCTGCGTGCCGTTCTACGAGGACAGCGACGGCGACGGCTACGGCGTGGGCGATCCCAACTGCCAGTGCGCCGCCACGGGCTTGTACACGGCCATCACGCCGGGCGACTGCGACGACGCGACCCCGAGCGTCCACCCGAACGCCGCGGAAGTGTGCAGCAACGGCAAAGACGACAACTGCAACGGCGTGCAGGACGAGCCGGGCGCCAAGGGCTGCAACGACTACTACGTCGACCTCGACGCGGACGGCTACGGCGTGGCGACGCCGACGTGCCTGTGCGGTCCGAGCGGCACACAGTCGGCGCTGAACGGCGGCGACT
>CAINLT010000130.1 GCA_903850505.1 uncultured Myxococcales bacterium | reverse complement strand
CGACGCGGTCGATCTCGTCCTCGTCGGGCGCCTGCTTGCCAGCGCCACGACCAGCGGCACGCCGTTCTTCGCGCTTGGCAACCTGACGACCACCGGCGACCTCATCCGCGGCGTCGGAGGCAGCCGGACGTTGCGCGGCTTTCGCCTCGACCGCTTCGTCGGACCGCGCGCGCTTGTCGCCAGCGCCGAAGCCCGCTGGACGTTCGTCGAATTCACGATGCTAGCCCAGCGTTTCTCCTTTGCCCTCGCGCCGTTCGCCGACACCGGCCGCGTCTTTGATTCCTGGGACCAAATGACGTGGCGCGGCTGGCGTCTGGGCGGCGGCGCCGGCATTCGCCTGGGGTGGAACCAAGCCACCATCGGCGCGTTCGACTTCGGCTGGAGCAGCGAAGGCTTCTTGTTCTACACCGAATTTGGCCATCCGTTCTGAGGGGACGCGTGCCGCGCGTTCCGTGTCCGTCGATCCGGGTGCATCCAATGCTGCGTTTTCGCCGGCGTCATTGGGGTCTGCCGTCGATGGCGAACGCTGGCCATTTCACACGGACTTTGTCCCGCGGAACGTCTCGCCCTTGCGCTCCCTGCGCTGCTGTTCAACTTGCGCCACACGGCTGGCCGGTACGCTCAGCGCGCGCACTTGCTCCAGCGCCTCGAAGATCGACGCCGGCAAATACCCTTCAGGCACCGGCGGCGGTTCCAGCTCAACGAACGTGGACACGACTGGACGCCCATCGCGCAGCCAGGCCTCGACGTAGTTCTTGACGATCGGCCGCAGTGACTCGCCCTGGGCATCAACCATGTACTCGTTCCGCATGCATCCGGACTGCAGGATCTTCCGGTCGCCAAAGCTGGTCCACTGCGCGTCGTGGCGATGGCCGACGATGTACAGCAGGAACTCGTCCGACCCGTTCATTCGCTCCACCAGGCCAGTCTGAAAGAGCACTTGAGTGCTCTCAGAGCGGAACCGCCAGACGACCTCCTTGAGCATGGTCCACGTGAGCTCCTTGGTGGGATCGGAGCCGTCGAAGTAGCCCCGCCAGAAGTCGCGCAGCCAATAGCTCCAGAACCGGTCCACGAGCAACTCGCGCACCTCCGGCACGAGCGAGAGCACCAGCTCCCGCGGCTGGAGCCTGTCGTAGAAGCCGAGCAGGTCCCTGAGCGGAATGAGCGTCTCCAGGAGCGCCGCTGCGCCCCAACTGATGTTCAGGATGCGCTCGCCCCCAAACGTGACGAACGGCTGCTGCTCATCGACTTGGAACATACAGTCGAACTGCGAGCCGTGCTCGATGAGGACCTTGTCGATCGCCAA
Organism: uncultured Myxococcales bacterium; assembly: GCA_903850505.1. Lineage (GTDB taxonomy): Bacteria > Myxococcota_A > UBA9042 > UBA9042 > UBA9042 > CAIYBN01. The sequence goes on along the minus strand of CAINLT010000130.1, from coordinate 10,654 downwards.
GCGGAATCCGGGGAACTGGACGCGCGGATCGTTGCCGCATAAGGCGCTGATTTGCTGTTGGATCTCGGGGAATACCAGCTCGGCGTCGTGATTGCCCACGACGAAATAGACGCGGCGCTCGGCATGCGGGTGCGCCAGAAATTCCCGCACGGCGGCGAAGAACGGGCCGTGCACCTCGGCGATCTTCGCCATCTTCCCGACGGCCACCGCGGCGCTGATATGACGGGGGAAGACGCCCTCGAACGGTGTCTTGAGGAGGTCGAAGGTGTCACCGTTGAGGATGAGGTCGACGGCGAGGTCGCGATACGGTGCCAAATTGTAGGAGGTGATCAACTCGCCCAGAAAGTCGGAGTGAGGGAAGTCGTCCGTCCTCCCGCCGGCGCCCATCTCGATGTCGCTGAGCACCACGAGCAGGCGATCCGCTGTTGGCACGCTGAGCGACCGGTGTGGAGCTGGAGACGTTCTGGTCGCGGTTCGCGTGGGCATCAAAGTAGCTGCGAGGCGCAGAATTCCGCGTGCACGGCGAGACAGCCAGCCAAGTCCACGCTCATGGCGCGCCCCGGGCGCCCACGCGCGATGACGGCTTTGACGGCTTGCCCTGAGGCGCAGGACCCACCGCCGCATGCGGCTTGCCCGCGTTCTGGGGACTCAGCGCTTGCTGGCCGCAACGCTTGTCGCGCAGGCCAAACTCCAGCACAGGAACAGCAAGCGAGTCGCGTGCCAAGCCGATGGGAGCTACGAACGTGTCCCGGTTCGCCATTTGTCGCCTCCATCCAGCTTCCCGGCAGCGCGGACCATCCGCAACTGCCCGTGAAGGCCAGCATGTGACCGTTCAACGCGCCCGTCAAGGGCAGGAATCGCTGGGTTTTCAACACTTCAGGCGCACCTGTGCACCCGCGACGGCCGACGCTACGAGACCCTCTGGTTGCTGACCTTCCCGCGCACATGGAGCCTCCACGCAGAGCCGGACCGTCCCGAGCCACGCCGCCGGTCGCTGCTACAGCGAATCGATACTGACGAACGTATAGCCCGCCGCTTTCACGCCCGTGACGATCGCCTTCAAGTTCGCCAGCGAGTAGTACGGGTGGAAGAAGAAGCTGGCAAAGCCGTCGCGGATGACCAGGTTGCTCTTCGCCGAGGCGATCAGGTCAGCAGGCAAGCGCGCCGGATGGTTGTTGAACGGCAGCGGCTCAAAGTTGCCGATGTTCTCCGGCAGGACATACCAGCCGTAAACGTCCGTCACCGTGTACGGGAAGAACTGTCCGAGGCGATGGTTCGGCGAACTCGGCACGATGCCCAAGTCGCCGCCAAAGTACAGGCCGCGGTGATACGCCGTGCCGATCAGGCCGGAGATTGCCGCCGAGTCGACCGGCGAACCGGCGTAGTGCGGGTACTCAAACACGGTCGGCGCGGCGAGTCCGGCGGCGGTAAATGCCGCGAACCCAGCGTTGATGCGTCCGACAGCCCACGCGGTCGAATCGCCCGGCACCGGACCATCGTAGATGACGTTGTCGGTGACGGGGTCGACGTGCGTCTGGAAGAACTCGAAATCGTCGGCCGTGACGCCGTCGTACGGATTGAACGAGTTGCCAAACTGGTGCGAGTAGCCGTGCATGATGAGCGAGCCGCCGTGGGTCGCCGCGTACTTGAGCTCGGTCAACATGGCCGGCCGATCCACCCAGCGCAGCGCCACCGACTTGCCGGCGTTGCTCAGGCCTTGCGGGTCGAGGAAGATCGGCACCACGGCCACTGCAAAGGGCACCGCGTTCGCGTAGAGGTAGTCGACTTCCGCGCGAAACGCCGTGGCGTTGGTCGTTGGGTTGATGTCTTCCAGGCGGAGCAGCGCGCGGTGCCGCGTCTTCTGCGTCGGCGCGAGCGTGTCAAACAGCAGGTCGCAAAACGCCAAATAGCGGTCGTTGAAGTCGATATAGCTGAACGGCATCTCGCCGACATACGTGAGGTTCTTCGAGCGAATGGCCCAAGGCAGCGTCGTGCCGTCTGCGCGCGTGGCGGTGGCCAGCACCGTCACTTTCACTGGATCCAGCGGATTGAACTGCATGATACCGCTGCCGTTATTGCCATCGCGCGTCAGCGCCGTGGCCTTGTACGTCACCGTGTCGATGGCGCTGATGTCAAACGCCCACGGGTTGAAGCCGTAGTCGGTGATGAACGTCGCGGATCGATTGGCGAGCTGCCAGATGTTGTCGTACAGCCAGATCACCGGGACGGTGCCGCCGAGGACATCATCCAGGAACGCCACAGGCAGCGTCTCGCCATAGGTGGAGCCGACGTAGACGACCGCTTTGTACGCCGCCATCTCGCCCGCGACGTACTGCGCGACGGGCTTGCTGGCGGTGGAGCCAAAGTGGCTGGTGAGGTTCAACGCGGCGATGGCAAACAGCTCACCGAGCCAGCCATAGGACCCGGTGCTGTCGTACAGGACCAAGGTGCCCGACGGAAGGGTCGCGAACGCCAGCTTTGTGGCCGCCGGACGCTTGTCCAACCCGCGCTCTTGCGGCACGAGGCGATGCGTTGGGTCAATGAGTGGCGCGCCGCCAAAATCAACCGGGAATACGTTCACGCTGTCGTGCTTGGCGGCGCCAACGATGGTCACGGCCACGGGCTCACTCGACGTCGCTGCATCCGCGCTGGGCGGTGGCGAACTGCGCGCGTCCGATGCGGGCGGCGCAGCACTCCCCTCAGAGGCGGTGGTCTGGCAGCCAGCCGCGGCCAACACGGTGATGACACTCAGCAGGCCATGGATAGAGCGGTTCATTTGTTCCCTCCTTGGGTACTCAAAGTCCTGAGGCGTGGGCGTTGTGGTGCGGTGCTGCGTCATGGCGCGTACCCGATCAGCACGTGGCCGTCGACGCCTGGCGCGGTGTAGGCGCCACCCGTGCTGGGCACAACCGACAGGATCCAGCCGCTGCCCCAGCCGTTCTGGCCGCAGGTGCCGCCTGCGCCGCCACCGCCGCCAGTGTCGTAGCCTGCGACGTTGCCTTTGCCACCCGCACCGCTGGCGACGCCGGCGCCGCCACCGCCGCCGCCACCACCGTCCGCCACGCCGACCGTTTCGCCGTTGCCGCCGGCAGCAAAGCCATTCATCGCGGAATTGGCGCAGCCGTTGCTGCCAGCGAAGACGCCCTCCCAACCGGCGCCGCCTCCGCCGCCACCGCCGCCCGCAACCGCGAGCCACGTGCCACTACCCGGCGTGCCGAGGAAGATGCCGGACAAGCCACCGCCGCCGCCGCCGCCGCCAGAGCAGCTGTACTGCCCCGCCGCGCCGCCGGCGCCACCGCCCAAGTAGCCGCCTGCACCGCCGCCGGTGCCCGTCTGGCAGGTGACGCCCGCGGCGCCGGCCAAGCCTGCGGCGATCGTGTAGGTGGTTCCAGGAACGACGCTGATGCTGCCGCTGAAGATCATCCGTCCCGCGTCGCCGCCGCGCCCGCCCTGCGTGCCGTCATTGCCGCCGCCGCCGCCGCCGCCCGCGACCAGCTCGATGCCGGTGATGTGCGTGGTGCCAGCAGGCACGGTCCAAGTCTGGGCCGAGGCGCTCGCGCTGAACTGCACGGTGGCTGGCGCGCAGACGGCGCCGTTGCCGCTGTAGCCGCTCGCGCAAGTGCAGGTGTACCCGCCGCTGGTGTTGCTGCAGTTGGCGTTGGCAGCACAGTGATAGGTGCCCGCCGCGCACTCATCGACGTCCGTGCAGGTGATGCCGTCGCCCGTGAAGCCCGATTTGCACGCGCAGAGGAACGAGCCGACGGTGTTGGTGCAATTGGCGCTGGCGCTGCACTTCGCCCAGCCCCACAGGCACTCGTCCACGTCCGGGCAGCCTTGCGAATACGGGTCGCCAGCGTAGCCGGTGTTGCACTCGCAGGTGTAGACGCCGCTCGTGTTGACGCAGTGCGCTTGGCTGGTGCAGTAGGTGCCGGTGCCGCACGCTGCGTTGTCCGCGCACGCAAACCCGTTGCCCGTGAATCCCGCGTTGCAGACGCAGACCTGCGGGGTCACGCCGGTGTTGCAGTGGCCGTTGGCGCCGCACGGCGTGCCGCCCTTGCACGTGCCGCCGTTGCAGATGTCGTTGGCGGTGCAGGCCGTGCCGTCGTCGCACGCCAAGCTGTTGTTGGTGAACGTGCAGCCCAGAGCCGAGACGCAGGCGTCGGTCGTGCAGGCGTTGCCGTCGTTGCAGACCACCGCGGTGCCCGGGACGCACGCGCCGCTGCCGCAGTGGTCGCCGGCCGTGCACAGATCGTTGTCCGAGCACGCAACGGCGTTGTTGGCGAAGCTGCAGCCGCTGGCCGCCACGCATGTGTCGGTGGTGCACAGGTTGCCGTCGTCGCAAGTGATAGCCGCGCCGGGCACGCAAACCGAGTCCGCGCAATGGTCGCCGGCGGTGCAAGCGCTGCCATCGGAACAACTGACGGTGTTCGCGGTATGAACACAGCCGCTCGCTGGCGCACAGCTGTCGGTGGTGCAACCGTTGCCATCGTCGCAGGCCAGCGCGCCGCCGGGCACGCACACGCCGCCGGCGCACATGTCCGTGACCGTACAGGCGCTGCCGTCAGAACAAGCCACAGTCGTGTTGGTATGCGTGCAGCCGGAGATGGCGTCGCAGCCGTCCGCCGTGCACGGATTGCCGTCATCGCACGCCAGCGCCGGGCCGACCTTGCAACTGCCGCTGCTGCAAACATCGCCGACCGTGCACACGCTGCCGTCGGTGCACGGCGCGGCGTTGTTGACCGATGTGCAGCCCTGCGTCGGCGCACATTGTTCGGTCGTGCATGGGTTCGCGTCGTCGCACGGCGCGGGACCGCTGGGCACGCACAGGCCGCCCTTGCAGGTGTCGCCGATGGTGCAACTGTTGCCATCGTCGCAGGCGTTCGCCGTGTTGACGAAGACGCAGCCCGTCTGCGGGGCGCACGCGTCGCTCGTGCACGCGTTGCCATCGGCGCAGACGAGGCTCACGCCAGGCACGCAAACACTGCCGGCGCATTGGTCGGCCACGGTGCAGGTGTTGCCGTCGTCACAGGGCAGGGTATTGGCGGTGACCACGCAGCCGCTGGCGGGAACGCAGCTGTCGGTTGTGCAGCCGTTGGCGTCATCGCAGTTGGTTGCGCCGCCCGGCACGCATGCGCCGCTGGCGCAGACATCGCCCTGAGTGCAGGCGTTGGCATCGCTGCAGACCGCGCTGTTGGGCGTGTGGACGCAGAGCCCCGTCGGCGCGCAGACGTCGTCGGTGCAGGGATTGCCATCGTTGCACGACACGGCCGTCCCTGGCGCGCAGGCCGCGTTGGCGCAAGTATCGCCCAGTGTGCACAGGTTGCCGTCGTCGCACGGCGCGGTGTTGGCTGGATACTGGCAGCCGACCACGCTGTCGCACTGGTCCGTCGTGCAGGGATTGCCGTCGTTGCACGGCGCTGGATTGAGTTTGGCGGTGCAGCCCTTGGTCACGTCGCAGCTGTCATCGGTACACGGATTGCCGTCGTTGCAGACCGTCGCGCTGCCGCCCGTGCACTGTCCCGCCGCGCACGTCTCACCGGTCGTGCAGGGATTGCCGTCGTTGCACGCCAGCGTGTTGGCCGTGGTGGCGCAGCCAAGCTTGGTGTCGCAGCTGTCGGTCGTACACGGGTTGCCGTCGTTGCACAGGAGCGACTTGCCTGCGAAGCACTTGCCGCCGGCACACAGGTCATTGGCCGTACACGCATTGCCGTCCTCGCAGGCCATCGCGTTGGCCACGGACACGCAGTCGGATCCGGGGTTACACGTCTCCGTTGTGCACGGATTGCCATCATCGCAGATCGCCAACGTCGCAGCCGCACAGACACCGTTCACGCACGTATCGCCCACCGTGCAGTTGCTGCCGTCGTCGCACTTCGCGCTGTTGTTGCTGGTTTGGCAGCCGGTGAGCGGTGCGCAACTGTCATCGGTGCACGGGTTGCCATCGTCGCAGATGGACGGCGCGCCGGGGACGCACGCGGCGCCTTGGCAGGTGTCGGCGACGGTGCACACGTTGTCATCGCTGCACGTGACGCCGTCGGGCAACGCCGCGATGGCACAAGCACCGGACGGCAGGCAGACGGCGGCGTGACACACGCTGGTCGCTGGCGGGCAGTCGTCAGCGGTCGCGCAAACGGGCTCCACGGCGTCCAATGTCTCTGAAGCCGTGTCCGTCGCTGCCGCCGTGTCGTCCGCGTCCACTGTCGCGTCGGCGGCATCGGCTGTGTCCGGGAGCCCGTCTGCATCCCCGGCATCGGCGATCGCGTCGGGTTCGTCGACTACGTCCGCGGCGTCGACGGCATCCTCGCCATCGACGGGGTCAGCGACATCGACCGTTTCGTCATCATCGGCGACGTCGCGCACTTCCGCGTCGTCCTGTGACGCATCGGTGCTGTCGACCGGAACATCCGCCAGATCGGCCAGGTCGGCCGCATCGCCGAGGTCGGCTTCATCGGCGGCGAGAACGTCCGAGGCCGCGGCGTCCACGGCGAGATCCTGGGATTCGTCCAAGGTCGCCGCGGTGTCGGTCGGATCACCCGACGCAGTTGTGGCAGATCCGCAAGCAGCCGACAGCGATAGCACGCTACCGAGCGCGACGAGACAACTGAGATAACGCAGATGCGTGTTCATGGCGACTCAGTTTGCGGGGCATCACATGGAAGGAGGAACGCCGCATGGCCGCCCGGACGGGCCTGACCAGCCGAGGGGAAGCGCATCAGAAAGGCGGCAAATGCCAAGAACTTGAACATGAGGACCTCGCAGGCAGGCAGCGGGCGGTAGAACCCACGCCGGCCTTCAAGTGAGCAAACAGCGTGCCAACACGCGGAGATTCGCTGAACGTGATCGGCGGGGCCCGCGTGAACATGCCCACGCGGCTGGGCGCGGCGCTGCGGGGAATTTTCCGCGTTGTGCTGTGGGAACGGACACGCTGGCTGACGCGTGCGGCGCATCCGGCCAAACGCGCCGACCGCACGCGGCCGGGAGGGCGCAACAGGAACGCGGCCAGCCCACGGAGCCGTCCCATCAAGTCTGGCTTGCCGACCGTGCTGCGTGCGGTGGGGCATCGGAGACGGGTCCAACTGGTCTGCAGGCGCGGCTCGGGACGGTCCGGCGCTGCGACGGCGTTCGACGGCGCCGGGAAGTTCAGCTGACGGACCTCGTCGGGGCTTCTGATGCGTAAATTGACACGGCTCGCGATGTGGCGTCTGCTTCGAAATAGAGTCATCCAACGGCTGCAGGCGTCCGCAGGCAACCTGTAGCTGCCCCCGACCAAGTCTGCACGCACGGAGCCCTCATGCGCCTCTCCAGAATCGCCCACTCCATCATCCTGGTTTCCACAACCGTCGCGCTTGCCGGATGTGCTTTTACTGTCGACGTCCGCCCAACTCCGGCGGCGACCGGCCGAACACCGAGTGCCTATGCCGAGATAATCCGAACGCCACCCCAAGGCGGCACTGAGCTGGGTCACATCGATTTGCAGGGCAACAACTACCAGACTATTGCCGATTGTGAAGCCAAGTGCGTCGTCGAGGCTCGCAAGATCGGCGCCAACGCGGTGCTCGTGCAACCGGAGGAATCGGGTTGGGGCAAGGGTGTGAAGTGCTCCGGCGTGGCGTACTCGATTGCAAAGTAGGAGCGGGCGAGGCACCGCGAGGGCACCACGGCACCGATTGGCCTGAGGCACGGACGCCGCTCGCCCGGCGATCGGAAGTCGTCCCAGTGCCGAACGTCGGCTTGCCGCGCGACAGCTTCAACAAATAGTTAAATGCGAACGGTTATCACCGAAATGCGGACGTTGACAGTCCGGTTTCGCCGACTACCATGAACATGTGGCAGGCAGATTGCGCTGAGCAACAGGTCCCGACCGGATCCACTGAACCAGAACATTGTTGTCGAGCTCGACCCACTGACCCTGTGACCGGAAGGCGGTTGCGCGCGGCAAATCGGTCGCAATGTCGCCCGGCATGGGAACTTCCCGTTGCTGGGCGCCTTCGGCGTCGTGGGCGCGCTGTTGTCGTCCTTCCCAACACAAGGACAACTCAAATGAGTCATCATCCATTGGACAGGAACGCCCTGGACTGCATCGCCGCCTGCAACGCCTGCGCCACCGATTGCGGTGCCTGCTTCGCGCACATGGTCTGCAAAGACAGCAAGAACGAGTGCCCCGGATGCTGCATCGAGTGTGCGGCGATATGTCGCCTGTGCGCGGATGCCATCGCTCGCAACAGCCCGTTCGCCAAACAGTTGTGCAAGCTGTGCGCCGAGATCTGTGACTGGTGCGCCAAGGTGTGCGGCGCGCACGAGATGGACCATTGCAAGAGCTGCGCTGACGCCTGCCGTCGTTGCGCCGAGGCTTGCCGCAAGATGGCGGCGTAGTCTGCCAGTCGTTGGGAGCCGCGGCCAATTCGCCCTGTCGAATGGCCGCGGCGCCGCGTCCGATGGCTGGCAGGGGTGTGTGCGATGTGCTGGTGTTGCAACTGTCACTGTGGAGGTTGCCAATGTTGCGCTACGCGATCCCGCTCGGGCTGGTTGGCCTGTTCGAGGCGTTCTCGCTAGGCGCGTCCGATCCACCGCAGACGACGCGGTATCAGATCGACGCATCGGGTGGGACGGTGCGCGACGCGATGACCCAGCACACCTGGCAGCGGGACGGCAAGACTGCGGGGATCAAGAACCGCAGCGAGGCTCGCGACTTCTGCGCAGGCCTGAGGCTCGGCGGTACGCACTGGCGGCTGCCGACGGTCATCGAGCTGCGGTCGCTGGTCGACCTCGGGCATCCCGCGCAGCTGATCGGTCCGGTGGCATTTCCGGACACGCCGGCGGAGAATTTCTCGGCCGGACAAAAAGTAACAAAGGAGAATTGACATGCCAGAATTCGGATCACCCTTTTCAGGGTTAGCAAACGACAGGAAGCTCACGCATGAGGAGCTCGTCAGGGCAATTCGTTTCATGGTGGCCGCGGAGTTCGAAGCGACGCAGTTGTACTTGCAGCTTGCCGAGTCTACCGACAATAAGCTCGCCGTGAAAGTGCTCAAGGAAATTGCCGACGAGGAACTTGTACACGCGGGAGAGTTTCTGAGATTGCTCCACGAGCTTGCCCCCGACGAAGCGAAGCTTTATGCCAAAGGGGCAAAAGAAGTAGAGGCATTGATCAAGCAAACGAAGTAAGGGATTGCCTTGAATAATGCGGCCTCCCGGCGGCGCCGATAGCTAATCTCGACGCCATGGAGGACGCCGCCTGGCTGACGCGCAACAGGACGCGCGACGTGTTGACCGGCAGATTGGGGCCGGGACTTCGCACTGCGGGCACCCGTTCACGAGGATGGTGTCAACAGCCCACGCGATGCGGATCGAGAATCCACCTAAAATAACAGCCCCTTGCAAGCCACCAGCTCTTGTTTTGCGATCCCGCGCATGCAAAGGTCGTCTTTTCAGTGCCTTGTCTCCTCTTCCGAGACGCGGCCGCCTGGATCACAGCCACAAACGACCGGAGTCCGCATGTCAGCATCCCAGACCGATGTCACCGTCCTTGTTCGCGAGCGCAGCCGCCTGCCCGAGTGGGCCGTGGAATAGAGCCTCATCGTGCGCCACTTGCTTGCGACGGGGCGGCTCGAGGAACTCGCCAAGCGGCTGCGTATCGCCCGCGCCGGCTACGCGGGACTGGATATTGCCCTGTTTCTACTGGCGTTTTTCTGCTGGGGCAAGTCGTCCAGCCTGTCGCGCTTCGGGTCCGAATCGGCTGGCTGGGGCCCGCAGCTCGCTGCGCTGGCGGGGCGCTCGGCGTGGCCGTCGGCGTCGAGCTTGTCCCGCGGCCTGGCCGTGGCCGATCGCTGTGATCTCGATGCCTTCGGCGTGTGGCTTCTGGGCGCGGGCTCGGGCGGCACGGAGCTGCTGGCGCATCCGCTCGCGATGGCGACCGACACGCACGGGGAGCAGTGGGCGGTGTTCGACTTCGACCCGACCGTCGAAGCCCTGCGCCAGCGTGCGCTGCCCGAAGGCGAGGATCTGCCGCCGCCGCGACGGCGTGCCGCTGGGCTGTGCGCGCCCGGGTATTCGGGACGGCACCGCGGCGAGACCCAGTTCTCCATCACGCCAATCGCCAGCGCGGGCACAGGCATTTGGCTACAGGCAGGCATCGAGCCGGGCAACTGCGCCATGCCCAGGGCTCTCGAGGTCGCGGGCGACGCGTGCGTGCAGGCGGTGACTGCAGCCGGCCTCACGCCGCAGCGTTCGCTGATACGCATCGACGGCGCTGGCGGCTCTGCTGTGGCGCTCGACCCCATCGCCAAGCGCGGCATCCAGCACCTGGTCCGCCTCAAAAGCTACGGCATCTTCCGCTTGCGCGCCGTGCAGCAGCTGCTGGCCGCCGACACGTGGCAGTGGGTGGCCGATTCGGGCAGCGGGCCGCGGCGCCAGGCGCTCGACATCGGTTCGTGGCAGCTGGGCGCCGACGAGTCTCAGACCGATGCGCCCGTGGTGCCGACGCGTCTTGTCGTGTCGCGCTATGCCACCGACCGCAAGCACGGCGCCGGAGTGCTCATCGAGGGCTGGCTCTACGAACTCTTCGGCACCAGCCTCGACGCCAGCGCCTGGCCGGCGGCCGAGACCGTCGAGCTGTACTACGGCCGCGCCGCCGTCGAGAACCGCTTTGCCCAGG
>CAINLT010000129.1 GCA_903850505.1 uncultured Myxococcales bacterium | reverse complement strand
GAAGAACTCGGCTACGTGACGACCATCAAGTCGGCCAAGAAGCTCGTTGAAAAGGAATCCGCCATCGTGTGGGACATCCTGGAAGACGTGATTCGCGAACATCCCGTGCTGCTCAATCGCGCGCCGACCTTGCACCGTCTCGGCATGCAGGCGTTCGAGCCGATCCTCATCGAGGGCAAGGCCATCCAGCTGCACCCGCTCGTTTGCACGGCGTTCAACGCCGACTTCGACGGTGACCAGATGGCGGTTCACGTGCCGTTGTCGCTGGAAGCGCAGATTGAAGCGCGCGTCCTGATGATGTCGACCAACAACATCCTCTCGCCCGCGTATGGCAAGCCGATCATCAATCCCTCGCAGGATATCGTGCTCGGTCTGTACTACATGACGCGTGAGTCGCCGTACGTCGCTGGTTCGGGCAAGCTCTTCGCTTCGCCGGAAGAAGTGCGCGCGGCGTATGATGCCCATGAGCTGCACCTGCAGGCCAAGATCCGCTGCCGCATTCCGGTGTGGGCGACGGGTTCGCGTGAAGGCGACGCGCCGACGCATCGCGACACCGTCGAGACCACGACGGGCCGCGTGCTGCTGAGCGAAATCGTCCCGCACGGCGTGCCGTTCTCGATGTACAACCGCGAGCTGGGCAAGAAGGAACTGCAGAACCTGATCGACGAGGTGTACCGCGCGGCGGGCTCGAAGAACACGGTGCTGCTGGCCGATGCGCTCCGCACGGCGGGTTACACCAACTCGACCAAGGCCGGCCTCTCGGTTTGCCTGAGCGACATGACGATTCCGGCGGCCAAGCCGGCGTTGATCGAAGCCGCCCAGAAGACCGTTGCCGACATCACGACCCAGTACCTCGAGGGCCTGATCACCGACGGCGAGCGTTACAACAAGGTGGTCGACACCTGGTCGGACACGACGGAAAAGATCGCGAAGGTCATGATGGTCGGTATCTCGACCCGCAAAGTGACCAACCCGGAGACCGGCGAGGTCCACGACACCAAGTCGCTGAACCCGGTGTTCATGATGGCGGACTCCGGTGCGCGCGGCTCGGCTCAGCAGATGCGTCAGCTGGCCGGTATGCGCGGTTTGATGGCCAAGCCCTCGGGCGAGATCATCGAAACGCCGATTACCGCGAATTTCCGCGAAGGTCTCTCGGTGCTCCAGTACTTCATCTCCACCCACGGCGCGCGCAAGGGCCTCGCGGATACGGCGTTGAAGACGGCGAACTCCGGTTACCTGACGCGCCGCTTGGTCGACGTGGCCAACGACGCGGTCATCACGGAATTCGACTGCGGTACGCTGGACGGCATCGACATGGACGCGCTCGAGGAATCGGGTGAAGTCATTCAGCCGCTGTCCGACCGTATCCTCGGTCGCGTGGCGCTGGAAGACATCGTCGACGCCGACGGCAACGTGCTCGTGGAAGCCGACCAGGTCATCGAAGAGAAGATCGTGGCGCGCGTCGATGCGGCGCACATCCGCAAGGTCAAGATTCGCTCGGTGCTCACGTGCCGCAGCCAGACGGGCGTTTGCGTCCTCTGCTACGGTCGTGACCTCGCCCGCGGCAAGATGGTCAACATCGGTGAAGCGGTCGGCGTTATCGCCGCCCAGTCCATCGGTGAGCCCGGCACGCAGCTGACGATGCGCACGTTCCACGTGGGCGGCGCGGCGTCGACCAACCGCGATCTGCCGCAGCACCGCGCGCCGGTCGAAGGTATCGTCAAGTTCCGCGATCTGCCCTTGGTGGATCCGTTGGACGGCGGCGGCAAGGTTGCGGTGGCCCGTGGTCACTTGCTCGTGACGCTGCCCGGCGTGCCCGAGGATCGTTGCCCGGCGTTCGCCATCCAGGCGGGCGCGCGCGTGAAGGTGCTCGACGGCCAGGCCGTGAAGAAGAACGACCTGCTGGCGGAATGGGACTCGGGCTTTACGCCGATTCTCACGCACATCGGCGGCAAGGTTCGTCTGTTGGACGTCGACGAAGGTCTGACGATGAAGGAACAGCTGGACGAGACGACCGGTCTCGCGCAGAAGTTCATCATCGACTCGAAGGACCCGGCGGTGCGTCCGCGCGTGGCGATTGTCGGCCCGGATGGCGAAATCCTCCGCAACGACCGCACCGGCGCGCTGGCGCAATACAACCTGCCCGTGGGCGCGAACCTCGTGGTTCACGAAGACGGTACGGTCAAGCCCGGCGACGTGCTGGCGAAGATGGCGCGCGATCAGGCCAAGACCAAGGACATCACGGGCGGTCTGCCGCGCGTGGCGGAATTGTTCGAAGCCCGTCGGCCGAAAGACCACGCCATCATGGCGGAAGTCGACGGCATCGTGAGCTTTGGCAAGGGCGTCAAGGGCAAGCAGCGCGTCATCGTGACGCCGGAAATCGGTCAGCCGCGTGAGTACCTCATCGGCAAGGGCAAGCACTTCACGGTGGCCGAGGGCGACCGCGTGCGCGCCGGCGATCCGCTGATGGACGGTCCGCTGAATCCGCATGACATCTTGCACGTGCTCGGCATCGAGGCGCTGGCCAAATACCTGGTGGACGAAATCCAGGAAGTTTATCGTCTCCAAGGCGTGCGCATCAACGACAAGCACATTGAAGTGGTTGTCCGCCAGATGCTCCGCTGGGTCCGCGTGACCAAGACGGGCAACACGATGTTCATGGTCGACCAGCAGATCCTGAAGTTCCGCTTTGATGAGGAAAATCAGCGTGTGATGGCCGAGGGTGGCAAGCCGGCGAGCGGTGAACCGCTGCTCCTGGGCATCACGAAGGCGTCGCTGTCGACGGAATCCTTCATCGCGGCCTCGGCGTTCCAGGAGACCACCAAGGTGCTCACGGAAGCGGCGTTGTCGGGCAAGAAGGACTTCCTGAACGGCCTGAAGGAAAACGTCATCATGGGTCGCCTCATCCCGGCTGGTACGGGTCTGAGCGCGTACACCACGATGGAAATCGAGACCGCGGCGGGCGATACCACCGGCCTGGACTCGATTGGCAGCTACGCGGGTGGCATGCTGTAACCAGCAGGCGGTTCGCAGGTAGAAGACAGCAGGAGGGCCGTTCTCACGCAAGTGGGGGCGGCCCTCCTGGCTTTTTGCCCGTGACTTTTGGCCCCGGCAGGCAGAAGCTGGGGCCATGACACAGAAAAATTGGCCCGCGACAGTTCTGATGTTGGCTGGATTGGCGCTCGGCGCGTGCGGGGCGACGCCAGCGCCAGCGGGTGAAGGCGCGGCGGACGGCGCGGTGTCCGATACCTATCCCGAGCTCTGCCAATACCCGCTGACGTCGATGAAGCAGTTCCTGCCGACCCTGACCGTTGACGAGGCCAAGGCTGCTGCGCAGAAGCACTGCCAAATGCAAACGGACAAAGACGTCTTCTGGGCGAGGTGCGCGGACGGCCGCACGGTCGTCACGTGGAGCGGCGGCTATGGCGGCGACACGTGGTGGTTCGACGCGACCGGCAAGCTGGTTGGCTACCGGTACGCCACGGACTGGGCGCACGACGGCATCTGCATCAACAACGTTTGGGGCGAGATGTTCACTTGCGACGGACTCATCACGACCGGCGCTATTTGCCCCACGCCTACCGACGCCTCGGACACCAGCGACGCTGAGCCCGACGCCGTTGACGAGGGATCCGACGCCGCGCCCGACAGCCTCGACGTCGCCGCAGACATCCCCGCCGAAAACACCGTCTGCGCCTCCCAAGCCGACTGCGCCGCCGACAAGTGGTGCAACTACACCGGCTGCGGCTTCACGATGGGCCAGTGCGTCGCCAAGCCCACCGATTGCGCCGGCCAATTCGCGCCGGTCTGCGGCTGCGACACCCACAGCTACGACAGCGCCTGTCACGCGCAGAAGGCCGGCAAGTCGATCGCCGCGTACGCCGCGCCGTGCCTCGGGACCGGCTGCGCTCCCGCGTGCGCGAGCGGCTACACATGCGTGGATTGCGCGTCCGCCGGCGTGCAATGCCTCACGCCCGGGCAGAAGTGCGTCGGCGGAAAATAGAAAAAAGATCGCGCGCCAGCAAAAACTCCCGCGGCAAAAACCGCCAACGCACGAATACCTTCTTGCGCGGCATTTTCCGCGCACGGAGGTTGCCATGGTTCGTTTCCTGACTCCCCTCATGCTCGCTCTTCTGGCGGCGTGTGCGACTGCCCCGCGCACGGACGCTGACGCCGATTCCGCGGATGCGGCGCACGCGGAGGCTCCCGCGCAGACGCCGCCACCGGTGCAGATCGCCACGCCGCCCAAGCCGCTCTTTATCGCGCCGCAGCCGACACCTGGCCTTGTGGCGCTCGCCAACCTGAGCCAACAGCAGCCGACCGCGGTGGTCAAGGCGGCGCTCGACAGCGCGGTGCAGGGGCTGCTTTACACGAGCGAGTCGGATTATCCGTTTCAGGTGTTCGTGCTGCCAGGCGCGGGTGCGCCGCACGTGACGGCTTGGAACATCAAGCAAAAGGTCGCGCCGATCTATGTGCAGCGCCCTGACACCCTGCCGCTGGCCAAGCGCGCGGTGGAGGCGCGGACGCTGGCGACGCTGTTCAAGAACTACGTGGTGCCGCAGGACTGGTGGGGCGACGACGAGAAGGCGCGCGCGCCCAAGTTCCAGCAGTTGAAGAAGCTGCTGACTTCGCAGCTCCGCTATGTCCACGTCTACCGCGTCGGGCCGAAGACGCCGTGGGGGCTGTCCCCGGACATCGACGTGTTCATCGTCGGCACGACTGCGCAGGGCGACCTGATCGTGCTGTGGACGGTCGCGATCGAGACCTGACGCGCGCTATAGGCCGACAAGCGCGAACATCGCGCCCTGCGGATCCTGCAACTGGACGATGCGCGCGCCACCGGGCACGGGCATCGGGCCGTTGAGCAGCTTGCCGCCGGCGTCCTTTGCCCGCTGCAACGCGGCGTCCAGATCCGCGATCATGACGTAGTACAGCCACGCCGACACGGGCATCTCCGGCGGCCGGCGGAACATGCCGCCCATCTGCACGCCGTCCAAGCCAAACAGGATGTAGGTCCCCATCGGCCCCATGTCCATCTCGCCCAGCTTCTGCCAGCCGAACAGCGCGGTGTAGAAGGTGAACGCGGCAGTCGGGGCGCTCGTCGCCAGCTCGTGCCAGTTGAACGCGCCGGGCTGGCGCGCATCCCGCTGCGCCCCGGGCTTCTCCGGCTGGTGGATCGCAAACGCCGCGCCTTGTGGATCGGCGACCGCAGCAAACCGCCCCGTTCCCGGGAGATCCATCGGGCCAAAGTGCACGGCGCCGCCCAGCGCCTTGAGCTTGACCAGCGTCTCGTCCACGTTCGCCACTTCCACGTAGCCGACCCAGTTCGGCGGCACGCCCATCGCCTGCACGGGTTCCGGGAGCCGCATCAGGCCGCCCAGATGGCCTTGGCTGTCGCGGATGTGCGGGTACGCGTGCGGTCCCGTCGTCTCGCCGTCAAACGTCCAACCGACGACTTGACCGTAGAACCGCATCGCAGCGTCCATGTCAGTTGTGTTCAGTTCATACCAGCCAAACTTGCCGGGGCTGGGACTCATGGCGGTTCCTCCAAATGCAGGTGGTGTTCAAGGCGCGCCTTGGATAATGGAGCGCACGCTGCCATTGGGCAAGCGCAGGTCGACAAATTAAGTCGAGGATTCGACTTCGGTGCGCGCGCTGCGCAATTATTTTGCCGCGGCAGTCAGGGCAGCCTGCAACGCCTCACGGGTCTGCGCCCCCGGGAGGTCGCGCACCACGACGCCCGCGCGCGAGATCGCAAACGTGTGTGGAATACCCCAGACGTTGAGCGCGCGGTGCGCCGAGCCATTCTCATCCCACACCACCGGCAGCGTCAGGTGATGTTCCGTCAGGTACGTCGCCACTTCCGCGCTCTCGTCGCCCGCGACCGTCAGAACCGTGAAGTCGCCACCGTGCTGCGCGAGCTCTTGCCAGATCGGCAGCTCTTCCCGGCACGGTCCGCAGCTCGGCGCCCAGAAATGCAGGAGAAACGGCTTGCCGCGGTGATTCAGCGGTCCGTCCAGTGTCCCCTCATCCAGACCGTTGGCGGCGATCCGCGGCAGGGCAAATTCCGCCACGACCTCCCCCTCCTTGCCGCTCGCCTCGTGCGCCGCAGGCCGCAAGGCAATCGCCACCAGCAGCGCCGCCAGCACGGCGCCCGTCAGACCCACCCACTTGGCACGTTGCCAATTCACTTAGCGACTCTCCGCCGGCTTGTTGTGCGGTTCGCGCTGCAGCTTCTCCAGCTGTTCCTCCAGTCGCTTCACGCGCTCCTCGACGGGCAGCTTGCGGCCCAGCTCGCCCGCCGCCTTCCGCATCATCTCAGCGGTGCGGAAGAACACCTCGCGATCCGCCGCCGCCAGCAGCGGGCCGCGCGACGCCGGATCCGCCAGCACGCCCAGCGCCTGCGCCGCGTGCTGCCGCAGGCGGAGGTTGGACTCGTGCAGGACGCCTTCCAGATACAGCCGGATCTTCTCCCGCTGCGGTTCATTGCGCACCGCCCATGCCGCCAGCGCCGGCAACGCGCCTTCGCGCAGCGGCTTGGCGTTGCCCACCTGCGCCAGCTGCCAGAGCAGGTTGGCGTCACGCGGATCGCCGCTCTGACCCAGCAGCGCGAGCGCGTGCGTCGCCAGTGTGTCCCGGTGGCTTGCCACGGTCGCGGTCTCGCGCAGCACGTCCCGCGCCAATTGCCGGTCAATCTTGTGCGCCGCCGTCATCGCCCCGCGCACCACAGCGTACGACGGGTCCACCCGCAGCGCCCCCATCAAGTCCGGCCACGCCGCCAGATCGTGTAGGTCACCCAGCGCCAACGCTGCCGCCGCGCGCACCATCGACTCCGGATCCTTCTGCAGCGCCCGCAACAACGCCCCGCGCACCGCCGCGCGCTCCGCCTTGGCCAGTTGCTCCACCGCCGCCGCGCGCACATGCCGCGCGGGATCGTCCGCCAGCGCCCGCAGCAGACCACCTACCGCCACCTGGCTCGCCAACTGCTTGCCCAGCGCCGTCACGGCCTGCAGCCGCACTTCCGCTGTGCTGCCGTGGTCGCGCATCGCCACCAAGTCGTCGACGTCGGCCTCCAAAGTCCAGTCCACGAGCAGGGAGAAGTCCGGGTCGATTTCAATCACCGTCGGCCGCGCCGCCGTCGTCAGCGTGTAGTCCGCCTTGGTCCCGTCGAGGTGCACTTTGGCGAGCACGCTGGCGTCACCCGTCTGAATGCGCAGCGGAATCTGCAGGTCAAAGGCCGGCTGGCCATGGCCGATCTTCTGCTTCTGCTCAAACGCGATCTTCAAGGTCTTCTGCGCGGCATCCCACGTGATCTTCGCGTTCAGCGCCGGATGGCCCGCCTGGCGCAGCCAGCGCGTGAAGAAGCCGCGCAGGGACTTGCCCGACGCTTCCTCCATCGCCCGCTGAAAATCGGCGGTCTCCACGCTGCGCGGTCCCGCTTTCACGTAGGCGGCGATGCCGGCAAAGAACGCCTTGTCGCCCAATTGCCGCCGCAGCATGTGCAGCACCAGCGCGCCCTTCTGATAGGTGTGCCGGTCAAAAAGTTCGTCGGAATCGCGGTAGCGGTCGGTGACGATCGGCCGCACGTACTCGGCGGCTTCGGCCAGATAGGACGTGCGCGCATCCGCGAGATCCTCGTCAAAACGCGCGCGTCCCAGCCTCTTCTCCGTCACCAGCAGGTCAAAATAGCTGGCGAAGCCCTCGTTGAGCCACACATCCGCCCACGCGCGGCAAGTCAGCCAGTCGCCAAACCACTGGTGCGCCATCTCGTGGGCGATCAGGCCATCGACCTGCCAGTCCAGCTGGTCGCGCACATCGGGCATCGCGCGATCCGTCAGCGTCGTCAGCGAGACATTTTCCATGCCGCCAAAGGAGAAGTCACCCACGACGACGTGGCCGTAGCGGCCCCACGGATACTCCATGCCGGTCAGTTGGTTGAGCTTGTCCAGGATGTCCGGCGTCACGGCGAACGCGCGGCGCACGTCCTCCACCACATCTGGCAGCGCCCACGTGCCAAGCGGCGTCGTCGGATGCGGATGCTCCACCAGCACGAACGGCCCGGCGGCGAGGTTGAGCAGGTAGATGGGCGCCTCGGCGCGAAACGCGTACTGCGTCGTCGCCACCTTGTCTTTGACGGTCCGGCTGAGCTGCACGCCGTTGGAGAGCGCGTGCCACGTCGCCGGCGCCATGATCGTCACGGTCCACGACAGACGCTCGTCCGGATCATCCGGGCACGGCAGCCAGTACCGCGTCTCTTCCGTTTCGCCCTGGCTCCACATGTGCTGCGGTCGCTGCGGCGCATCGGCGTCCGGCTGGACGAACGTCAGGCCGCGCCTGGGCTTGGCGCGCCACTTCAGGTCCAGCTGCCACGGCCCCGGCGGCTCGGTTTGCGGGAACTCAAAGCGCAGTCGTCCATGGTCCTTCGTCGACGGTGCCGGCACCCGCTTGCCGTCCACGAGCCACGCCGCTTCGTCGGGGCCAAAATCCACGGCATCCAGCAGCAGTTCCGTCGCCGGCTGGCGCAGCACGCCGCTGTAGATCGCGTGACCTGCGATCTGGCCGGCGGGATCGATCGCCACCTCCAGATCCAAATGCTGGACGTCCACCGCGCGATCCGCCGGCTCATGCCACGGCTGGCTGTCGTCCAAAAAGCGCGACGGCGCAAGCGGATCGCCGTAGGCCTCCGTCGCAAAGAGTGCAGCAACCAGCAACCAGACGCGCATTCCAACCTCCGGCGGAGCAGTGTGCAGCCCGGACGGGCGATTGACAACCGCGCTCCGCGTGCCGGGCGCGCTGGCGAAAACTTGTTCCCGTCGACGCTCCCGAACGGCGGGCGTCTTGACAAATAGCTGGGTCAGCAGCATTCTACCGGCCCGCTGGCGGTGCGTCCGTTCAGCCAAGGCAGGCCCAGCCTGCAACAAGTTCGGGGTGTAGCGCAGCCTGGTAGCGCACTTGCTTCGGGAGCAAGGAGTCGCAGGTTCAAATCCTGTCACCCCGACCATCATCTGGCCATGCAGCCGTCCAACAGGACCCGCTGGCGTCAGGTACCACGGCCCGTGAGTCAGCCGATTCACGGGCCTTGTTGTTTTTGTCGCCAGCGATTGCGTGCTATTTTCTCTGCCGCAGCCGCCCGGCGCTGCAAGGAATTGGCCATGGCGCTCCAGCCCAAGATTCTCTATCAGGACGACGCGTTGATCGCGCTGGACAAGCCGTCGGGCTTGCTGTCCCACGGCGCGGAAGACGTGCCATCGGCGCTCGTTTGGCTGCAGGCGCACGTCGCTGCCAAAGGCGAGGATCCGGCGCAGATTTACCTGGTCCACCGGCTCGACAAAGAGACGTCCGGCGTGCTGCTGTTTGCCCGCAGTGAGGAGGCCGCGCGGCTGGCCAATGAGGCGTTCCGCGAGCGGCGCGTCCTCAAGGTGTACTTGGCGCTGACTTCGCCCGTGCCCGGTCTGCGCTGGCAGCGCGCTGATTTGCAGCTCCGGCCGCGCAAGATCGGCGGCGGCGAGTTCATGGTCGTGGTGCCGGAAGACGGCCTGACTGCGGCGGCGGAAGTGGAAGTGCTGGGGCGCGGTCGGCGCTTTGGCCTGGTCCGCGTGATTCCCGAGCAGGGCCGCAAGCATCAGGTCCGCGCCACGCTGGCGGCGCTGGGTGCGCCGATCTGCGGCGATTTCCTCTACGGCGGGCCCATCGTCAAGAAGCTCGCGCCGCGCACGATGCTCCATGCCCGCGCGCTCGAGTTCAAGCATCCCATCACGGGCGAGCACTTCGCCGTGCGCGCGCCCTTGCCGCAGGATTTTCGCACGCTGATCGCGGAGGATGGCGGCACGCTGCCGTCCGATCTCGACCGCCGCCACCGCACCGCGCCGCTGGCCGACGATCGCGCGCGCAAGCCGCCGAGCCAAGTCGTCCAGCAGCGCCAGAACGATCGCCAGCGCGCGCAGGCTGCGCTCGTTGCGGTGCCGCGTGGCGTGCCGGGTTTCCGACCGACGGTGAAGCCCAAGGCGCCGCGGCCGTCGCGCTAGGCGCGTCGCTGCAAGGCTGCCTATGATCCGCTATTCAAGATAGGCAGCGCGTACTTCCAGCAGCTGGTCGAGGCACTGCTCAAACGCCGCCACGACTTTGGGATCGAAGTGCCGACCGCGCTCGCGCTGGATGTGCGCCACGGCGTCGTCGACGCTCCACGCGTCCTTGTACACGCGCGGCGTCGTCAGCGCGTCAAACACGTCCGCCAGCGACACGATGCGACCCACGAGCGGGATCATCTCGCCCCGCACCGAATTCGGATAGCCCGTGCCGTCCCACTTTTCGTGGTGCGCGAGCGCAATCTGCTCGGCCATCTGCAGCAGCTTGGAGCGCGACCCGGCGAGGATCCGCGCGCCGATGCTCGGATGCTCCTTCATCTGGTGCCATTCGTCGTCGGTCAGCCGTCCCTGCTTGAGCAGCACGGAGTCGCGAATGCCGATCTTGCCCACGTCGTGCATCGGCGCTGCCAGCTTGATCAGCGCCTGATCCTCGACCGTCATGCCGAGTTGCCGCGCCAGGACTTGCGCGTAGCTGCTCATGCGCTCGACGTGCTCGCCGGTATCGCCATCGCGGTACTCCGCCGCGCGCGCCAGCCGCATCACGGTATCGCGGCTCGCCTCGAGCAGCTGGGCATTCACGCCGCGCAGCCGTTCCAGCGCTGCCGTCAGGTCCGCCGTCCGCGCCTCCGCCATTTCCTCCAGCCGGAGGTTGGTCTGGTGCAGCTGGATCTCCGTGGAGATCCGCTCCGCCGCCACCCGCAGCACCCGCAGCCGCGCGCTGGCGCCGATGCGGTGGTTCATCGAGACCTGCGCGTCGTGTCCCCACGCATGGAGCGCGCCCAGCATCTCGCCGTCCTGACTCTGCAACGGCAAACCGACGTACGGCAGCGTCGCTGGGTGTTCGCCCGCGAGGACGCCTTCGGATTCCTCGATGACCAGCATCTCGCCGCGGTTGCACAGCTCTGCGTGGCGGCGATCGACAACTGAACTGCCGCGCCCGCCCGATTGACGGTGGACTTCAGCGACCGCGCGCGGCTGGCTGGCCGGACCGAGGGTCACGACGACGTGCGCCATGCCCATCCATTCCGACACGCGGCGCGCCAGCGCCTCCAGCACTTCGTCGGTCGAGGCGTAGGCCTTGGAGAACGTCGAGAGCTCAAACAGCGCGTTCAGGATGTCGCGGTCGCGCATCGCGTGGGCGCTCGAGCGGTGCACGCGCACGGCCGTCCGCACGCACACTTCCAGGTCGAGGGCGTTGAGCGGCTTGTCGAGCACGTCGTCCGCACGCGTCGAAATACACAGCGCCTCGCGCAGCG
The DNA here is from genome assembly GCA_903850505.1 of uncultured Myxococcales bacterium. Taxonomy (GTDB): domain Bacteria; phylum Myxococcota_A; class UBA9042; order UBA9042; family UBA9042; genus CAIYBN01. Next base: position 7,336 of record CAINLT010000129.1, on the reverse strand, counting down.
TGTCATCGGGCCGGACGATCAGCACCAACTGCGGGCGTGTGCCATCGCCGCGGATCCGCCCCAGCACGTCGGCCAGCTTCTCCGCGTCGCGCGCCAGCGGCGCATCGGCGTCAATGACCAGCAGCTCCGGACGCAACTCGCTCAGGCGCTGCGCCAGATCGTCCGCGGTTTGCGCGTGCATGAGCAGGTGACCCAGCGGCGTGGTCACCGCCGCAAGCGATTGCAGCAGCTCCGGACCGTTGGCGACGACGAGAATGCGGGCTTGGGCGGACAAGGCGACCTCAAAGCGGAAAGCGCGGAGCGAGCATAGCTTGACTGGGCAGCGACGCAAGCGTTGTCCCGACATGCCACGGATCTGCGGCAAGAATCGACTTTCACGACGCTTCTGCGGCAATCCGGGCGGCCGCGCGTTTCACACCGCAGCGCGGTTCGGTATACTGTTCGGGTCGGCGCCAAAGCCGGAGCAGTCGCGCGGAGCCAGAATGCCTTGTCGCAGTCGTAATGCAGCATTTTGGCTGGTGTGTTTGCTGTTGACGCTGGTGCTTGGCTGCGCCAAGGACGTGACGGACTATCCAACGCTGCGGTTGGTCGTGAGCAGCGAGCCGCCGTTGCAGCCGGGCGCGACAATCGCCGCGCTGCAGCTGTCGCTCCGCTCGCCCGATGGCACGACGCTGAAGTTGCCGACGCCGGGCAAGGAATCCGACCTGACGTTCGCCCTGCCGGCAGGCCGCAACATCGTCACGACGCCGTACACGATTGACGTCGCGCAGCCGCCCGGGAGCGCTGGGATCGTGGAATTGCGCGTGTTGGGCGTGGAGAAGAAGCAGGTGCTGACGGCCTGGACCGGCCGGATCGACACCCGCATCACGGGCGAGCTTGCCGTGACGTTGCGCGCACCGCAGCCGAATTGCGACGCCGACGGCGATGGCGTGCTCAACTGCAAGAAGGTGGGGTGCTGCGAGAGCGAGTTCACGCCGAGCGACTGCAACGACGATCCCGCGACGGGCTATTCTTCCAGCCCGTTCAACTTTGAAGATCCGTGCACGCAGTGCGGCAACGGCTTGGACGAGGACTGCGACGGTACCGACATCGCCTGCATCGACACCGACAAGGATGGCGTCCCGGACTGTCAGGAGACCGCGTGCCCGGCTGGCGCGGCAAGCGACCCGGCGATCTATCCCGGCGCGATCGAGGTGTGCGACGGCAAGGACAACGACTGCAACCTCATCGTCGATGACGCGTTGCCGACCGCCAGCGACCCCAGTCCGACGCACAAGGCTGGCGACGCGTGCGGCGTGGGCGCATGCGCGGGTGGCCAGTGGCAGTGCGATCCCGCGGGCGCCAAGAAGCCGATGGTGTGCTCCACGGACGGGAAGAAGGCCGCCAAAGAAGACTGCGACAACAACATCGACGACGACTGCGACGGCCAGATCAACCAGGGCTGCGCGCTGCTGGACATTGACGGCGACGGCGTGAACAACGACGTGGAGAAGGCCAAGTGCGCGTACAAATTTGCCATGTATCACGCAGAGTTCTATCCGCCGAATGCGCCGGAGAAGTGCTGCCCGGTGGGCACCGTGGACACGACGCTCTGCGACACCAACTGCGACGGCAAGACCACCCCGTGCGATCCGACGGACAAGGACGGCGACGGCTGGCCGGCCAAGAAAGACTGCGATGACACCGATCCGTTGACCTACTTTGGCGCGCCGGAGAAGTGCGGCGACGGCAAGGTGCAGAGTTGCCAAGGCAGCGATCCGCCGTGCGACGCCAGCGACAAGGACGGCGACGGCTGGATGGCGCCCGCGGATTGCGACGACACGGACAAGGCGATCAACCCGGAAGCCAAGGAGTTGTGCAACGGCAAGGACGACAACTGCAACGGCATCATCGACGACGGCAACCCGGAAGGCTTGGACGCGGCGTGCGGCAACATCAACGGCGAGTGCGGCCACGTCGCCGACGCGTACGGCCAGACGACGGGCATCTCCGTGTGCAAGCACTACAAGTTCGGCCAGCAGCCCAGCGATGTTCTCGACTGCGCGACGGGTTTTGACAGCAAGTCCGGCACGTGTGTCGGCTGCGACGGTGACCAGCGGCCCAAGGCTGAGCTGTGCAACGGGAAAGACGACGACTGCAACGCCAAGACCGACGAACTGTTCCACTACACCGAAGAAGACGGCAGCAAGCTGGGGATTGGCGCGCCGTGCGACGGAGTCGGCGCATGTGGAATGGGCGTCGTCGAATGCATGAGCAGCGGCGCGGCGGCGTGCTCCAGCGATGCCAACGGCTCGCAGCCGCAAAATGGCCCGGAGACGTGCAACAACCTCGACGACAACTGCAACGGCAAGACGGACGAGAACCTCAAGACGGTCGCCGACTCGACGTGCCAGAAAGTCGGCGTGTGCGCCGCGGCGCTCGACAAGATCCAGACGGTCTGCAACGCCGGCGTGTGGACGTGTGACTACAGCGAGGTGCCCGGCATTGAAATCTCCGGCACCGCCCAGGACGCGTGCCAGCAGGGCGATCCGGGATGCGCGTGCGGTTCGCCATTTGGCTGCCACAAGATGGTCGAACTGAGCTGCGACGGCCTGGACAACGACTGCGACGGCAAGACGGACGAGGACTTTGACTACACCGATTTTGACGGCATCACGCTGCGCAAGATCGGCCAGCCGTGCCTCACCGGCGTGTGCAACGGCGGCAATGTGATTTGCACGGGCGACAAGACGGGCGTGACGTGCTCCACGCTCGGCAACATCAAGACCGAGCAGTGCAACCTCCTGGACGACAACTGCAACGGCAAGACCGACGAAGCCAGCGACCTGCCGGTGACGAAATCGACGTGCAAGCAGGTGGGCGTGTGCGCCGCGCAGAAGCCGGTCGCGACGTGCAGCGGCGGCGCGTGGTTCTGCGACTACAGCGCAGTGCCGGGCTGGCAGTCACCGATCGAAGCGACGTGCGACGGCTTGGACAACGACTGCAACGGCAAGACCGACGACGGCTGCGACGACGACGCGGACGGCTTTTGCGACGGCGGGATGCTCTGGACCGCGGGCGCCAGCGCGACGTGCGCCAAGTCCACGAGCGCCGGCCTACTGGACTGCAACGACGCCGTTGCGGCCATTGCGCCCAACGCGGTGGAGGTGTGCAACAACATCGACGACAACTGCGACGGCTTCACCGATGAAGGCTGCGACAGCGACAAGGACGGCTACTGCGACGCTGCGATGGTCTGGCTCAACGCGCCGACGGCTTGCCCGCTCTCGACTTCCGCGACCGTGCTCGACTGCGACGACGCGAACGCCGCGGTTCATCCCGGCGCGGTGGAGACCTGCAACGGCGTCGACGACAACTGCGCAACCGGCACGGACGAAGGCTGCGACGACGACGGCGACGCGTTCTGCGACAGCGCCATGGTCGTCGTGGACGTTCCAGCGGTCTGCAAGAACGGCGGCGGCGACTGCAACGACGGCGACAGCGCGATCCACCCGGGTGCGAGCGAAGCGTGCGACGACATCGACAACGACTGCAACGGGACGATCGACGACGGCTGCGACGGCGACAGCGACGGCTTCTGCGGCGCGGCCAAGACCACCGTCGGCAAGCCGAAATCGTGCCCGAACGGCGGCGGCGACTGCAATGACGCGATCGCGGCGATCCACCCGGGCGCCAGCGAGGCGTGTGACGACATCGACAACGACTGCAACGGCGCGACCGACGAAGGCTGCAACGTCGACGGCGACGGCTACTGCGCCGCCAGCAAAGTGACGATTGGCGCGCCGGCCATCTGCGTAGCGGGCGGCGGCGACTGCAATGACGCCGACGCTGCCGTCCATCCCGCCGCGGTGGAGACGTGCAACGGCGTGGACGACAACTGCAACGGCGCGACCGATGAAGGCGTGAAGACGACGTTCTTCTGGGACGGCGACGGCGACGGCTTTGGCGACAGCAACAACACGACGCTCGCCTGCCAGAAGCCCGTCGGCTACGCGGTGCTTGGCGGCGATTGCGACGACAGCAAGAGCAGCATCCACCCCGGCGCACCTGAAACCTGCAACGGCCTGGACGACAACTGCAACGGCCAGAACGACGAGGGCGTGAAAACCACGTTCTATCTGGATGGCGACAAGGACAGCTTTGGCCTCGCGAGCGCGCCTACGGACGCATGCAGCTTGCCCGCGGGCTACGCGACCGTTGCGCTCGACTGCAACGACGCCAACGCCAAGGTTCACCCCGGCGCGCCGGAAGCCTGCAATGGCATTGACGACGACTGCAACGGCGTGACGGATGGCCAGGACTCCGTCGGCTGCTTCGCCTACTTTGGCGACGGCGACGGCGACGGCTATGGCCCGCTGGGCGGCGCGACGGTCTGCCTGTGCTCCGGCACCGCGCAAACGCCCGTCAAGGTCGGCGGCGACTGCGACGACGGCAACGCCGCTGTCCATCCGGGCGCTGTGGAAGTGTGCAACGGCATCGACGACAACTGCGACACGGTCATCGATGAAGGCGTCAAGACGACGTTCTACCGGGACGCCGACAGCGACACGTATGGCAACGCGGCGATCACCAAGCTGGCGTGCAGCGTTCCGGTCGGCTTTGTCACCAACTTCGGCGACTGCAACGACGTCGACGCCGACATCCACCCGGGCACGGCGGAAACCTGCAACGGCGTGGACGACAACTGCAACGGCACGACCGACGAAGGCAATCCGGGCAGCGGCGCCGTCTGCGACACCGGCAAACCGGGCGCTTGCGCTCCGGGCACGACCTTCTGCAGTGGCGGCGCTCTCGCGTGCCAGCAGAACGTGCAGCCGAGCAACGAGACCTGCAACGGCTTGGACGACAACTGCAACGGCATCATGGACGAAGGCGATCCGGGCGGCGGCGGCAGGTGCAGCACCGGGCTCCTTGGCCGGTGTGCGGCGGGCGTGAAGCACTGCGTCGCGGGCGGCATCTTGCAGTGCGTGCAGACCGCCTTCCCAGCCAGCGACGTCTGCAACGGCCTGGACGACAACTGCGACGGCACGACCGACGAAGGCAATCCCGGCGGCAACGTCGCGTGCGACACCGTCAAGCAGGGCGTCTGCGCCGGCGGCACGACGCAGTGCACGGCGGGCGTGCTCCAGTGCCAGCAGAACGTGCAGCCGAGCAACGAGGCCTGCAATGGCCTGGACGACAACTGCAACGGCGTCATGGACGAAGGCGATCCGGGCGGCGGCGGCAGCTGCAACACCGGCCTCCTCGGCAGCTGCGCGACGGGCGTGAACCACTGCATTGGCAGCGCCGTCCAGTGCACCCAGAGTGTCCAACCCACGCTGGAGATCTGCGACGGCGTGGACAATGACTGCGACGGCGCGACCGACTCGGCCGACTCCAGCATCGTGCGCCCCGCTTGCGAAAAGCAGAACGGCACCTGCGCGGGCGCGAGCAAGACCGCATCGCTGTGCGTCGCCGGCGCGTGGCAGGCCTGCACCGATGCCGTCTACACGGCCAACAACGCCAACTACCACGTCAGTGAAGTCTGTGACGGCTTGGACAACAACTGCAACGGCGCAATCGACGAAGGCAACCCCGGCGGCGCTGTGTATTGCAGCACGGGCAAGACCGGCGTGTGTTCACCCGGCACCACGGCCTGCGCGAGCGGTGTCCTGGTGTGCAACCAGAACGTCCAGCCCAGCGCGGAGATCTGCGACGGCAAGGACAACAACTGCGACGGCAACGTCGATGAAGGCAATCCGGGCGGCGGCGGCGCGTGCACAACAGGCAAGCTCGGCATCTGCTCCGCCGGCACCATCGCGTGTGCGACCGGCGTGCTCGTCTGCAACCAGAACACTCCCGCGACGGCAGAAATTTGCGCCAACGCGCTCGACGACAACTGCGACGGCACCACCGACGAAGGCTGTCCGTGACAGCCCAAGACGGCCAAGGCGTGCTACACTTCCACCGGCGGCTGCGGCCGACCGAGGAGCTTGTCTGATGGTTACCCCCGCGTCGCCCAAAATGCCCGCTCTCGCCAAGAAGCGCGCTGCGCCGGCGAAGACCAAGCCCGTCGCGCCTGGGCGCAAGACCGCGACGAAGCACGTGGAACTCGGCGTCAGCCCCAAGGACATCTGCACGGTCATCTTTGCCGACGACGCGCTGATCGCCGTGAACAAGGCGGCTGGCTGCCCCGTCGTCCCGACCGGTCCGTACCGCCTGCGCTCGGTCACGGGCGCGCTCGCGGAATTGGGCTACGGCGTCACGTATCCGATCAGCCTGTTGGACGCCGAAGCGACCGGCCTGGTGCTGCTGACCCGCACGCCCGAGGCGGCCAAGGCGATGCGCTGGAACTGGCGCAGCGAGCTGTGTCGGCGCGAGTTCGTCGTCGTGGCGCAAGGCGACATCCAAGGCGCGCGCGGCCGCATCACGCTGCCGATCGGCTCGGTGCGCGAGGGCGCGCAAATTCGCCATCAGGTCATGCCGATCGATCAGGGCGGCAAGCCGGCGGTCACGACCTGGCGGCTCATCGCCCGCGGGCGCATGATGTCCCGCCTGCACATTTCCCTGACCGGCGGGCGCACGCACCAGATCCGCATCCATCTTTCCGCGATCGGTTTTCCGGTCGTGGGCGACAAGCGGTACGGTGCGGAAATGACGTCGGTGCCGCTGCACGCGCTCGTCGACCTGCCCGCCAAATACGCGGATTCAACCGTCGTGCCGCCGCATCAGATCGCGCTGCATTGCAGCCTGATCCGCATTCCGCATCCGGTCACGGAGCAGATGATGGAGTTCACTGCGCCGGTGCCGCGGGTTCTGATCGGACTGATGCCGGGCGCTTGGGTGCTGGACGGTTGACACGCAGGCTGCGAAAGGGCAAATGAGCGAGCCGGACAGAAGGTCCGACTGCACGAGGGTGACATGGGTTTGATGTACCGGCAGAGTGAACTCGGCATTGGCGCGGGCGAGTTGGCCGAACACGGCATGGCGGAAAACGTCCTCACGACCAAGATCGAGGATCTGGTCAACTGGGGCCGCAAATTCTCGCTCTTTCAGTATCCGTTCGTGACGGCGTGCTGCGGCATGGAATACATGGCCGTCAACGCCGCGCAGCACGATCTCGCGCGCTTTGGCTGCGAAGTGCCGCGTTTCACGCCGCGCCAGTCGGACTTGCTGATGGTCGTCGGCACCGTCAACCACAAGAATGCGCCGATCCTGAAGCGCATCTACGATCAGATGGCTGAGCCGAAATGGGTCGTGGCGTTCGGCGCCTGCGCCTCGACGGGCGGCTTCTACGACAATTACGCGACCGTCCCGGGCATCGACCACATCATCCCGGTGGATGTTTACATCCCCG
>CAINLT010000128.1 GCA_903850505.1 uncultured Myxococcales bacterium | reverse complement strand
TTTCGCAGATCGACGGGCGCAGGACACGCCCAGACTTTGCAGGCGCGCGACGAGGCAATCATCCCAGCGCACGCAGCACGCGCACGGCGGTGTCGAGGTCGAGGCCTTCGAGCACGGCGCCGGACGCGGTGCGGATGCGCAGCGTGGTGCCGGTGCGCGTCGCCACGACAGGGACCAGAGTGGCCGTGACCGTCGCACGCGGCTCGGCCCAGCGCTGTAGCGTGACGGTCCGCAGGCCAAGCTCGCGGCCGAGGGATGCCCAGGATTGCCCGCTGGCGCGCGCGGTGCAGATGTGCGCGCGGATCCCGGCGCGAAGCTCGGACGGGTAACGGTGGCCGCGCGTCGGCACGCCGTGGGCGGCGAGGCCGGTGCGGATTTGGATGAGGTCCATGAAGTGCTCCTGCGGCCGGAGATTGGCCGGGCCAGAAGCTTCGCAAAGTGTCAGGTGGGCGTAAGGACGGGGGACGGCGAGCACTTACTGTCAAGCCGCTCCAGGCCTGCATCGCGGCGTACACGGGGCCGCTGGCGGATGAGGAGAAAGCGCAGATTGCGTCGACCAAGCTCGAGACGCAGCTGTCCGTGGCGCGCGCGCACTGGATGCTGGCGTATGACGTGTTGTACGGCGAGGTGCGGTCGATGTTCGCCGGGCGGCGGACGCTGGCGGAGAGCTTCTTTGTTGAGTGGGGCAAGGCGAGGAGCGCCAAGGCTTCGGGCGGTACAGAGGTGCAGGCGCCGGCGTGAGCTGAGCAGTGCAGGAAACCAAGCGCGCGCAGTCGTTGCGGACCTGACGGGCGCGGGCTTGAGGGAAGATGCCGGGCCGTCGTCGCACAGGGAGTGCGGCGGCGGCTTGGTGATTTTTTGCGGGGTGTGACGGGGAGGTGCGCGGCAAAAGACAGGAAATCACGAACACCTCCTGACGGCCGATGTGCCGTCTCGGATAACCACCGCCAACCGTGGAAAACCCATTGTAGGGCGAGGGCTTGTCCCTCGCCGCGGATTCCGTCCGATTGCAGCCCTTTCCAGGCCGGGCGCTATTCATGTGCCGAATGCAAGCGGTCGTCTGCTGGTCGCCGCGGGGCTGCCGCGCCAAAGCGCGGGCTTGCCGTTCTGGCTGAAGTAGCCAAACCCGCGTGGTTTTGGGGCTCGACCAGGCCGATGGCAGCGGCACAATGCGGCTGAAGCGGTGATGCGGAAGTGCTGGGGCTGCGGAAGAGCTGGATGTGGACGGGAAGTTCAACAGCGAGAGTAGCCCGGAGTTACGAGCGGCGATCGCCGTCGGACTCACCAGCACGTCGCCGTGGGCACGCCGTTGAAGTCCACTTCCAGCACGGCGAGGCGATGCTGCAAGCCGAGCAAGCGCAGCGCCGGATCGGCGACACCACTGGGCGTTGAAAAACCGTTGAAGGCGAATTCGAGGTTGCTGAGGCGCCCGGTTAGGCACTCCAGCCACTGCGTGCCGCACGCGCTGTCTGGCACGCACGAATCGTGCACGCCGTTGAAGGCAGTCTCCAAATCGCTGATGCGCGCGTCCATGCACTGCAGGGTCGCGGACGGGAGGGCGCGTCGCCCCGTGCAGACGCCGACTTGGCAACGGTCGAGTACGGTGCAAGGGTCGCCGTCGTCACAGGGCGTAGCGGTCTGGACGACCCGGTGCCCACCGCTGGCCGCGATGGCGACGGTGTAGATGCTTGGCGTCGACCACGGTCCGTCCGGGGCAGCCGTGTAGCCGAGTCTGCCATTGCGCCGCAGCGCCAGAAAGTTGGTGTCGTCAGCGGCGATCGCCTCGACGTCCTGCAGCCAAGGCTGATCCGGCGTCGGCCACACGGTGGACCGTATCAGCCCGTTGGTCTGGAGCCCAACGACGTGCTGGCCGCTCGCCGCCAAGGCCTGGACGTCAACGAGGTTGGCAGGAATCGCCGAGGTCCCCATGTTCACCAGGGTACCGTCGAGCAGCAACGCGACGATGCCATTGCCCGCCGCGATAGCGACCGCGCTCTCCAAGCCGTTCGGCGTCGCGGTCGCGGGAAGCGCGCCAACCAAATGGAAGGAGGCGGAGGCAATCACCAAAGAGTAATCGTTGGCCACGGCCAGCAGGAGGTTGGACATGTCCGTGGCAAGATCGCACTGCCCCACGTCATTGGCACCCCAGGCGACCACGCTGCCGTCCGCGCGCATCGCCACTGAATGGTGACCACCCGCGGCGATCTGGATGACGCCCGTCAGCCCTGCTGGCACGTCCGTTTGCCCCTTGTCATTCAGTCCCCAAGCCACCACGGTGCCGTCGGTCAGCAGCGCGAGCGAATGATGCGGCCCGGTGGCGATCGCCTTGAAGTGACCCTGCAGCGTGAAACTGCCGTTGTCGCCGGCCTCGTAGACCGTCTGTGGCGTGGCGGTGAGCCCAACGCACTGGCCACTGGCACAGGCGCCGGTGCTGCAGCCGGACGCGCAGGATGTGCCGTCCGCCGCACTTTGCGCCGCACACAGCCCGCTGCCGGGCTGGCACGACCACGCATTGCAGGCAATGGCCGCGCCAATCGCGGCATCGTCCGGGCCAGCCAGGTAGTTCGTCGCGACCTGGGCGTCTGTCAGCGCGCTGCCATACAGACGGAATTCGCTGATCGCACCTTGAAAATACGGGTTGATGCCGTCCGCCGGGCGTCCCAAGTAGTTGAGCGTGGCGATAGCCGAATCGTTCGCTGGCCCGGCGTAGACGCGCTCCGCCGCCAAGACGCCGTTCACGTAGATGCGGTTCTTCTTCGTGGCTTCCTCGATGCTTGCGACGACGTGAACCCAGACGTTCGTGGCCAACTTCGCCGTGGTTACAGGACCGTTGGGCGAATCTTCATTGGTGTTGAACGACATCCCTTGGCCACTTGCATCGGCAGTCAGGGACTTGTGGAACCCTGCGTCGGAGCTGAAGTCGAAGATCCGTTGCCCGGCCGTTGCGCCGGTGGGGTCCCAGCGCACCCAAGCCTCAAACGAGATGGACTCCGCCGTCGCGAACAGGCCGCCAATCGCAAGTTGCGCGTAGGTGCCGGTCGTGCCGTCGAGCACCAAGGCACCGCCCGAGACGACGGCAGCGCCAAACAGGGTCGCGGGTGCACCGGCGATGCTGTCGTTGGCATCGGCTGTGAAACTCCAACGCCGGAGCAGATTCGGTTCGCGACAGACCGCCGGATTGCTGCCCTTGCAAGCGCCGGCTTGGCAAGCGTCGCTCTGGGTGCACGCGTTGCCGTCGCTACACGCGGCGCCATCGACCTTGCTGGGATTGCTGCAAGTGCCGGTCGCGCCGTCGCAGGTGCCGGCGGTGTGGCACTGGTCCGCAGCCGAGCAAGTGACCGGATTGCCGCCCTTGCAAGCGCCGGCTTGGCAAGCGTCGCTCTGGGTGCAAGCGTTGCCATCGCTGCACGCGGCGCCATCGACCTTGCTGGGACTACTGCAAGTGCCGGTCGCGCTGTCGCAGGTGCCGGCGGTGTGGCACTGGTCGGCGGCCGTGCAGGTGACCGGATTGCTGCCCTTGCAAGCGCCGGCTTGGCAAGCGTCGCTCTGAGTGCACGCGTTGCCATCGCTACACGCGGCGCCATCAACCTTGCTGGGATTGCTGCAAGTCCCGGTCGCGCTGTCGCAGGTGCCGGCGGTGTGGCACTGGTCCGCAGCC
>CAINLT010000127.1 GCA_903850505.1 uncultured Myxococcales bacterium | reverse complement strand
GGTAGGCGCGGGCGTACCGCAACGGATCGGGCGAATTCGCGAGTTGGCCGCGCGACGGTGAACGCGGCTTGAACTCAGCGATGAGCGACAAACCGGGCTGGCGCAACGCCGAGGTCAGCGAGCGGACCGGCGGCGCACAATCGACGGCCTCGCGCAGCTGGGGCTCCGAGGCCAGCCGCGCCCGCTGCGCGGTATCGCGCCGGGTCTGTTCGACAATCTGCCGGAGGATGGTGTGCATCGGCTAGGCCACCTGCCGCAGCGTGGCACGCGTCCGGTAGCGCTCCAGCAGGTCGCGCGCGGCGCCTGCGCGCAGGATGTCCTTCGCCACGGCCACACCTGACTGCCACGTCTGGACGCGGCCGGCGACGAGAAGCCCCGCTCCTGCGTTCAGCGCCACGTGATCCGCATGAGGCCCCGGAACCCCCGAGAGGACACCCAGCAGGATTGCAGCGTTCTGCTCCCGATCACCGCCCAGGAGGCTGGCCAGCGGCTGGCTCTTGAGCCCCGCGTCCTCCGGGCACCACACCTCAGCGGCCAAGTGGCCATCGCGCAAGAGCACGACATCGCTCGGACCACTCAGGCTGAGCTCGTCGAGCCCGTCCGCGCCGGTCGCCGCCAGCACCGCGCTGCTCCCCAGCCGCTGCAACGCCTGCACCATCACGGGGGCAAGGTCGCGCCGCGCCACGCCCAGCAGCTGCTGCCGCACACTGGCCGGGTTGCACATCGGCCCCAGCGTGTTGAACAACGTCGGAAACGCCAGCGCTTTGCGAATGGGCGCGAGCGTGCGCAGCGTCGGGTGCATGCGCGGGGCGAAGAGCAATGCGAGGCCGAGCTCCTGCAGCAGTTCCCCGGCGAGCGCGGGCGCAATCTCCACATCGATGCCCAGCGCTTCCAGGACGTCCGCGCTGCCGCAGCGGCCAGAGCTCGCTCGGTTGCCATGCTTCGCGACGGGTACTCCCGCGGCTGCCAGCACGAACGCTGTCGCCGTCGACGTGTTGGCCGTGTCCAGGCCACTCCCGCCCGTGCCACAGGGACACAGCGCGTCGACACCACCGGGCACCGCGGTCATCCGTGCGCGAATGGCCTCGGCAAAGCCCACGAGTTCGTCCACGGTCGGACGCCTGCACGCCATCGCGGACAGAAAACCCGCGACGACGTGAGGCGATGCCGCGCCATCGAGCATCTCCGCCATTGCCGCGAAGGCCTCCGATTGGCTCAACGTCACCTGCCCGACAGCGGCGCGGAGGGCGTAGGACAAGGCGCTCATGCAAACTCCACGCTGAGGAACCGCGACATGAGCTGGCCGCCAAGCGGCGTCCCGACGCTTTCCGGATGAAACTGCACGCCAAATAGCGGCAACGTCACGTGTTCGACGGCCATGACCAACGCGTCGTCGTCATCCGTCTGGGCAGTAACGGTCAGGCAGTTGGGGAGGCTCACGCGCTCGGCGAGCAACGAGTGGTAGCGCATCACGTCGAACGTCGACGGCAACTGCTGCAGCAGGCGCCCGCCGAGGTTCCGCAGCGCCGTCACCTTGCCGTGCATCGGCCGCGGGGCGTGAACCACCCGGCCGCCCAACGCGTGCACAAGTCCTTGATGACCCAGGCAGACGCCAAGCAGCGGGATGCGCATTTCGCCGCGCACAGCGCGCGCCAGCAGCGAACCGCACACGCCAAAATCAAGCGGGTTCTCCGGCCGTCCAGGTCCGGGCGACAGGACGATGCGGTCCGGCTGCAGCGCCAGCAGTTCGTCGACATCCAGCGCGTCATTGCGCACCACCCGCGTCTCCGCGCCCCGCTCCATCAGCTGTTGCGCGAGGTTCCAGGTAAAGCTGTCGTAGTTATCAATGAGCACAACTCTCATGCTGGCTCCTGTTCGCGCTGCCGCACGCCCCGCGCGACTGCGACGGCTATCGCCGCCAGCCCTGCACGCGCCTTGTTGTCGCACTCGTCCGCTTCCGAGGCCGGGTCGGAGTCCAGTACGATGCCCGCGCCGGTCTGCAGGTGCACACAGTCCGGCTGGACCAGCAGCGTCCGGATCGCAATGCAGGTATCCAGGTTGCCGTGCAGGTCGACATACCCCACCGCGCCGGCATAGGTCCCGCGTCGATCCGGCTCCAACCGCGCCAGGAGCTGACATGCGCGCACCTTGGGCGCGCCAGAGACCGTCCCCGCCGGGAAGCTCGCCCGCAGGGCATCGAGCGCTGAGAGCCCCGGCAACAACTGGCCGCGCACGTCGGTGACGATGTGCTGCACGTGCGAGAAGCGCTCCAAGTGCTCCGGATGTTCAACGCGGATGCTGCCGGGTACCGCCACGCGGCCCAGATCATTGCGGCCGAGATCGACGAGCATGCGGTGTTCGGCCAACTCCTTGGGATCGCTGAGCAGCGCCGCGCCCAGTGCCTCATCGTCCGCCGCGGTCTTGCCCCGCGGCCGCGTGCCCGCGATGGGTCGCACCAACAGCTCGCCGTCCTCAATGCGCACGAGCACCTCCGGCGAGGCGCCGACCAGGCTGAAGTCTGGCCAATGCAGCAGAAACATGTACGGAGAGGGACTCGTCGTGCGCAAGGCGCGGTAGAGCGTCACCGGATCGAGCGCGACGTCGACCGTCAGCCGCCGGCTCACCACGACCTGAAAGACCTCGCCCTCAGCGATCGCCTCCTGAGCCTCAACCACAGCCGACATGAAGTCCGCGCGGGTCCGATTGGCCCGCACCGGCAGATCGAGCGCAGGCACCGGTCCCAGCGGCCACTGCGCCTCTGGCGGCAACGGCTGTTCCAGCAACCCGAGCAAGCGACGGACGCGCGCACCGGCCTCTGCGTAAGCGTTCGCGCGGTCACCATGCAGCGGCATGTGCGTCACAATGGACAGACGCTGGTGGCGGTGGTCGAACACGAGGACGTCCTCAGCGAGCATCCAGCGTGAAACCGGCACATCGGGTCCCGCTCGACCCGGCAGCGGCACTTTGGGCTCCAGCGCAGCGATCGCGTCGAACGCCAGATAGCCCACCGCGCCGCCTTGAAACCGCGGCAGCCCCGGTCGCGCCCAGACGGTCCGGGCCGCAAGCCACGCCGCCAACCCCGCCAGTGGGTCTGCGCCGGGCTGGCCCTCCAACTGCGTCTGGCCCACACCGACCAGCGAATACCGCGCCAGTTGTTCCGTGCCCTGGACGCTCTCCAACAGGAACGCGCCGGCTGGCGCCGGCTGGCGCAGGAGCTTGCGCAGCACCGACACCGGCGTCTCCGCATCGGCCATGAAATCAAGCGACAGCGCGGCCAACTGCTCCGGGCCGTCGTACGTCAGCACTTCCGCGAGCGCGGGCTGCAACTGCATCGGCTCAGCCATCGCCGCGCTCCGTGTTTTGCGCCGCCAAGGCAAACGCCAACGCAAAGCCACCGTTTCCGTACTTCAACTGGCGATTGCCGCGACTCACGGTCGTGACCGAGACGTTCAAGTCATGGGCGATCTGGCGCTGCGACAGCCCGTGGCGCAGTTGGTCCGCGATGTGCCAGCGCTCGGCAATTGCCTCGATTTCCTGCGGGGTCAGGAGGTCATCGAGGATCTGGCTCAGCTGCTGCGTGCTTGTCTGCGCCAGCGCGTGGAGCAAAGCGTGCGGCAACTGCGGGCGGGTCGGGAACGGGTGCTGCGTCATTTGGCGTCCTTTCGTCATCACCGTATCACTACAGTAATACACTGTCTGAAAACTACACGGCACAAATGCGTCCGTCAAGCCTTCGCGAAGCAAACAACGCACGACGGCAGCCGCGCAGGGACAAAGCGACTTGCACGCAAGCGCTTCTCAGTGGATGCTCGCGGCGGGCCACATGGCCCGTGAGGGTCGCATGCGTCGCTTGGTTGTGCTGTGGATGGTGTTCATCGCGTCGGGCTGCAATCGCATGCCGACGTCCTCGCCACAGGCAGCGAACGCGCCTGGGACCGAGGCAGTTGGCCTGCCAGAAGCGCCGTCGCCCGCCGATGCCCCGACGCTGGCCGAGGCAGCCAAGGGCGCGCAGCTCTTCCTGAAATACTGCTCGCTCTGCCATGGCAAGTTCGCCGAAGGCTATGCCGCCGACAACGCGCCATCCTTGGTTTCACGCACGTTTCGCGAGACGGCGAGCACTGAATTCCTGCGGACGTCGATTGCGCGCGGACGTCC
>CAINLT010000126.1 GCA_903850505.1 uncultured Myxococcales bacterium | reverse complement strand
GCGGCGGCGGCGGCGGCGGCGCGGCGGGCGGCGTGGAGGTCCACGATTGCGGCGCGACCTCGGCGCAATACACGGACGTCGGCGGAAGCGGCGGCGGCGGCGGCTCCGGCGGCTGTGGCGGCTCCGGCGGCTTGGGCGGCGGCGGCGGCGGCGGCTCGTTCGCGGTATTCATCGTCGCGACGGCGGCTGGCGACATTCCGCTGATCATCGGCAACCAAATGTACTCCGGCGGCGGCGGCGCTGGGGCATCGGGCGGCCCGGCTGGCTCAGGCGGACCCGGCGGCCAAGGCGGCAAGGGCGGGGCCAGCGGCGAAGGCGCACAGGCGACGTTCTGCACCTCGCAGGGCGGCAACGGCGGCGCGGGCGGCAACGCGGGCCACGGCGGCGGCGGCGGCGGCAGTGGCGGACCGTCCGCGCTTCTGGCGCTGAGCAACGTTCCGGGCAAGTTGGCCACGGCGCTGCAGCAGCAGAACCAGTTGAAAGCGGTTGGCACTGGCGGGCCCGGTGGGCCTGGCGGGCCGTCGATTGGCGCGATGGGCCAGAGCGGCGCCCCTGGGCTCGCTGCCAAAGTCCTGCTCTGGTGACACGAATCGCTGGCGCGCCACCGCGCCTCCCGCTATCCTCCGCCGCCCACGAGGCCGCCCACCATGCACGTCAGCCAAGCGATCCTGTCCCGCCGTTCGCACAAGATGTTCCGCGGCGACGCCGTTCCCGATGAAGACCTGAAGCACCTGCTGGAACTCGCAATTTGGGCGCCGAATCACAAATTCACCGAACCGTGGCGCTTTACCGTGCTGCCAAAGCGGTCGTTCGGCGCGCTTTTATATGCGCTCGAAGTATCCGCGGACACGGAGAAGGCGCGCAGCAAACTGCACAAGCTCCGGGACATCATCGACGGCGCGGGGGGCGCGATCGCGGTGCGGCAGGTGCGCTCGCCCGACAACCCCGAGCGCGATCTGGAGGACTACGCCGCGTGCGCCATCGCGTGCCAGCACATCCAACTGGGCGCGTGGGAGCGCGGCTGGGCGTCGTACTGGACAACGAGCGCCGGCTTCATCGGCGGCAGCTTGGCCGACTTCTGGCACGCAGCGCCGGATGAACGCCTTGTCGGCGTGATCTTCCTGGGCAAAGCCGCGCTGGAAATGACCGCCGTCCGCCGGCACCCGGTTGATAGCCTGGCGGTGTGGCTGTGAGCTACGCGTTCCAACTCGATCACGTGTGCGCAGAGTCGGGCGCCCGCGCCGCGACGATCACGACGACGCACGGCACGATCCAGACGCCGATCTTCATGCCGGTCGGCACGCAGGGCACGGTCAAGGGCGTGCTACCGCGCGATCTGCGCGAGATGGGCGCCCAGATCATCCTCGCCAACACGTACCACCTGATGTTGCGGCCGGGCGCGGAGCGGATCCAGGCGGCGGGCGGCCTGCACAAGTTCGTCGCGTGGGATCGACCGATGCTGACGGACTCCGGCGGCTTCCAGGTCTACTCGCTGGCCAAGATGCGCAAGATCACGGACGACGGCGCCGTGTTCCAGAGCCACATCGATGGCTCGCGCCATACGCTCAACGCTGAACACGCGATGTACCTGCAGGAGGCTTTTGGCTCCGACATCATGATGGCGTTTGACGAGTGCCCGCCGGCCAAGGCGGAGGCGCGCACCATCCAGACCGCGATGCGCCGCACCACGGCATGGCTGGATCGCTGCATCGCCGCGCGCAAACGCCAGGACGACTGCGCGCTTTACGGCATCGTCCAAGGCGGCGTCGATCTGGAACTGCGCAGCCAGCACGTTGCGCAGATTTGCCAGCGCGACTGCGAGGGCTTCGCCATCGGCGGGCTCTCCGTGGGCGAACCGCTGCCGGAGACGTACGCGGCATGCGAACACACGGCCGCGCAGATGCCGCGCGACAAGGCGCGCTACTTGATGGGCGTCGGCACGCCGGAGGATCTCATCCGTTGCATCGGCTACGGCGTGGACCAATTTGACTGCGTGCTGCCGAGCCGCAACGCCCGCCACGGCGTCGTCTACACGTGGGACGGCAAGCTGGCCATCAAGAACAAACGGTTCTTTGACGATGACGGCCCGCTGGATCCGCACTGCACCTGCAGCATCTGTGCGCAATTCAGCCGCAGCTACATCCGCCATTTGTTCATTGCCGGCGAACTGTTGGCGTCGACGCTCTTGACCACGCACAATCTGGCGTTTTATTTGCAGCTCGTGAATGCCGCGCGGTCTGCCATTTTGGCCGATCAGTACGGCACTTGGTCCAAGGCCATGCTCGCCCGCTTGGACAGCAAAAAGTGGGCAGCGTAAAGGACAATCCCATGGCATGGCCCAAAGCTGGCGACACCGCCCACGATTTCACGCTCCCCGATCAGGACGGCAACCTCGTGACGCTCTCGGCGCTGTGGGCCAAAGGTCCGGTTGTGCTGTACTTCTATCCAAAGGACGAAACCGCCGGCTGCACCGCCGAAGCGTGCAGCTTCCGCGACAGTTTTGAAGTCTTCCGCGACGCCGGCGCGTCCGTCGTGGGCGTGAGCCGCGACAGTGTGGCCAGTCACAAGAGCTTCGCCGCGCACCATCGCCTGCCGTTCACGCTGCTCGCCGACGTCGCGGGCACCGCGCATGAAGCGTGGGGCATCCAGAAGCGGTTCGGCTTCCTGACGGACCGCGTGACGTTTGTTATCGATCCCAAAGGCATCGTGCGCCACACGTTCGATTCGCAGCTGCGGATGGGCAAGCACATCGACGAGTCGCTCGCGGTCGTCAAGAAGCTCGCAGCGGGGGCGTAGATGCAGATCAGGACCGAGGACTTCACGTACCAGCACGGCGGCCGCACTTTTGCCGGCTATCTGGCGTGGAATGCCGATCTGCACGAGCAGCGCCCCGGCATCGCCATCGTCCACGAGTGGTTTGGCCCGGGCGACAACGTCAAGCGGCGCGCGCGGATGTTGGCGGAGCTGGGGTACGTGGGCTTTGCGGTCGACATGTATGGCGTCGACGTGCGGCCGACCAACGCGGGCGAAGCGGCGGCGGCGATGAACGACGTGCAGGCGGACCGCGAGGAGCTGCGGGCGCGCCTCAAGACGGCGATCCAGGTGCTGCAGAACGACGACCGCGTGGACGCCCTCCAGATCGCGGCGATTGGCTACTGTTTTGGCGGTGGCTGCGTGCTGGAACTGGCGCGATCGGGCGCGGAAGTCGCCGGCGTGGTCAGCTTCCACGGCGCGCTGCATACGTCGCTGCCGGCGCAAGCCAAGCCCAACGCGAAGATCCTCGTGTTGCATGGCGCCGAAGATCCGTTCGTCGATCCGCCCAAGATCGCGACTTTCATGAACGAGATGCGCGCGGTCCACGCCGACTGGCAGATGGTCTACTACGGCGGCGCGGTGCACAGCTTTACCAATCCGCAGGCGCACGATCTGCAAGCCGGCTTCTGCTTTGACGCCAAGGCGGACGCGCGCAGCTGGCTGCACATGCGCACGTTCTTCATCGAGCTGTTCGCCTAGGCGTTACTTGCGCGGCAACCGCTGGCGTTCCTGGCCTTTTTGCACGGCCAGCAGCGTTGGCGCGTGGTCCTGCAGGTGCGCGAGGTAGTCCTCCGCCGACAGCAACGGCGCCACGCGCTCCGCCTCCACTTCCGACTCCAGCCAGCGCTGCACTTCACCCAGCCACGGCCCCGGATGCAGGCCCGTCGCCTGCATGATCACGTGCCCCAAGCCCTTGGGCAGCGGCGGCACCTTGGCATCCTCCGCGGCGATCAGGCGGATCCGCTTGAGCAGTTCCTCCGCCAGACTGCGCACTTCCGCGATGCGCCACTGCCGCTTGGTCGTGAAGTCGCTGCTGGAAAACGCGAGCACGTCCTCCAGGTGCGGCCCCATGTCGCGGATCAGCCGCCGCACCGCCGAGTCCGTCCAGTCCGCCGCGTAGACATTGGCGCGGGCGTGGTTGCCGATCACGTAGACCACGCGATCGCGCAGCGCGGGATCGAGGTGGAAACGCCCGGCGACGCCTTCCATGAGGCTCGCACCCAGCTCTTCATGGCGAAAGAAGTGCACCTTGCCCTGCTTGTTGACCGAGCGCGTCCAGACCTTGCCGGAATCGTGCATCAACGCCGCCCAGCGCACCGCCAGCGCCTGCGGGCATTTCTCCACGACCTGCAGCGTGTGGTCCCAGATGTCCTTGTGGTGGACATTGCAGGACTTGTGGAAGTCGACCATGAGGCACACTTCCGGCACCATGCGCTGCAACGCTTCGCAATCAAATAGAAATTGCAAGCCTTCGCCGGCATGCTCGCCCAGCAGCACTTCGCCGAACCGCTCCGCCCAGATCGCGCGCTCGACGGAAAGCACGTTGCCAGCGTCGCGCCGCGCCAGCCGCAGCAGTTCGTTGTCCGGCAGCAGGCCCGAGCGCGCCGTCAGGACTGCCAGATCCAGCACGCGTTCAGGACCTTGCGCCAACCAGGCGCGCGGATCGCCGGGAATGCGCAAGCGACGATCGCGGGCGTCAACGGCGTTGTTCCACGGATCGATCGTGCGGCCATGGGCATCGAGCGCCACCGCCCAGGCGCGAATCGGTTCGGCCGCCAACAGCACTGCAACCGCCTCCTCGCTCTCGTTTGGCAGTTGCTGCACCGCGATCGGCAGATCACCCGGCAATTCGGCGATCGCCGCGATCGGACCCGCGACGGCAAACCGCCAAGGCGTGAACCGCGGCAGCGGCCGATCGCCCAGAAGCGCACATGCGGCCGGTCCGAGCAGCCACGCCTGACTGCCTGCCGCCGTGAACGCCTGAAAGACGCGCCGCAACTGCGCGAGTTGCTTTGGATCCTGATTTCCGATGGCGGCTTCTTGCGGCACGATGTCCTGACTTTGCCGCAACATCCAGCGTCGGCGCAACGCGGTGTAGCGAGCGCGTGGCTCAGGGTCAAGCGATACCGCAAAGTAGCCTGCGTTGTTGACAATGCCGGACCCGAATGTTAGTAATTGAATGGGGATCCGTGATCCACATGCAATGCCCCCTTTGCGCGTGGACAAGTTGGAGACCGTGGGTAGCTGTCCGGGCCAATGGCGCGGTAACAGACGCCCGGTGTCGGCAGGCTACAAAGCCCGCTGAAAACCGCCGGACGCTGGATTAGGCTTGCATCGCGGTCGTGACTTGGAGAAACTGCCCTGCAGGGGTCATGCCCGGGTCCACAGGATTCGGACAGGATCCTGAAGACGGCCTCCGGGTCGTCAATGTGGGGGTCAGCAACGATCCCAGCCAAGGGTCTGAGCAAGTCCGACGAGCGTCGGAACCTCAGGCCGCCCAAGTCCTCGGCGAAAGTCGGCGATGAAGGCAGATAGCGCTGAATGTTGACGTCGGTAACCCTACTGACGACAGCCCGCCAGCGAGGTATCAATCGGGCACCGGCGCTTGCACGCGCAACTGACGAATGCGCAAAGGCGTAATGAGAGGGGAGACGATGAAGAAGACGCTTCCGAAATTGAAAAAGAATGCTGCGGATTTCCTGTCCTCGGAAGAGGGCGCGATCAGCGAGAAGCAGGAGGAGCGCGTCTCGACCTTCCTGACCCTGTCCGGCGGCGATAGCTTGCTCCCGGGCGACGTGAACCTGTCGGCTGAACACTGTTCGCACGGCTCGCACGGCTCGCACGGCTCGCACGGCAGCCACGGCTCGCACGGCTCGCACGGCAGCCATGGCTCGCACGGCAGCCACGGTTCGCACGGCTCGCACGGCTCGCACGGTTCGCACGGTTCGCACGGCTCCTGGTAAGTTCGCAGTCCAGCGCGTCAGGTCGTTCAACGGCCCGTCGCGCGGACTCTTGCCCAGTCCTTGCCAAACGCGCCGCGCCCATTCCGGGACATGACTGTCAGCGGTTCTTGACCGCGGGCGTCGACAATTTGCGACAAGAAAGCGCCATTTTCGCGCTTTGTGCCGTGATCCGTCAAAACTGCGCAGCGATTCGTCCGCCTCATGCGCAGTCAGGTACGTCCCGACTTCAGCTATTGCCGGTCCTCGGCGACCAGCCCCGCCGCGACACGCAGCCGCTGCAGCAGCCTTTGGTGCGCGCGGTGCAATTGGTCCACCGACCATCGCCCCTGCTCCGCCACCTCCCGCAGCGGCCGATCCTGGCCGTACACCGCGTGCAGGACGATCTGCTCACAACTCGGCAAGTCGCTCGCCACGCGTTCGACGGTGCGCCACGCATCCAGGCGCTCGGAAACCGACGGTCCCATGCCGGCGTCCGGCTGTTCCGTCGCCCGCTCGCGCGCCCGCAGATAGCGCGCCTCCGCACGTACGGCATCCAGCGCGCGCCCGCGCATGCGCGCGTAGGCAAAAGTAGTCAGGCGCGTGCCGCGTTGGGCGTCAAATCGCCGCTGGCTCTCCAGAAGGCCAAGCGTCGCTTCGCTCGCGAGGTCCAAACGCTGCGCTGCATGACGGTTTTGGCGCACGCCGACAGCTGCAGCAACGCGCCAGCCAGCGGGTTCGGGTTGCGGGATCTGCGGACGAGCGCTGGCGAACTGCATGGGAACCTCCTGAGGCGAAGAAGCCGCGGCGTGCGGCACCAGAAGACCAAGCAAGGATTGGACCAGACACGCTGATGACGTGTTTTGTATTTTGCTAACAGGCTGTTATGCGGCATATCATCGCGCATCGCACCACGCTTCGCCGGTGCCTGCGGACCCCAGTCCGGCCAAAGAAGAGAAACGTTGACGCGCGGCTGGAGAAGATTATTGTCGCCTCCGTGCGTCCTGCGCACCCAAGGAATGTCATGCGTCACCTGTTTCGCCCCGCGTTTGTGCTGCTGATCGCGGGTGCAACTGCCTGCGGAAGTCGTGAAGAAGCGCCAAAGCGCAAGGGCGCCGATGTCGCCGAGTCCGCGGCTGCAGCTGCAGCGGCGCCGTCAGAAGAAGCCGCCACGCCGGTGGCGACGCTGACCTTGACGCAGATCGCCGCGCAGGTCGCGGCTGAGGCCAAGAAGCTCCACGACGAAGAACCGGCGCTCGCCGCGAAGCTGCAGAAGGCGGCGGGGCCGGACGCCAAGGTGCTCAAGTCGCTCTACGGCGATCCGGCGCCGCGGTTTTACGGCCGCGATGGCCAGCTGGGCGAGGACGGTCAGGCGCTGCTGGAACTGCTCGCGCAGCTGGATCGCCACGGACTGGACAAGTCCGGGTACCGGCTGAGCCAGATCGACGCGGCGACAAAGAAGGTCGTTGAACTGCTGGCAGCGGAGCATGAGACGCAAGTGGCGCTGGAGAAGACGCCGCATGCGGCACTGACGGCAGCGGCGATCTCGACGTGGCTGCACACGAGTCAGGGCAGCGAGGCGGAGCTGGCGCACGCGGGCGGCGATCAGCTGGGGCAGCCCGGGCTGCTGGCGCTCTCGGGCGCGCTGCCGCAGTTGCTGACCCAGGGGCGCGCGACGCGCGAGGCGATTGACCTGGCGGACAATGAACTGTCGCGCGCGGTGATTCGCTACGTCGTCGATTTCACGCTGGCCAAGCCCGCGCATCCGCTGCTGTACACGCCGCCCGCGGCCGTGCGCAAGCTCGCTGAATCGCAGGCGGACAAGATCGTCGCGACGCTGGGCGCGGCCAAAGGTCACACGGCGGAAGTGCTGAAGAAGCTGTGGCCGACCCACCCGCAATACCTGCTGTTGCAGGGCGCGTACGACACCTACAAGAAGCTCGCGGACGCGGGTGGTTGGCAGCCGCTGCCCAAGCTGACGACCAAGAAGGTGCAAAAAGGCGAGACCAATCCGTTTGTTGGCGCGATGCGCGAGCGGCTGCGGCTGGAAGGCTACGAGGTGGGGCCGGCGGGTGATCGCTATGACGACACGCTGCTCGAGGCGGTCAAGACGTTTCAGGCGCGCCACCAACTGGAGTCGGACGGCGTGGTCGGCAAGCCGACGATCGTCGAGCTGGACGTGCCGGCGGAACAGCGTGTGAAGCAGATTCAGTTGGCGCTGGAGCGCTACCGCGAGTCAGAAGGTCGCGACCCGGGCGAATACTACATCTGGGTCAACATCGCGTTCCAGCAACTGTGGGTCTATGACGACGGCCAGATCATCGAGACGCACAAGGTCATCTGCGGCAACAATGACACGGACACCGACCAGCAGACGCTGGTGAAGGGCAAAATCAACCGCACGCGGATGTTCAGCCAGAAGATGACGCGCGTGATCCTGGCGCCGCGCTGGTATCCGACGCAGCGGGTGATTGAGCTGGAAATCGGCCCGAAGATGGCCAAGGACCCGCTGTTCAAGGAGAAAGAAGGCTACGTGATGGAAGTGCAGCCGGACGGCAAGGAAGTTGTGTACCAAAAAGGCGGCAAGACCAACCTGTTGGGCGATGTGAAGTTCCAGGGGCCGAACAAGTACAATATCTACCTGCACGACACGCCGTTTCGCGCGCTGTTCAGCAAGGTTCGCCGCACGTTCAGCCACGGTTGCATCCGCGTGCAGAATCCCGTGGAGCTGGCTGAGCTGATCCTGGGGCGCGACAAGGGCATGGGTCGGCAGGCGATCAAGGACGCGATCGCCGAAAAAGAGGAAGTGGAAGTGAAGCTGCAGACGCCGATTCCCGTGCACATCGACTACGCGAGTGTGGCGGTGGATGACGAAGGGCGCGTGCAGTTTGGCGCGGACGTGTACGGCTATGACGAGGCGTACTTTGCCGGCGCCCTTCCCGTTGAAGAAGCAAAAGAGTACAAAGCCGCCTCGGCTCGCGGACTGTGACAAGACCCGCGGGCAGAGACTGGAGCCATGCGCCAAGCGCCACCGAGGCTTGAAATCGCGATCTCCGTACTGGCCGATGGCCGTGTGGTATTTTGCGATTTGCCGCCAGATTTGGCAGAAGTACGCGATGTGCTCGCTGGCGAATCCGCGTCGGCAGAAACCGCATCCAACGGCGGTGCGTCTGAACCTGTGTCCGCTGCCACGGCGGTGACTGCAACTGGAGAATCCCCAGCGTGATGCGGCTTTGCCCCAAGTGTGGAAAGAAGAGCGCGGAGGCGCGTTGCCCGGAAGACGGCACCGCGACGCTCGTGCTTGCGGCCAATCCGGACAGCCGGCTCGCTGAGGGCACGGAGGTCAACGGCCGTTACCGCATCCGCAACATGATCGGCCAGGGCGGCTTTGGCGCTGTGTACCGTGCGACGAACATCGCCACGGATCAGGACATGGCGATCAAGCTGCTCGCCGTCTCGCTCGATTCAGACGACAGCGACGTGATCCAGCGTTTCTTTGCCGAAGCGCAGGTGACGGCCTCGCTCAAGCACCCCAATACGATCCGTGTGTTCGACTTTGGCCAGACGGAAGGCGGCGCGCTGTACATCGCGATGGAGCTGCTGTCCGGCCGACCGTTGAACGACGTGCTGAAGCGGCGCGCGGCGGACGGCAAGGTCCTGACGGAAGAAGAGACCATCACCATCGGCGTCCAGATCCTGCGCAGCCTCGCGGAAGCGCATCTGGCCAATCTGGTGCACCGCGATCTGAAGCCGCACAACGTGTTCCTGCATGAAGTGGAAGGCGACGATCCCGTGGTGAAGGTGCTGGATTTTGGCATCGCCAAGCGGCTCGGGTCCAACCTGACCGGCACGGGCAAGGCGTTTGGCACGCCGACGTACATGAGCCCCGAGCAGGCGCAGAACCAGCAACTGGATAACCGCAGCGACCTGTACTCGCTCGGCTGTGTGCTGTTTCAGTGCGTGGCGGGAAAGCCGCCGTTTGAAGGCGACGATCCGCTCGCGGTGCTGCTGGCGCACGTGACAAAGCCGCCGCCGGACCTGCGGCAAGTGGCGGCGACGCCGGTGAGCGAAGCGTTTGTGGGCGTGATTGAGAAGGCGATGGCCAAGGAGCCGGCGGATCGGTTCAGCTCAGCGATTGAGTTCCGCCAGGCGCTGGAATCCTGTCGCGGGCGCAATCGCACGGAAATGACGCGGGCAGCTTCGTCGGCGGCGATCGCTGAACTGATGCAGGGCGCGCCAGCCAGTGCACCGGACGAGCACACGGTCGCCTATGGCGCGCCGGGTGAAGAACGGACGACGGCGTTTCCCGGGCTGACGCCGCGCCATGTGACGCCTGCGGCGGGATCCAAGTCGCGACCGTCGGTCATCGCGCCGGCGCGCAGCACCACGTCCACGCGCAATCCCGTGGTTTCGGCCGAGACCGGCGAGAGTGAAGACGAGCCGCTGCCCATGCCGGGCGGCAACAAGAAGGTGCTGTGGATCGGCGGCGGCGTCGCGGTGGCGGCCCTCGTCGCCTTCTTCGCGCTCGGAGGCCGCACGACGACGCCCGCTGAGCCAGCGACGCCAAGTCCTGTGGCAGTGGTTGCGCCACCACCGCCGCAGCCTGAGCCACCCGCTGCGCCCGTGGCAGAGGCGAAACCGCCGGAGGCCAAGCCGGCTGCGCCAGAGGCCAAAGCGGAGGCGGTTCAGGTGCAGCTGGATTCTGAGCCCTCGGGCGCGACCGTCGTTGTGGCCGGCGAGACGCTGGGCAAGACGCCGCTGGCCGTCACTGTCCAGCCCGGTGGTCGCGTGAGCGCACTGCTGCGGCTATCCGGTCACCGCGATCTGGAAATTGAAGTGGCACCGACCGACGCGCCGGCCAAGACCGCGCGGCTCACGCCCGTGCCAAGCGTGAAGTCCCCGCCGACGGTGCGAAAGCCGGGCGGCGGCGGCGGCAAGCCGGGTAAGGACGGTTCGAGTTCCCTGGACGAGCGCATCTGATCGCGCCGCCGGTCCGCCGCTAGCCGCTACTTGCTGCGAATCCGCACGAGACACGTTTTGCCATCGGCGCTGCAGGCTTCCTGTCGGCCAATGTGCGCCCACATGTCCTCGACGACCGCGTTGGGCGTGTTGGCGACCAGCACGAAGTCCATCGAGAACGCCGCGCCAAAGTTGACGCCCTGCAACGGCGGATGCAGCTGGCGCAGCGCCGTGGCGAGCGGGTTACCACCGAGATGGCCAGGCAGGATCGCAGTTGCCGTTGGCTTCCGATAGAGCAGGCCCAGGTCCGCCGGGCGCAGGACCGCGGGCTGTGCCCCGATGGCTGAAGTCATGACGCCGGGCATGTGCGCCAGCAGGTTGCGGCGATCCGGCGCGGCCAGCCGCTGATCGGCAAGGGTCGCCAGCAGGGTCGCCAGCGCCAGCACGACGCCGCCGGTGCGCGAACCCGTGGTGCCACGCGCCCACAACTCCCGCCCAACGTCGACCGCCACGACCGCCGCGAGGAGCACCAGACCGGGCGCCAACAGCGTCACGCCGTCGATCCAACCGGGCGTCGGCAAGCCCAGCCACACCAACACCAAACACGTGCCAAAGAACAGGCCGGCGGGCAACGCGATCGGGTCACTCGGCCGCCGCACCGCGCCCACGCCCGCCGCGCAAGCGAGGACCAGCAGCGGCAGGGACAGCTGCCCGGCAAACGCCACGAGCGCGCCGACCACGGGCCAATTGGCGATACCGCCGAGCCACGGCGTCACCACTGGCGCGCGCCACTCGGCGATCTGGCGCGCCCATGCGATCTTCAAGCCGCCGGAGCCATGCACTGCAGCGATGAGGCCCGCCGCAAGGGCGAGCCCCGCCAAGTTGGGTACCGTCACGGCGTGCGGCCAAAGACCCTCGTGCGGCTCGATGCCCGGCAGCGGCTCGATCCCGCGGCGGAGCGGCAGGATGAGGACCGCGAGCACCGCGACAATCGCCAACGGCAGCCCGAGCGGATGCACGAGCACGAGGAGCGCCAGCGCGCCACCGAGCAGCAGCGCGGACACGAGCGGACGCGGCCATGCCAGAAGCCCGGCGAGCGCGGTGAGCAGGAGCGCAGCGGCCAGCGGCGTTTCCGCGCCAACGGTCGCGATCAGCCCGCGCGACGCCGGCCAGAGCAGGAACAGCGCGAGCGCGACGACCGCCGCCGTCAGGCCGCGCAGCCGCCAAGCGACGAGACCGAGCGCCGCCAGGAGCCCACCCGCGACGCCAAACTGCCACAGCGAGACGACCTGGCCGAGCGTCAGGCCAAGCGCAGTGCCTTTGCGCCACAGGACCGCAATGGCCCCGAGTTCCGGCACGCCGCCCGTCCGCGGCACGCCGTCCAGCCAGGAAGTCGCCGAGGCGGTCCAGTCCAGCCCGCGGAATTGCAGGATCGCCGCCAGGGCGAGGCACAAGCCGATGGCCAGGAAGCGCACCGCAGGTCCCAGCCAACGCGGCGGCGGCGACGGCGGTGGCGACGGCGGCGGCGCTTCTGGCAACTGCGCATCGGGCGGCCGCGCAGCCGTCGCAAGGTCAATCGTGGCGATCGAATCACTGTTCATTGCGTCGGCCTGCCGAATTGATCGTGACGCGTAGGCGGCGCGTACTGGAGCGCCTTGTCGATCGGCGCCTGCTCGCCCATCGCACGGCGCTTGCCGGTCATCAGCACTTCGGCGCACGCGAGCCGCCAATCATTGTCGCCCGCGGCAATCTCCAGCCGCAGTTCGCCGCGCATCCGGCCGCTGGGCAGGTCTACGTCCAAATCAGGATGATCGCGCCCGTCGCTCGCCGAGAGCGTGCCCACCGACTGCCCCGCGGCAAAGATCTGCAGGCGGGTCGGCTGTCCACCGCCCACGTCGTCCAGGAGGCGCAACCGCGCTTCCAGGTGATCGCCCAGGTTCAACTCCGGCCAGCGCACCACGGTTGTCGCGCCGCCCGCGTGAGGATGCAGCCACAAGCAGCGCATCGGCTTGCCCGCCGCCAGCCCGGCATACGGCCCGACAAAGGCAAAATCCTGCGCGCCGCAATGCCACCGCGCGTCGCTCGCTTGCCACGTGCACGGCACATCCGCCGCACCGGGCTTGCGCACCGCCACGGCCGCGGTGCTCAAGTGTTCCTCAGCGCGAAACGTCGCATCCGGCGCTTTCTGCGCATCGGTATTGGCGCGCGTGGACAGCCAAAACGCCGCGATGGCCACAACCAACGCCAGAATCGTCCACAGGCCAATCGGCGTCATCGACGCGGCTTGCGGCGGCGCAGTGCGATCGCGAAGTTCAAGACGGGTCCAGGCCATGTGCCTCCGACGACTCATTCGCCGCTGCGTGACCGTCTGAGTAGCGCAGCGGCCCGTTCTGCGCAAGGGTTGCGGCCGTTTACGTCCGCGGTGCCGAACTGGTTCGTTTGACACCAGCCGCGGCGCGACTTATCTTGACAGGGCCCTCAGGGTGACCACGTGGGGTTACGGTTCAGCGCTTGGCCATGGAGCCACGACCGCGAACGTCGACCCGCAGTGCTGTCTGGAAAACGCTGGACGTCTGGAAGGAGCTGATTGGCGCAAGGCCGATACGCCCTCTGGAACGAGCTGAGCTGTCCAAACGAGGCACGGCAGTCCCGCAAAAGTCACCTGAGCGCGGAGCGTTGCCGTTGAACGCTGCTGAGGCAGCGATCGAGAAGCAAAGTGACGCGCGGGCGCTGCCGGTTCAAAGTGGACCAGCGCGCCAACCGGCCCGTGAACGCGGCTTCCTTACCGAAGCTGGCGCCCGCGGATGAGGCACGGACGAGTGAGCAGGCTTCCCGTTTTGGGCAGCCGACCGACCGCCAGCCCTGGCACTTATGCCAGCATCTGGCCCCAGCGGAGGAGTTCCGGCTGCACGGCAAGCCGATGGCACATCAAGTTTGGCCCGCGTGTCAGTACGCCGCCCTTCTGTGACCGTCCCTTGTTGTTGCCAGGCTGAACTCGCCGCGTGAGCGTAGAGCGACATCGCGATGTTTCGAACGACCACTGCAACTTCGGTAACCTGCGCCCCCGCATCTGGCGGTTGGGCGTGGCACCGAGCCGATTGCCGACCAGACACGGCGTGCCATGCATACGCACAACGTCGGTCGACCGCATCGCGCTTTTCAGCAGTGTTATCAGAAACATCCCGTTCATCCGCTCCAGCGCCTGCTCTATCGATCCTGCCGATGCAACCCCAGTCCCACGGTCGCGCAGGCTAACTACAGCCGCTTATCGCGCCGTTTTGGACTGATCGCGCTGCCGTTCCCCGGGCTCATGCCGGGTGGAATGGCCGCATCGGAGTGTGAATTATGGCTACATCAACGACGGGTTCCGTCACCAAGCGAATGCTGATCAGCGTCGATCGTGACGAGGCCCGCGCGGCGGTTGTCGAAGACAATCAGCTTGTGCACCTGGAAATCGAACCGGCAAACCGCAACACCTGCAAGGGCAACATCTACCGGGCCGTCGTGGCGCGCGTGGAACCGTCGCTGCAGTCGGCGTTTGTCGACTTTGGCAACGACAAGCAGGGCTTCCTGCCGGTTGGCGAAATCCATCCGAAGCTGCGCGGCGGCAACCACGACAAGCGCGCGCCGATCCAGGAGCTGCTCAAGGCGCGCACGGAGATCATGGTGCAGGTCGTGCGCGATGAGATCGGCCAGAAAGGCGCGACGCTCTCGACGTTCATCAGCCTGCCGGGCCGCTACCTGGTGCTGATTCCGGAGAGCGACAACGAAAAGGCCGGCGTTTCGCGCAAGCTGAGCGACGAAGCGCGCGATCGCGTGAAGAAGCTGACCGAGACGATGAAGGTGCCGGAAGGCTTTGGCCTCATCGTGCGGACGGCGGGCGACACGGCGACGGAGCTGGAACTGGTCAAGGACCTGACGTACCTGACGCGGCAGTGGGAACACATCACCGCGAAATACGATGAAGGCAAGGGCCCGCAGCTGCTGTACGCCGAGCGCAGCTTGCCCGTGCGCTTTGTGCGCGACTACTTCACCAAGGACATCGAGGAGGTCGTCATCGACGACGACGCCACGCTGCACGAAGTGGGCGAGTTCCTGCAGGTGCTGATGCCGCGCGGTCTGGCCGCGGTGGTGCGGTACGCGGGCGACATGCCGCTGTTTGCGCGGTACGGCGTGGAAGGCAAGGTCGAGGACGTGTTCGCGCGTCAGGTGTTCCTGCCGTCGGGCGGCTCGATCGTCATCGACCAGACCGAAGCGATGGTCTCGATCGACGTCAACTCCGGCCGCATGAAGGAAAAGGACATTGAGGAGACCGCGCGCGCGACGAACATCGAAGCGGCGCAGGAAATCGCCCGCCAGATGATTCTGCGCGACATGGGCGGCCTCATCGTCATCGACTTCATCGACATGCGCGAAAAGAAGTACGTGCGCGAAGTCGAAATGGCGATCAAGGACGCGTTCAAGAACGACAAGGCGCGCACCAAGCTCGGCCACATCAGCGAGTTCGGCTTGCTGGAAATGAGCCGCCAGCGCATCAAGTCGTCGGTGAACAAGGGCACGTTCGACAGTTGCCCGCACTGCAGCGGCATCGGCCGGATCCGCTCGATGGAGAGCGTCGGCGCGTCCGTGCTGCGGCGCATCTACGACACCGTGGCCAAGAAGGACACCTCCAGCCAGAAGCGCGTGCGCGCCGTGATGGCGATGGTTCCGCCGGCGGCCGCGCGCTACCTGCTGAATTCGCGGCGCCAGGAGCTGTACGTGCTGGAAAAACAGTATCACCTGACGATCGAGATCGTGCCGGTGGACGGCCTCTGCGCGTCGCAAGTCGTGCTGGAGCACCTGGAAGAGATTCCGACGGAGACGTCGGATGAGCGCGGGGATCGCCAGCGCCTGCTGCGTGTGACGCAGGAGCTCGATCTCGTGCGCAACCAGCTGATCAAGCGCGAAGAAGCGCGGGTGACGCTGGAAACGACGGCGGCGCGGCGCTCGGCGAAGGTCGACTACGCGGAGATCTACGCCAAGGTGCGGGAGACGACGGGTCCGGCGGAAACGGCGGAAAAGGCCAAAGTCGAAGCGACGCAGAAGGCCACCGAAGTGGCGCGCGCTCCGGCCGCGGCAGAAGAAACGTGGCTGGAAGAGGCGCCGGCGCCGAAATCGTTCTGGTCCGAGCTGAAGAGCTTCTTTGGCCTGGCCGAGCCGACGCCGGTGAAAGCGCCGAAGATCGCGCCGTCCGCGGTTACCGTTTCGGCGACGCCGAGCGAGAGCCCGCGGCCGCCGCGTGAACCGCGCGAACACCGCGAGCCGCGTGAACCGCGCGAGCCGCGGCCGCAAGCCGATGCCGCTGCGCCGCAGTTGGACGGCCGTGACGGTCCGCGCGACCAGGATCGGGGCGAACGCGATCGCGATGGCCGCCGTCGCCGCCGTGGCCGTGGCGATCGGCCGGAAGGTCAGCGCTCGGAAGGCACGCGTCCGGAAAGTCAGCGCGCCGAGCGCCCCGAGGGTCAGCGTATGGAAGGTCAGCGTTCACTGAGCGCGATTCAGGAGCAGGTCGCCATCGCGGATGCCCGCGATGAGGAAGAAGTCCGCACGGATGCGACGGAAACGGCAAATGCTGCCGGCGCCTCGACGATTCCCGGCACGGATGGCCAAGCGCCGCGTGAAGGTGGCCAACGCCGCCGTCGCCGTCGCCGTCGTTCGGGTCGCGATGCCGCGGGCAATCAGCTGCCGCAAAATGAAGATGGCACGTCGGGTGATGAAGGCGACGAGGGCATGGAAGCCGGTGGCGACGATGCGGGCGGCGACGACCTGTCGGCGGCTAGCGGCGAAGAGGGCACCGAGCCGGCACTGACCGAAACGGACGTCGAAGCGCCCGCCGGTGGCCCGGAAGAACTGGCTGCGGAAGCGGCGGTTGAAGCGGCTGCAGAGCCGGCTGAAGAAGCTGTGGACGTGTCCGCGGCCATCGCCGAGGAGATCGCGCGCCTGCGGGAAGCCACGGGTACGCCCGCGCCCGAGCCGGAGCCGACGCCTGCGGTTGAGGCGCCGTCTGCCAAGAACCGCTTTGTGGTCGACCTCCGGTCGGGTCGTTAAGCGGCAAAAGAGGCTCGGATGGCCGTTGCGGATCCGCATGCTGAGTTGCCCAAGCCGGTTGCGGTGGACGCTGACGCGCCCGTCGTGCTCATCGTCGACGACGACGC
The DNA here is from genome assembly GCA_903850505.1 of uncultured Myxococcales bacterium. Lineage (GTDB taxonomy): Bacteria > Myxococcota_A > UBA9042 > UBA9042 > UBA9042 > CAIYBN01. The sequence continues at coordinate 80,856 of CAINLT010000126.1, read as the reverse complement.
GGCCAACCTCCAGAGCGTGCAGAAGATCCTGCAGCGTGAAGGGTGGCCGACGCTCGCCGTCGCCGATGGCCGCGAGGCCCTTGCGGCGCTGCGGCGGGAACGCGTGGCGGTGCTCGTCACGGATTTGATGATGCCCGGCGTCGATGGCCTGGAACTGCTGCGCGCTGTGCAGCGGACCACGCCATCGACGGCGGTCGTCGTCATGACGGCCTACGGCACGGTGGAAACCGCCGTGGAATCCATGAAAGCCGGCGCCTATGATTTTGTGACCAAGCCGCTGCGGCGCGCCGAGCTGGTGCGATCCGTCGGCCGCGCACTGGAACGTTCTCGGCTGCATTGGGAAAATACCGCGCTGCGCGAGGAACTGGCGCTCGCCGGCCAGCGTCGCGACATCGTCGGTCACAGCCCGGCGGTGCGACGCGCGATCGACCTGTTGGGCCAAGTGGCGCCGGCGCGCACGACCGTCCTCCTGCAAGGCGAGAGCGGCACGGGCAAAGAGGTGTTCGCCCGCGCGCTGCATCGGCTCAGCGGTCGCACGGGGCAGTTTGTCGCCGTGAACTGTGCGGCAATTCCAGAATCGCTCGTCGAATCCGAGCTTTTTGGCCACGAGCGCGGCGCTTTCACCGGCGCCATTGCGCGTACGGACGGCCGTTTTCAGCAGGCGGATACCGGCACGCTGCTGCTCGACGAAGTGGGCGAGCTGCCGTTGGGGATGCAAGCCAAGCTTCTGCGGGCGTTGCAGGAGTCCGAGGTGCAGCGCGTCGGTTCAGCGCAGTCGCAGCGCGTCGACGTGCGCGTCGTGGCGGCGACCAACCGCGATTTGGAGGCGGAAGTGCAAGCCGGCCGTTTCCGCGCCGACCTGTTCTATCGCCTGCACGTCATCGCCATCGAACTGCCGCCGTTGCGCGCGCGCGGCGAGGACATCCCGGGCCTCGCGATGCACTTCCTGCGGCGTTTCGCCGTCCAAAATGGCAAGGCCGTGACCGCGATCGCCCCGGACGCGATGGCCGCGCTCCAGGCGTGGACCTGGCCGGGCAACGTGCGCGAACTTGAAAATGCGATGGAACGCGCTGTGGTGCTGGCGCGCACGGAAATCATCACGCTGGCGGAGTTGCCCGAGCGCATCGCACGCGTCGAGACCGAAGGGCCGAGCCGGGTCCTGCACATCGCCGTCGGCACGCCGCTGGAAGAAGTGGAGCGGCTGCTGATCACCGAGACGCTCCGCCTGACGGCCGGCGACAAACGGCGCGCGGCTGGGCTGCTGGGCATGGCGGTCCGCACGCTGTACCGTCGCCTCGACGAATTCGGCGGAACGCGCACCGATGACGACACTTCAGACGAAACCACGGAGTCCTGAATGCGACACACGCCCAAACAGGTGCAGCTTCCCGCCAAGCAAGGCGTCGGCCCTTGGCTGGACCACCTTGGCCGGCCGCTGACCCAGCCGTTGCTGCCGTCGCTGGAAATGCGCACGGACGACGCTGTGCTGGCGGCGCTGGATGAGGCGATGCGCTTTGCCGATGGCAGCCGCATCGCCGCGGAAATCATCGACTGGCACGCGCGCGGGCGGCGGACAGACGTGCTCGCGGGCGCGCTGGGCGCGTGGGTGGCCAATCGGCCGGGCGGCATGCTGGATCCGGCGTGGCTGGCTCTCGCCGACGCGCTGCGCGCTGCGAGCGATTTTGACCCGGCCCGCGCGGCGTTGCCGTGGCTGGTGGCGGCGACGCTGGTGGCCGAGCGCCTGGGCGGTCGGACCGTGCTGGCCCCCGCGACGGCGGCAGGCGACGGCAGCGCGACTGAACTTGCGGCGCATGTGGCAGCACGGCGCGGCGCGGCGGCGGAATCCAGCGCGGCGGCGGCAATTGCCGCAGGTCGACCGCTGGCGGAAATCGAGCACGACTTGTTGACGTTGGCCGCTGCCAATCCCGGCGATGGCGGCGTGACGGTCCTGGCGGTCACGCGCTTGGCCGACCTGCGCGCGGCCGCCGGTGAAGCCGGTGTGGCAGCCATCCTGCCGCGCTTTGCCCGCGCTCTGGCGGAACGGCCGGAGCACCTGGCCTACACGCGCCACCACGCCGCGCGCATTGCCGCTGTGTCCGGGCGTTTTGCCGCGATGGCGGCAGCCGAGAATCCGGAGAAGGGCAAGGCGTTTGCGGAGCCGAAATTTCGCCCGCACGTGCTCGATGGCAAAGGCGATGCGCCCTACCGCGCTTCCGTCAAGGCGCTGGAGTTCGGCGTGCCGCATGACGTCCTCGCGCAATCCCTCTCGCTCGCGGCGTCTGAACGGTTGCTGCGGTTTGATCCCCGCTGGCAAAACGACGAGTCGGTCGTCGAAGACCGCGCGGACGCGATGCAGCTCCTGATCCTCACGTCTGCCGTGCGCCGTCTGCGCGCCGACTTGACGGCCGAGCAGTGGCTGCCTCTCTACCTGTTTGCCGTCGGCCTCGTGCATGCTTCCGCAGCGCTCGATGCGCCCGAGCGCGACCGCCTGGCCCTGCCTGATCCAGCGCAGCTGCACCAGACGTGGGACCACGGCCCGGAAATCGCCAAGATCGTCGCGGCGATGCACAAGCACGACGGCGAGCGCGCGATTGCCGTCCTGCGCGCCTATTTCCTGCTGGCGCTGCCGGAGCAGCCCTTGTGCGCCCAACTGCTGGAGGCGGCGCTCAGCGATGTGGCGCCGCAGGCCGTTGACGCAGCGCGCGCGATCGCCCTGATGACGGCGGCCGTGGATGAATTCCAGGCGCTGGCGGCGCATCCGCACCGGGAAACGCCGCTGTGTGCGGCGCTGCGGGCGCTCTCCGCTGAGCCAGCAGGCCGACGGACCGCGACGCTGGGCTCTTCCGCGATCGACGCGCGCACCGGCGCGCTGGCGCCACGGCATCTGGTCGAGTCCGGCCCGACGTTGGCGTAGCAGCCTGTCAGTACCAAAGTCCGCTTGCACATTGCAGCCTTGTGCGCCTATACTCCCGCGCCCGATCGGCAAAGTGCGCGTGTGGACGTCCTGCCGCCGCAACGAATCTATCCTTTGGAATCGCCCCAAGAAGAGGCTCACATGTTCAAGAATCGCTGGAATTCCACGGTTATCGCCGTGCTGACGACGTCCGCGCTGCTGGCCTCCGCCGGCTGCAAGAAAGACGAGCCCAAGAAGGCTGAGGCGTCCGCGACCGCTGCCGCCGCCCAAAAGCCGGAAGCGCCTGCCGCCCCGCCGCCCGCGCCGGAGCTGCCGGACGTTGAGCTGGTCGCTGGCGACGGCGTTGTCGGTTGGGTGTCGCTCGCGAGCTACGACGCCGCGCTGAACGCCGCCGACGCGCTGGCGAGCAAGCTGCAGTTGACGGCGCCGGGCGGTTCCGTCAAGGCCATCGTCACGGAAAACTTCACAACGATTCTCGCCGCCTACGGCATCACCGGCACCGATTGGCTGGACAAGACCAAGCCGATTCACCTGGGCTACCAGGATGAAGCGACGCCCGCCGCGCCGGGTGCAGAAGCGACGCCGCCGAATCCGGCGCTCGGCACGTTCATCGTGCTGCACGTGACCGACAAGACCAAGGCCATCGGCGCGATGGCCGCCGCCAAGAAGGGCGCGGAAGCGGAAGGCCACGAGGCGATGATCGACGTGCAGGGCACGAAGGTCTACGTCGACTTCCTCGGCGACAAGACGATGGTGCTGACGCCCAAGGATCGCTTCGCCAAGGTCAAAGGCTTCATCGAGCGCCTCGACAAGATCACCGTGCCGGGCAGCATCTACCTCGGCATTTCGGTCGAGGACCTGACCAAGACGCGCGGCAAGGAGATCGAGCAGGTCCTGTCAATGGTTGAGCAGGGTTCGGCGCCCGGCATGGCCGGTCAGCCGGCGGGTCAGGCCCAGCTGTTCGCGGGCTACGCCAAGAAGCTGCGCGCGCTCACGACCGAGCTGACGCGCCTGGAAATCATCATCAGCGCCGATGCCGACAACACCAAGGCGGAATTCCGCTTGACCGCCAAGGAAGGCAGCAAGACCGCCAAGCAGTTCGCGAGCACCAAGCACCACACGCCGAACGCGATCACCAACCTGCTGCCCGCGTCGAGCTGGCTGAGCATGTCGGCGAGCATCGATCCGGCGTCGCAGATTGAAGGTCTGGACGAAAACCTCGCGATGTTGAAGGACATCCTGAAGCTCGATGACGCGGCGTACAAGGCGTTCCTGGCGGACGTGACGACCGTTGCCAAGCTGGAAGACGGCCTGAGCGCGTTCGCGCTGTACCAGGACGGCCCGTCGCCGCTGGGCCTGCTGATTGGCGTGGGCGCGACCGACGGTCCGCAGGTGCTGACGCTGACCAAGAAGATCATTTCTGGCGTCCTGACCAAGCTGATCGCCGAGCAGGAAGCGGCCGACAAGGCTGCCGCTGGCGGCGTCGACAAGCCGGCGGATCCGCAGATGGCCATCGTCAAGAAGGCTGTTGCGGAGATGAAGCTGGAGCCCATCGTTGCGGCGTTTGGCCCGATGCTGAAAGAAAAGGGCGTGACGCTGACGTTGGGTACGGCGCAGGACGGCGACACGAACTGCGACACGCTGGACGTCGGTTTTGACTGGACCAAGCTGGCGACCGGTGAAGAAGGCGCGACGGCCAAGGCGCTCGCGGGCGACAAGACGGCGCTCGCGCTGTGCACGAGCAAGACCAAGCTGGCCCTGGCGGTCGGTCCGGGCGCGCTCGAGCAGGGCAAGCGCTTCGCCGCCGGCAAAGTGGGCGGTCTGGCTGATGCGCCGGTCTACAAGGCGTCGACCGAGAAAGTCGCTGGTGCGTGGGGCGTGATGTACGCCAACCCCGGCATCGCGATGGCGGCGTTCAAGACCGCGTTCCCGCAGGTTCCGTCGCTGCCGACTGACCGCGGCGTCGTCGCTGTCTGCCAGAACCGCATCAAGTCCTGGGGCTGCGAGCTGAACGTGCCCGTCACGCTCATCGCTGCCGCCAAGGCCGCTGCGATGCCGGCACCGGCCGCCGCTCCGGGTGCGCCCGCTCCGGGCCCGCTAGGTGCGCCGCAAGCGCCGGCTCCGGCCGCTGCCCCGACCAAGTAAGGGCTCCTGCAAGAGCACGTCGGTCAAGTCCCAGCCGTGTTTCGCCGGACGTATCGCGCCGCGGGCGCACTTGGCGACCCAGCGACAAGCGACGACAGGTTCTTGCTGCACGACGCCTAACTCCAAGCTTCCGCAAGCCGCGCAAAACCGGTACGCTCTGACGCGCCGCGTTGCGCGGCTGCGGAAGTCCTGCTCATGCCCTCATTTGCCTCCTTTGGCGCGCGTTTGACCGCGCTCGGTCTCGCACTCGCGACTGTCGCCTGCAGCCAAGCCGCCACCGCGCCTGGCACCAGTGCGCCCGACGTGGCCGCGGATGCCGCAACGGACCTCGCCGACGCCGATACGCTGACTGACGCGATCGCCGACATCGCCGCGGATGCAAGCGCCGTTGCCGACACCGCTGACGCCGCCTTGGACACCGCTGGCACGGATGCGGCTGTCGACGCTGCGAACGACGCCGACGCGGGCGACGATGCCGCGGAAGTCGTCAGTTGCACGCCCGGCACGCAGACTTGCCAGGGCATCAAGCTCGCCACATGCCTCGGCGGCGGCGACGGCTACTCGGTGTCGGCGTGCTTCCCCGGCACCGCCTGCGTCAACGGCGCGTGCAAGGCCGTCGGCGCCAACCTCATCATCGCTTTTGACACGTCCGGCTCGATGTCCACCGACGTGACCAACAAGTCCGGGGTCAAGAACTGCGCCAGTTACGACCCGTGGCCGAAGTGCGAATACGACGCCACGAAGTACCCCAACGGCTGCACGCGCATCGGCGTCTCCAAAGGCGTGTTCAAGCAGGCACTGGCCAAGCTCGACGACCAGGTGACCCACCTCGCGCTCTTCAAGTTCCCGCAGACGGTCGACAACGTCGGCTCCAAGTCGTGCGACAGTGGCTCCTACAGCGGCCAGGACACCGTGAGCGGCGACAACGGCGAGCAAGGCGTGGACAGCACGACGAGCTGGTTCAACAAGAATTTTGGCGAAGTCCTGGCCGTGGCCTACCCAAGCGTGAGCGGCTTCAACAGCAAGGCCGCGATCGGCAAGTGGATGGACGGCACGGAGAGCCAGCCCAGCGACCCGGAGTTGCGCGCGGATGGCGGCACGCCGCTTGGCAAGACGCTGTTCTACGTCGGTGAATACCTGCGCAACAAGGTCATCGTCGACGGCAAGAAGTGCACCGCCGACGCCGACTGCGGCAGCGTCAACTACTTGTGCCAGAACGGCGCGTGCGTCGACCCGGCCCGCTCGTGCCGCGACACTGTTGTCGTGCTGTTCACCGACGGCGGCGAATCGTCGAGCAACACGTATTTTGGCCCGTGGGTGCAGGCCAAGCGCCTGTCCACCGGCCTCGGCTGCATCACGGACAGCGACTGTGTCGGCGGCGCCACATGCCAGCAGGTCTTCCAATGCAGCAAGACCGGCACCGGCTGGACCGGCTCCAAGGAGTCCGTCGACGACAAACCGTGCAGCATCGACGCGGACTGCGGCGTCGGCGGCAAGTGCGCGAGCCACCAGCAATGCCAGGCCAAGGCCGATCCCACTGGCCTCGCGTATTTCTGCAGCGACGGCGCCACGCCTTGCGACCCGCTGTTGTCCGCGCACTGCAACTCCACCGATCCGCAGAAGGTCTGCAAGCCCGATCCCACGTCCGGCCTGTACTGCCCTGCCTACTGCGTGCGCGACCCGCGACCCGGCATCTCCGCCGTCGCCACCTCCGCCAGCAACAACGTCCTGCGCTCGCCCGACGGCAAGGCATTTGGCGTGCGCCTGTACATCGTCGACATCGGCTCCACAACCGACGCCGACATCATCAACTCCTGGCATCTGGCGATGAGCGGCGGCGGCCACCTGTTGGGCGTTGACGCGGGCGATCCCGCAGCCTTTCTTGGCGTTCTGGACAAGGCGTTTGACTGGAAGAACAAAAAAGTCTGCGGCGCACCCTGAACCTGCCGATCTTCTTCCCTTGGCAAAGTTCGTCGGTCAGACCTGCTGCACGCCAGACTGGCATGGCGAGCCTGGATCGCAGGCGACGCATCTCGAACTCCGGTCGACGTGTATAGAGGGCCCGATGCTCACCGCTGAAATACCCGATCTGCTCGCCGTCGCCGATCGCCATCTGGCGCAGAGTCCGTTTGATCCGTTTCGCCACTACCCCGCGCTGCACGCTGATCCGCCGCTGTGGCAGGGCTACTGGCGGCAGCGCCTCACGCAGCTGGCGGCCGATCCGCACGTGCACTTCCTGACGCACGACGCGGTCATCCTCGCCGTGCGCGATTCGACTTGGGACCGCAACCATTTTGGCTTCGGCATGGCGACGCTTCAGGTGCTGCTGGCGGCGGACGTGCCCGACCTGCAGCAGCAACTCGCGGTCCTGCTGCTTGAAGCCCGGGCGCTGCTGCACGACAAACAAGTGCGGTTTGTCTCGACGCGCGTCAACGGCGACCAATTGCCGGTGCTGCACGCGCTGGAGGACGCGGGATTTCGCTACATGGACAACGTCATTTGGCCGGTGGCGCCGACGGCGCACTTGCCGGACGATCCGGACCCGCGGGTGCGCGTGATGAACGCGCGCGATCTGCCACGCGTCGTGGAGCTCGCCCAGCGCTGGGCGTATCCGCGCGGGCATCTCTACTGCAACACCGGGTTTGCCAAGCGGGATGTCGATTCGATGTACGGCAGATGGCTGGAGACGGCGTGGCAGAACCAGACGCCGCTGGCGGTGATCGAGGAGGAGGGCCACGTGCAGGGCTTCTTCCAGTTCAGCGTCGAGCCCGAGGGCCAGACGCCGCTTGGCTACCGCTACGGCCACATGCGGCTGCTGGTGCTCAACGGCGAAATGCGCGGCCGCGGCATGGGCCACGCGCTCTTTCACGGCGCGATGGTGCTGATGAAACGGATGGGCGCGAGCCACATCGATTCCGGCTATTCGACCAAGAACCACGTGTCCGCGCGCGTGCATGCCCGCAATGGCTTTGCATCGGCGCACGAGGAAGTCACCCTGCACCTCTGGCTGGGCTGACCGTCAAGGCACTGCTGCGACGGCGCCGACAAAGAAACCATCTTCGCGTGGATCGGCCGGCGTGAACCGCGGCGCCCGCGGACCGCAGATCTGCCGCACCGCCGCCTCGGCTGACGGCGCGAGAACCTGCCACAGCTCGGGGTGCCGCGTCCGAACGCGCACTTCAACCACGCCAAAGGCCTCCTGCAGCCGCGACGCCGCGACGCCGATCGCCCAACCAGCGCGGTCCGTCAGCACGTGCGTCGGGCCAATTCCGGCGCGCTGCATCTCCGCAAGGTGGGCGCTCATGATGGTCTGCCGGTCGATCGCGCTGGGCTGCTCCAGCGACATCTCAAAATCGCGGGAGAGCTCCTGCAGGGCCGTCTCGCTCGCGTACGCGTGCAGGCACCCGCGCCCGCCGCACGCGCACTTGAGGCCGTTCACGTCCACGCTCAGGTGGCCGAGGTCCAAGCGCAGCGGCGCAAACGCCTGACCCGCAATCACCACGCCGCCCGCCATGCCGACGTCCAGTGCGAAGACGCCCAGCGGGCCCTGGCACGGGACGCGCTGCCATTCGCCCACCGCCAACGCCGCGCCGTAGGGCAGCCATGAGGTCGGCAACGCAGCTTGCTGGCCAACGGCGGCGACAAGCGCGCCAAAATCAGCCGGATCGGCCATCCCCAACCGCTGGCCATGCCGCCAGATGCCGGCAAGTCCGCGCACCACACCCGGCGCGCGGTCCACAAGCACCGCGACGTCATCCGCCAGCTGTGTCGCATCGGGCTGCGCGCCATGTTCGCGCCGCCGCATGTCGATGACCCGGCCGCCCTGCACCGTCGCCAGCACCGTTCGGCCCGCGCGCACGTCGATCGCCACGTGGAGCGGCTGGGCGTCAGTCACGCTGCGCCTCCGGCAAACGGTCCGTCCAGTTGGTCAGGCACAGCAGCGCCCAGAGCGGCTTGCGGTGATCCGCGCGGCCGTCCAGATGCTCCTTGACCAGCTGTTGCACGCCTTGGGCATTGAGGTACGGCAGCTTCGCCAGCCGCGACGGCGCCAGCGCATCGGTCAGGAAGCCGCGCAGCGGACCGCGCAGCCACTGGCCAATCGGCACAGCGAAGCCGCGCTTGGGGCGCCGGACAATCTCCGGCGGCAGTTGCTTCTCAGCGAGGATGCGCAAAATGCGCTTGGTTTCGCGACCGCGCAGCTTCATCCGCGTGGGCAAGGCGTGCGCCAACTCCACAACCGCCGGATCCAGCAGCGGCGCGCGGACTTCCAGACTGTTGAGCATCGACGCGCGGTCAACCTTCTGCAGCACGCCGTCACCGAGGTAGAAGCGCGCGTACAGACCCGCGAGCGCATCCATGTCGTCCCGCCCAGCCGCGCGCCATTGCCGCCAGACCTCCTGCACTTGCGCGACAAGCTGCGGATCGTGGTGACCGGCCATCGCGCTCGCCCGCGGCTGGTCCAGGGCGTGGAGCGCGTCAGCCGACAGCAACTGCGGCAGCGCTTGGGTCGCCACGCCGCCGATCCACGTCACGTGGCGCATGCCGTCCACATGGCCAAGACCGCTGACGAACCGCTTGATCTGGAAGTCGAGCGACATGTAGCCGTGCGACGTCGGCAGGCGCCGCGCCACGGCCTGCAGCACGCCGTGCGCCTTGGAAATGCCCAGCCAGTCGCACAGGCGACCGACGTCGTGGGCAAAGAACGTCGGATAGCCAAGGAACCATTCGTCGCCGCCGTCGCCGCCCAGCGCCACGGTCACACTTTCGCGGGCAAAGTGGGCGAGGAACCACGTCGGCAGGATCGATGGGTCCGCGAGCGGTTGATCCATCTTGCTCAGCAGTTGCGGCAGCGCGGCCAACGCCGTCTCTGGCGTCAGGATTCGCTCGTGATGGCGCGTGCCCAGAAATTGGGCGACGGTGCGCGCGTGGCTGGACTCGTCAAAACGCTTGTCGGCGAAGCCAATCGAGAACGTGTCCAAATCGCCCGGACGACGCAGTCGCGCCGCGTACGCCGCCACCAACGACGAGTCGATTCCGCCCGACAGGAAGATCCCCAGCGGCACGTCCGCCATCAGCCGCCGGTCGACCGCCGCGTGCAGCCGCGTGTCGAGCTCGTGCAGCATCTCCGCGTCGCTCAGGTGCGCCAGCCGCTCGTCGGCGCGCGTCGGCCCAACATACGCGTCGACTTGCAGCGTCGGCGCAGCGTTCTCCGGCACGCGCCACCGCCAGAATTGCCCCGGCTCCAGCGTGTGCACATTCTGCAACATGCTCCGCGGGCTCGCGACGTAGTCAAAAGTGAACAGCGACGCCAGCCCGTGCAGGTCCACTTCCGGCGGCACCGCCGGATGCGCAGCGACCGCCGACAGCTCCGAGCCGAACACCAGCGTCCGCCCACCATCCAGCACGCCGACGAACAGCGGCTTCTTGCCATGGCGATCGCGCGCCAACAGCAGCTCGCGGCGGTTCTGGTCCCAAATGGCCACGTCGAACATGCCGTTCAAGCGCGGCAGCAGCGCTTCCTGCCACTGCTCCCAGCCATGCAGCAGCACTTCCGTGTCGCTGTGATTGGCAAAGACGTGGCCCGCAGCCTGCAGCTCGCGGCGCAGCTCCAGGTGGTTGTAGATCTCGCCGTTGAAGACGATCCACACCGAGCCATCCTCGTTGGTCATCGGCTGATGGCCGCCGGCCAGGTCGATGATCGAGAGCCGGCGAAATCCCAGCGCCGCGCCGCCACGGCGTTCGATGTCGTTGGGCAGGTCGAAGAAGTTGCCGGCGTCGTCCGGACCGCGATGGGTCAAGCGATCGCGCATCCGCGTCAGCACCCGATCGGCGTCGGTAAAGCGCGAAGGTAGGGTCGACACCCACCCGGCGATGCCGCACATGGGCTAATGCCCCCGCTGACGGTCAGGCGCCGGCGCGGCGATGTTCAGGCGCTCGCGGACGAAGTACGTCGGCTTGCCCTGGCTCTCGTAGTAGGTGCGCATGTTCAGTTCGGCCAGCAGGCCAAAAAGCAGGAACTGCAAACCGGCGATCGCAAAGAAGATGCCGACGAGAAACAGCGGCTGATCCTTGACGAAGACGTGGTTGACGACGCGGTTGACGAGCGTCGTCGCCATCGCCAGCCCGGCCACGCCAAAGCTGGCGAAGCTGAACCGGCCAAAGAAGTAGATCGGCTTTGTCGCGTAGGCGGCGAGAAAATACACCGTCACCAGGTCAAGAATCACCCGAAACGTCTTGGACAACGTGTACTTGGACACGCCCCAGCGGCGCGGATGGTGCGTGACGGCGAGCTCCGTGATGCGACCGCCCGCAAGATGCGCGAAGACCGGCAAGAAGCGGTGCATCTCACCGTACAGCCGCACGTCCTGCAAAATGTCGCGGCGAATCGCCTTGAGCGTGCAGCCGTAGTCGTGCAGCACCACGCCGGTAACCCGGCCGATGATGCGATTGGCGATGCGCGACGGCAGCGTCTTGGTCCAGAACGCGTCCTGGCGTTTCTGCCGCCAGCCCGCGACGACGTCATAGCCTTCATCCAGCTTTGCCAGCATCCGCGGAATGTCTTTGGGATCGTTCTGCAAATCCGCGTCGATCGGGAAGACGATGGCGCCTTGCGCGTGCTCAAAACCCGCGGCCATCGCCGCCGTTTGGCCAAAATTGCGGCGAAACTGCACAACCTTGACGCGTGGATCAACCGCGAGTTCACGCAGCAAGGCGAACGAACCGTCCTTGCTGCCATCATCGACGTAGATGATCTCAAAGGCGATGTTCAACGGTTCCAGCGTTTCCAGGAGCGCCGCGTGCATAGCTGCGAGGCTCTCGTCTTCGTTGTAAACCGGCACGACCATGGACAGGTCGAGCGTGGCGGCGGGGTGCGTCAGGTCAGTCATCAGGCGCAGGAGCGTAGCAGGCGAGCGCCGCTGACTCAACTACGGCAGCAGCGCCCGGCCGACGAGGCGGAACGGCCACGGAATCGCCGCGAACACGAACGCCAGCGACGCGGTGAAGGCAAAAAATGCGTTGCGGTGCTTGGTCACATCCGTCCCGGCGCGCTTGGCAATGCCGTAGCCCGCGTGCATCGCGCCCAGCGCCAGCAGCATGAACGTCGGGTGCTCGATCGTGAAGAACCGCAGGATCGGGTCGTGCATCGCCGCAGCCATGTCGCCGCGCGCCTGCTGGACCAGCGAGCTCGTCAGCCAGACAACGGCGCCGATCAGGAACTGCACGTCCATCGAAATCATGTAGATCAGGTTCGCGCGCTTGTGCAGCGGCGTCCACGGCTTCCCGCGCCACGCCTGGAAGGCCAGACCAGTCGCCGCCAAGCCGCCAAAAAGTACGAGCCAGCGCAGAATCGAATGCAGGGTCAGGATCATCGGAGCCTCAGGCTGCCAACGGCGCAGCGCGACGCGGAGCATAGTGTTGATTGCCAGCACGACAAGCCCGCGGCGGCAATCCTGCGAAACCACGCGCGATCAGGGCCGCATCTTGGCAAGCCTGCGCGTTTGGGTCAGGCTGCGCCGCGGCGCCAAACGCCACACGGAACTGATCATGACGCTGCCGACTTTTGCGCATCTCCTCGTGACGCTGGACGACCAGATCGCCACCATTTCCCTCAACCGCCCCAAGCGCGCCAACGCGCTGCACCTGGAACTGTGGTTTGAGCTGAAGGCGGCTTTTGAGTGGCTGGACGGCGAATCGACCGCCCGCGTCGGCGTGATCACCGGTCAGGGCAACCACTTCTGCGCGGGCATCGACCTCGGGCTGTTCATGGGCCTGCAGGAACAAATCCAGGATCCGTGCCACGGTCGCATGGCCGACAAAGTGCGCGGCTTCATCCTCCAGCTGCAGGATTGCCTGACGGCGATTGAACGCTGCCGCAAGCCGGTGATCGCGGCGATTCACGGCTCCTGCATTGGCGGCGCGCTGGACCTGATCGCCGCGTGCGATTTGCGCTACTGCTCGGCGGACGCGCGCTTTTCGCTCAAGGAGCTGGACCTCGGCCTCGTCGCGGACGTCGGCGTGCTGCAGCGGCTGCCGCGGATTATCGGCGACGGTCGCACGCGCGAATTGGCGTTCACGGCGCGCGAGTTCTACGGCCCGGAGGCGCTGCAAATGGGTCTGGTGAGCCAGTGCCTGCCCGACAAGGACGCGATGCTGGCCGTGGCGCAAGGCGTCGCCAAGTCGATCGCGCTGAAGTCGCCGCTGACGGTGCGCGGGCTCAAGGAGAACCTCAACTTCTCGCGCGACCACTCCGTGGAAGACGGCCTGAAATACGTGGCGAGCTGGAACGCGTCGATGCTGCTGTCTGAGGACCTGATGACCGCGGCGATGGCGATGATGACCAAGGACACGGCGACGTTTCGCGATTGACGCGACCGACTATGGCAAGTCCAGCTCGTCTGGATCCAAATCGACGATCTTGAACGCAACCGACGGCGGAAAGCCCGCGCGCGCCAGCACGCCCGCGTCTTTCATCCGCCGTTCCTTGCGATCCTCAGGCAGCCGATACGGCCCCAAGCGCCGCCGCCGCGCCAGCTGCAGCGCCGCTTCCCATTCCACCTTGCGCGGGTCGCCGAGATCCGCCAGCGCGCCGCGAATGTCGGCCTGCTGGATACCCTTCTGCTGCAGGCGATACGCGACAACGCGCGGGGCGACACCGCGTTGCGCCAGGCTCTGCGCGGCATTTTGGGCGTAGCGCGCGTCGTCGAGCGCGCCGGCACGGAGAAACTCCGCGACGATGGCGTCGACCTCCACCTGCCAGCCTTGCGTCACGTCGCGCTCCTCCGCGTGCGCGCGGGCGGCCTTGTCGATGTGGCGTTTCAGCACGCGCCGCAGGTTGCTAGACGGCCCGCCAAAACGGCTGACGTAGTCCTCCGCGATCTGCCGCAACCGCACCCGCGTCATCGGCGGCGGCGGGCGTTTGGGCTTGCGGATCTCGTCGTCCGCGTAGCTCATGGCTGCGGCGTCGCGTACACGGCGTCAACCAAGTAGAACTCGCACGCGGGCGGCTGCGTGCCGCTGGCCGACGGGCCGTTGTACAGCCGGATGCCGGTCAGGCCGGTCGCATCGCCGCTGAAGAGCGTGACTTTGGTGTTCTTGGTCGTGCTGTGGTTCTTGACCACCGGGGCAATCAGCTCCCCGCTCGCCGTCAGGAAGTGATACTTCGCCGCAGTGTTGTAAGTCGCCTGCGCCGGCGTGCACGTCCCGGAGCTGGCCGGAATGCCCGGCGGAATGGCCGCCTCAATCTTGTAGTTGCCGATCAGCGGCTTGGGAAACTTCCAGTCGACGTACGCGCTCTGTTCCCAGTCCGCCCACATCACGATCATGCCGTTGACGCCAAACGTCGGGAAACGGTTGAAGCACCCCGTGCCGGCGCAATCCGTGATGTTGTAGGCGGAGAAGCCATTCTCCAGCGCGCAGCCGTAGCAGGCCCACGTCTTGCAGTCCTGGAAATAGTCGACCGTCGGCTCCTTGGTGCAGCCGTCAATCGTCTGTGCGGTCTGCGCCTCACAGGTGCCCAAGCCATCGCACAAGCCCGTCGGACACGCGGTCTTGATGGGGTACGGAGCCATGTAGCAGCTGCCCAGGCTGCACTTGCCGTCGCCGCAGGTGGTGTTGAGCGAAGTGCAATCCTTGGCCGCGCCGGACTTGCAGGTTCCGCCGGAGCAGACGTCGTTCAGCGTGCACGCATCGCCGTCGTCGCAGCTGGCGGAGTTGTTGATCGACGCGCAGCCGCTGACCGGATTGCACGATTCCGTTGTGCACGGATTGCCGTCGTCGGCGCAATTGAGCGGCGCGCCGCCCACGCACAGGCCGCCGGAGCACGTGTCCGTTTGCGTACAGACGCTGCCATCGGTGCATGGCAAGGCGTTGTTGGTGTGCACGCAGCCCAGCGTCGGATCGCACACGTCGTCGGTGCACAAGTTCTGGTCGCTGGCGCACGGCGGGCTTTGCGCGCCCACGCACGCGCCGCCGGAGCAGACGTCGCTGTCCGTGCAGGCGTTGCCGTCGTTGCACGCGCCATTTTGCGGCGTGTGGGCGCAGCCGATCAGCTTGTCGCAGGAATCCGCGGTGCACGGATTCAGGTCGTCGCAATTCAGCTGCGCGCCGCCGTTGCACACGCCGGTGGTGCACGTTTCGCCGTACGTGCAGGCATCGCCGTCATCGCAAACGCCGGTGCTGATCGTGTGCTTGCAGCCACCTGCCACGTCGCAGGAATCCAGCGTGCACAAATCGGCGTCCTTGCAGTCCACGGTCACGCCCGCCTTGCAGACGCCGTCCTTGCACGCGTCGTTGCTGCTGCAGGCGTTGCCGTCGTCGCAGTTGAGCGCGTTGAACGTCGTGTTGCAGTTTCCCGTCTTGGGATCGCACGTCTGGTCGGTGCAGCTATTGCCGTCGTCGCAGTTGTTGCTCTTGCCGGCATTGCAGACGCCGCCCGCGCAATAGTCGCCCGTCGTGCAGATTTTGCCGTCGTCGCAGCCCGCGGAGTTGTTGGCGAAGACGCAGCCGCCGCTCGGGTCGCACGTGTCGTCCGTGCACGGGTTGCCGTCGCTGCACGTCTTGGCCGCGCCGGGCTTGCACACGCCGCTCTGGCAGGTGTCGTTGGCGGTGCATTCCGTGTTGTCGGCGTTGCACGGCGAACCGTCCAGCACGTTGTGCGTGCATGTGCCGGCGATCGCGTCGCACAGGTCCTGCGTGCACGCGTTCTGATCGTCGCACGCGGCGTTGTCGGTCTGGCCGTCGCAGTCGTCATCCTTGCCGTTGCAAACTTCCTTGCCGGGCTTGCCGCTGCACGGCTCCAGGCCCTTGTCGGTGCAATGCCGCAAGCCGCCGCAGGTCGCGCCGCTCGTGGCATCGGCCACCCAGCACGCTGTCGTCAGTTCCATGACCGTCGCGCGCGGCGAGCAGCCGCACGCGCTGGCCGCCGCGCCCACGTCGGCGCCATGCCAGCACTGCTTGCGGGTTGCGCCGTCGACGGTTTTGCCTTCGCCGCAGACGTAGCCCATGGGGCAATCGGCCGCGCTTGTGCAGTCCACGCCGCAGAAATGGCCCGCATTGCCGTAGTCGAGGCACGCGGCCTGCTTGCCAACGCCCGGACTGTCGCAATCCGCGTTGGTGCTGCACGGATCGCAGAGCCAGCCCCATTTGGGCACGCAGATGGTGGAGATGTCGCCGCCGCCCGTGTTCACGCCCGCGCAGGCAAAGCCCTCGGGGCACAGGTCAAAGCATTTGGCGGCGCAGATATGGCCGTTGGGCGTGTCGATGCAGAGGCCGCCGTCGCAGTCCGCGTTTTCCTTGCACGGGCACCACGCCGCGCCGGTGGCAGCGCAGGTGCTTGTGCCATCGGCGCTCAACTGCGACGCATCGGCGGCCGCGTCCGAGGCGAGGAAATCGGCGGCGGCAACGTCCTTGGCGTCCGGGAACGCGGCAAACAGGTCGTCGCCAACGCCATTGGCGGCATCCAACGCCTCACCGCTCGCGGTCGGAGCATCGCTGCAACCGGCGGCCGCGAGGCAAAAGAGCAGAGCGGGAACGATCACACGGCCGAAGAACGGCGTGGAACTGGGACAATCGGCGATCACTGCGGGCCTCACGACACATCAATAGGCCCAGCATGATACCGGTTCAGCGGAGGCCAATGCAACAGATCGGCAACACACGGCTAGCGGCGGTGGTCTTCAGGCCCCACCCCGGCATCTGGACGCTGGAGCAACACGAAGACTTCGCGGTTGCCCATCGGTCCGCTGAGCTCGCTCTCGGCCGTCGCGCGCAGCGTCAGGCCCAGATCGCGGGCGGCGTCCTGCACGGATTTCACCGCCTGCCAGCGCGCGCCATCGTCCGCCACCACGCCACCGGCCGGCACGAGGTTGGCCGGCAGCTCAAACTGCGGCTTGACCAGCACCAGCAAATGACCGCCGGGCCGCACCAAGCCGACGAGCACGGGCAGCACCGCGCGGGCACCGATGAAGCTCACGTCCATCACCAGCAAGTCGGCGAGCCACGGCATCTGCTCGCGGGTCATCGCGCGCGCGTGGGTGCGCTCCACCACGGTGACGCGTGGATCGCGGCGGAGCTTGTCCGCCAACAGCCCGTGACCCACGTCAATGGCGACGACGTGTGCGGCGCCGCGTTGCAACAGACAATCGGTGAAGCCGCCGGTCGAGGCGCCCACATCGGCGCAGTTCAGGCCGGTCACGTCCAGCCCCACGTGCCGCAGCGCGCCGTCCAGCTTGATGCCGCCGCGCGACACAAACGGCATCGGCGGGCCGCCAATCAGCCGCACCGGCGCGTCGAGTGGCACCATCGTCCCCGGCTTGTCCACCTTGCGCTCGCCGACCATGACCTTGCCGGCCATCACCAAGCCCGCGGATTCCCGCAGATCGCCGCACAGGCCGGCGTGCACCAGCCGCTCGTCCAGTCGCTCTGTGCGCACCTTCTGGCTCACGACAATCCCGCTGTCTGTGTCGAACATGCCGCCCTCCACGTCGGGTCGCAGTTGCGCAACCTGTTACGTGGGGTGCCGGGGTCTGCTGAAAAGTTCAACGCGTTACGCCGGCTCGTCGAGCGGCTTCAACTCGGGCTTGTCCGGAGAGCCAGCGATCTGCTCCAGCCGGTGCTCGGCGGCGTCGAGGATCGCCGCGGCTTTGCGCGAAATCGCCATGCCAGTGTCAAACGCCGCGAGGCTGTCTTCCAGCGAAAGCTGGCCAGACTCCAACTGCGCCACGAGCCTGTCCAGCTGATCGACGAGCTTCTCAAACGACGCAGGCGGTTCGGCCGAGGTCGCTTCTGGCTGGGGAAACAGGTCGGGGGTCTTGGCCATGGCTGCCTCACACGTTGCGGGCTGCGTTGTAGCAGGTTGCCCGTCCGGTGGCTAGATTGATGCCTGCCCGCGCTACCGCAACCGGACCACCTCGCCCCACACGCCGGGTACCAAGCGCACACCGCGGCCGTCGATCACCCACGTCGGCGCGTGCCAAAGCAGGCCCGGACGCGGCGGCAACGTCCACTGACCCGAATGCCAGAGCCAGATCCGGCCGTCCCAATACCAAGCGCCCGCAAGCCACACCGCGTCAGGCAGCGGCGGCGGCGGTGCGACCTCAACTTGAACAAGCGGCGGCGGCGCGGGCGCGACCATCGTGGCCTGCGCCACCAAATCCTGCTGCGGCACGCGCCACCAGCCGCCCAGCCAGAACCAGGCAAAGCCCGTCCACTGCCAGTAGCCCGCCACCCACTCCGCGTGCAAGGACGGCTGCGGGGGCGGCATCTCCGTCTGCGCGACCGGCGGTGGCCCCTCTGGCGGGCGCGGCTGGGGCGCGGTCACAACCGGCGCAGCGACGACAACCGGCACCACAGGCTTCGGCTGAGGGCGCGGCGCATTCCACGACGCCACGTAGGCGTCATAGCCGCCCTTGCCCCAACAATCCTCGTCGTCGTGGTGTTCATCACAGCGCTTCTGCCGCGCTGCGTTTTTGCGATTCGCCTCCGCTTGTCGCTCCTGGTATTCGCGATTCGCCTCCTCCTGCCGCCGCTTCGCGTCCGCTTCCGCCTCGCGGCGCTCCTTGTGCAGATAGGCGATGTACTCCGCCTCCGGCACGGTCGGCTCGGCCACCTCGTGGACCCACTGCAGCGTCGCGCCGTCCCAGTCATTGGGTTCCTCCGACCACAGCGTGATCTCCAGCACGGCGTCCGGCGCGATCTGCGGCGTGCCAATCAGGTCCACGCTCGGCCACGTGAACGACGCGACACGGAAGTTGCGGCTGCCGTCCGCGACAGACTCGCCGGGATTCAGGGCAACCAACTGGGCGGCGACCACGGCCTTCGGCGGGTCCGGCAAAGGCGGCGGCACGGGCGCAGCGGGTACCGGCACGGCATACGGCGGCGGCGGCGCTTGCCAGGCCAACGGCGGCGGCTGCCACGGCGGGGGCGGCTCCACCGGAAGCGACGGCGGTGGCGCGACCGGCTCCAGCGCGACCGCCGCCGGCCTCTCCACGCAGCGCTGGTTATCCGGCTTCTGGTCGCCTTGCAGCGACGCGTACGTCCCATTTTGCACGATGTGCTCAGTCGCAAACTGGCCTTCCGATACGCGCTTGCCGTCCAGCTTGATCGTGTAGCGCCCCACTACCGCGTGCGGAGCAAAACCGCCGATTGCCAGCTTTTCGCCCCAGCGCGCGCCTTTCAAGCGCAGGGAAAGCGTGAACGGCCCTTGGCCACACGGCGCGGAGAAGCCGTACGCGACGGCAGCATCCTGCCGGTATTGCAGGGAGGGCGCGCAGGCGGTGGCGAGCAGCAGGACGGGAATCAGATGGCGCATGGACAGCTCCGGGGTAGCTGCCTGACTCAACGGCTGGCGCCCGCGGACAATTCAGCGGTGCGCCGGCAGTTCATCCAACTTGCGAATCGCCGCATCCAGCGCCGCGCGCACGCCCGCATCGGACTCCCGCGCACGCCGTTGCACCGCCAGCGCGCGGGTCTGCGGCCGATCGACGCAATAGCCCAAGCCCCGCGCGGTCGCAGCGCGCACCGTTGCGGATGGA
Source organism: uncultured Myxococcales bacterium (assembly GCA_903850505.1). Lineage (GTDB taxonomy): Bacteria > Myxococcota_A > UBA9042 > UBA9042 > UBA9042 > CAIYBN01. The sequence goes on along the minus strand of CAINLT010000126.1, from coordinate 61,266 downwards.
TCGGCCAAGAGCAGCGCCACGGTCGCCGCCGTTCCCGACGGATGGCGATGCGCCGGACCCGCGAGCCAGGCCAGCGCGGCGGTTGCCCGCAGATTGTCGTCGCGCAGGGTGAGCAGCTTGCGGATGCGCGCCTCGGCCGGCGGATCGTCCAGCAGGCTCAGGAGGCCGATGGCGCGACTGCGCACGAAAGAAACCTCATGTCCGTCCCGCACGACCTGATCCAGCAGCTCCACCGTCCGCGGCCCGCCAGCGCGCTGGACTTGCGCGGGCGTGGGCGCGGAATCCAGCGCTTGCAACCAGTTGCGCAGCGCGACGGGAACTTCAGCGGCGTGCGCCGGCCAGGCAAAAAGCAGGCAAATCAGCATCCAAACGCGCACGGCAACCTCCGCGCTGCATGGTGCGGCAACGCAGCGCGGGTGTCGAGTCATGGCTTCACCCACGGTCCGCCCAGCGCCACCGCGGCTTGCTGGGCTGTCAGCTGGAGGCGCGCCGGGTCAGGCGCGTAGTACATCAGGTTGTCCGGCGTCGGCGCGGTATCCGGCAGGCGATCTTCAATCGCCGTCTCGCCCTGGGCATGGGCCTCCACGACGTGGAACAGACCGAGGCAATGTCCGATCTCGTGGGCCATGACCACGCCGAGGATATCCGGCGCGTCGTATTTCAGCGCCAGGGCGATCCCCGTCCGCGGCCCGCCCATGGCGAACGGCGTCGGCAGCCCCGCGGTGAAGCCAGCCGCCGGCACCAAGCCGCTGCCCGTCTGCAGATCGACCGATTCCAGCAGGAAGATCGGCAGGCCCGGCGGCTGGCCCGCCGTCAGCCGCAACAACGCCGCGAGTTGGCTATCCGCGCCGTCGTCGTGCGTCACGCTCAGCGCTTTGGCCGGCACGTCAAAGTAGCGCACGGTTCCCACGTGAATGCCCGCCGGCCCCCACGCCTGCTCCACCACCTGCAGCGCGTCGCGCACGCGCGGATGGTCGGGCGCCGTCGCCGCCGTAATCCCGCGCGCGCCGGTCAGGCACAGGTTCAGGTCGATCGTCCCCGCCGCGATGTCCGGCTTGTGCAGCAGGTCAATTTGCACGTCCAGCGTCGTCGCCGTCGGCTGACGCGCCTCCGTCTGCGGGTCGTAGTCAAAGGCAAAAGTGCGCAGCCGCCACGCGCCGGGCGTCACGGCGATTTGCGGCGCGTTCGGAACAAGGAAAGCCGCTTGCCACGCGGACGCACGCACGCGCTCCTGGCCACCGAGGTACAGCCATGGCTGATCGGCGAACTTGAGCCAATCGCCGGGCACGATGGCGGCATCCGGCGCGACGAGTTCAGCGAGCTGCAACACGTGCCCAGTCGGCGAGGTAAGCTGGATCTGGAGGGCCGTGGTGCCCTCAGGTACGGTGAACGCCACCGCTTCGCTCCAGCCGATGGACGAGGTCGTGGCCTGGACCGACGGCAGGGTCACCCGCCAGGCATCGTCGCCCCAGGTGAATGCGTCGCTGCTGTCGATTGTCGCGTCCTCGTTGGCAAAAAATGGCGGCACTTCAGCGACATGGCAGCCGGTGAAAAAAAATGCGACGCACAGCGCCACGACCGGAAATAGATGCCGCGGGTGGTGCGTTGTAGCTGTGTGCCCGCCGCGATGTTCCTCCCCACGTCGCGTTTGAGGGGCAGATAGATTGCGACTGCCTGGGTCGGGTCCAGACCCTCCCCCAAGAAAGCCCGGCCCAGGCAGGCCGCGATCGCCCGAAGACCCCAAGGCCTTGGCCGACATGCCAGTGCACGCGCCGCGTTGATCCCCCGCGGCGTGTGTCTGGTGTGGTTCCTGCCGGTCGACGTTGCCTTCCATTGCCCTCCACCCCGATCGTCAACTTTCCTGCAACGAACGCAAGTTCACCCTTGCGCCGAGCCAATCGGTCCGGTACATGGAGAGTGACGCATCGCGTTATAGACACATTTCAGAAACAAGTAGCCTTCGCCAAGAACATGACAACAGACACGCAAGTCAACAAAATCAAACCGCTTCTCGCTTTCATCGCGTTTACTGCGATCGCCATCTGGGCGGCCATGACGCCGCCTGCCGGGCCAAGCGGCGCGGCGGCCAAGCTCGATTCCGGCGACACCGCGTGGATGCTCACCGCCAGCGCTCTCGTGCTCCTGATGACGCCCGGTCTGTCGTTCTTCTACGGCGGCATGGTGCGCGGCAAGAACGTGCTGTCGACGATGCTGCAGAGCTTCATCGCCATGGGCGTGGTCAGCGTGCTGTGGGTGGTCGTGGGCTTCTCGCTGGCATTTGGCGATTCGATCGGCGGCGTGATCGGCAACCCGCTGACATTCCTGATGATGCGCGGCGTGGACGGCGATCCGCACGCGACGCTGTCGCCGACCTTTCCGCTCGCGCTCTTCGCCATCTTCCAGCTGAAATTCGCCATCATCACGCCCGCGCTGATCACCGGCAGCTTCGCCGAGCGCGTGCGCTTCTCCAGCTACATCTGGTTCATCGCGCTGTTCACGCTCCTTATCTACTGCCCGCTGGCGCACATGACGTGGCATCCGGACGGCCTGCTGCACAAATACGGCGTCCTGGATTTTGCTGGCGGCACCGTCGTGCACATGTCCGCGGGCTTGGCGGCGCTCGTCGGCGCGCTCGTGCTCGGACCGCGACAGGACCATCGGCAGGGCGAGCAGCACAGCCCCGCGCACATCCCGTTTGTGCTGCTTGGCACCGGCATGCTGTGGTTTGGCTGGTTCGGCTTCAACGCTGGCTCAGCGCTCGGCGCCAATACCGTCGCAGTACACGCCTTCCTCACCACGAACACGGCGTCCGCATCTGCGATGATCGCGTGGCTGCTTGTTGACGGCCTCCGCGGCGGCAAGGCGACGGCCATGGGCGCGTGTATCGGCGCGGTCGTGGGCCTCGTCGCGATCACGCCCGCCGCCGGCTACGTGAGCACCGGCTCCAGCATCTTCATCGGCGCCTTTGCATCCGTCGTTTCCAACCTCGCCGTGCACTGGAAAACGCGCGCGGGCGTCGACGACACGCTGGACGTTTTTCCCTGCCACGGCGTCGGCGGCATCATCGGCATGATCCTGACGGGCGTGATGGCCGACAAAACAGTGAACGCGGGCGGCGAGAACGGTCTCCTGCACGGCAATCCGACGCTGTTTGTCCACCACATGGTGGCGCTCGTCGCCGTCGCGATCGGCGTGATGATCGGCAGTTGGCTGATCTTCAAGGCCGTCGACGCGCTCTCGCCGCTGCGCGTCTCATCGGAGCAGGAAGCCATTGGTTTGGACCTCAGCCAACACGGCGAGTCGATTCTCGATGCCGATCCGGTACAGACCGCGGTGTAGCTGCGCCGCAGCTTCAGGATTCACCAGCCAAATTCCCGCGGCGGATCGCGAAGCTTGTGCCCGATCGCCGCGTGCGCTAAACCGTGCCGCCATGCAGCGCTGGATCCCCCTGATTGCCGTTTTCCTCGTCGCCCAACCGGCGCTCGCCCGGGACTACGACCGCAACGACGTCGCCGAGCGTGAGATCTCCGTCGGCTTTGGCCTATCGCCCATGGACATCGACACGCGCGCGCCGGTCTACTGCACTGACGTGCCGAGCAAGACCTGCGAACCCAACGTGCAGCGCGCCAACGTGCTAGCGGTTCGCGGCACTGCCCGCAGACACATGCGGCACTTCTACATGGCGCTCGAAGCAGAGCTGGGCGCGACGTTGCCGGCGGGCGATTTTCCCGCGCATCCGTGGTTGGCGGGCGGCGGCGCGGTCGGCCTGGAGTCAGCCAACAACGCCTGGGATGCTTGGCGCGGTTACGCCGAGGTCGGCGTGCTGGCGATTTGGGCGGATACGCACCTGGCCGAGACCCTGGCCTTCACAGGCGAGGCCGGCATCCGCTTTCAGACGAGCACGGCCGATCGCCCGCACACCCTGCTGAACCTCGGGTTGCGCGCCATGTACAACTTCAGCTACTTCGGCGTCATGGGCTTTGCCGGCATCGGCTGGACGTTCGACTGACCGACCGTGACAGCGGCGCATTCACGCTGTACATTGCCGGTCATGCGTCGGCGCGCCTTCCTGCAGTGCATTACCGTCTCTACGATCGCCGCGGTGCTCCCGTGGCGCGGGCTATCCGGCTGGGAAATCGACGGTGAAGCCGCCGCGCCCGGTGCGCACCTGCTGGTGCGTCTGGCCGCGCACGTGCCCGTGGGTGCCTCACTGGCGATCGAGCTGCGACACCGGCGCCCGGACGGCAGCCAGATCGCGTCCCGCCACGCTGAACAGCCCGTGTCCGCCGGCCAGGAACTGGCGCTTGTGACGCCCTATCCGTACGCCGATCTGGTCGCCGGCACGTACGACGTACAGCTCACGTTGCGCGACGGTCGCGGCCGCCTGCTGGATCGCCACGACGCCGGCAGCTATGCGATCCGCCGCTTCCGGTTCAGCGCATGAAACACGCTGCCCTGCACGCGCCGTTGGCCCTCCTGCTGCTGATCATTGCGCCGTTGCGACTGCTGACGGCGGCCGAGCCAGCGCCGCCGACTGACGCCCCAGCCATCCCGCAGGTGGAGCTGCCGCAAGCGCGGATCGACGCGATCGACGCAAGCCAGTGGCCCAAGCTGCGGGTGCTGGCCACCGTGCTGGACGCGACGGGCCGACCGATTCCGCCAAAGGCGCTCAAGAAGCTGGCGGTCGTCGATGCGAAGAAGCCGTCCGCCGCGCCGCTGGTGCTGTTTCGCCAGGGCAAGCCGGACGAAGCGCAGAAAGACGCGAAGCTGCAGACCCGCGACAAGGCGGGGGTGCCACTGGCGGCGATGGTCGTGATTTCCGGCTATCAGCACGAATCGCTGCGGAGCGGCACGTTGGGGCCGCGGCTGCGCGACGCGCTCAGCGCCGGATGGAAGCAATTCGCGGCGGGCGACCGTGTCAACGCGCTGTGGTATGGCGACCGGCTGTATCGCGCCCATGCGCTCAAGGGCCACACGGGGGCACTGGACGACGTGGAGAGCCGCCAGGAATTGTGCCAAACGGCGCTGGCGGAGGCGCGCGCGGGCGTGGAGCTGTCGCTGAGCGCGGGCGAGGCCAACAACAAGGACAATCCGCTGCCGCCGCCCGGAACGTGGCTTTGCGGTCTGCAGGACGACGCCAAGCGCGTCGGCGCGCAGGTCAAGGCCGCGACGTTCAAGGGTCATTTTCCCCGGCTCTTCGCGCTGGGCGCGCCGTTCTATGACGTCAAGCGCTACTGCGCGCCGCCGCCGGAAGAATTGGAGGGATTCGGTCTGTTTGAGGCCGGGAACGCCAGCCGCCAACAGGAGGCCCGCGATCGCGACGCCAGCGCGGGCAAGCCCTTGGCGTTTGCGACATCCGCGTTTGACGAAGCGATCGCCACGCTGCTGCTGGACGCGCGGCCAGGCGAAGAGCCGGTCATCGTGCTGGTGAGCGATGGCCGCGACGGCTACTTCCGCGAGCTGGAACTGTGCGAGGCGCACCCGCCCAAGAATTGCCAGGGGATCACGGACAAGCAACAGCTCAAGACCTGCATCGGCGCCTTCCTCGACCAGCGCGTCGCGGCGTCGCAGGCGGAGTTCAAGGCCCGCGCCACACACTGGCTCGGCGTGCTGCGCGCCGCGGGCATTCGCGTTTTCGCGGTCGGTCTGGGCGCGATCGGCCGGGATTTTGAGTTGGACCGGCTGCGCCTGTTGGCGGAGCGCTCGGGCGGCACGTGGCGGCTGGCGGCGACCGAGGATACGATCGGCCAGGAAGTGCTGGGGACGATGGCCGAACTCTCGGGCCAACTCGTGCTCGATTTCCAGCAAGTCCAGGAGGATGGCGCGGATCGGCCCGCCGCGCTGAGCCTCGCGCTCGAAGTGGAAGTCGACCCGGCGCAGGCGCGCGTGAAGGTGCGCTTGGCGGACGGACACATCGGCGACGCGCGGACGAAGCTGCGCTCAGCCGCGCGGCAAGTGGCGATTGCACCCGCGCCGACCCGCAGCGCGCTGCTGGAGCGGGCGGTCCGCGGCAAGATCGCGCAACTGCAGGATGTGCTGGGCTACCGGACCTATCTGGTGCTGTGTTGGGTGCTCGCGATCGTCGGCAGCATCATGGCGCTGGGCCTTGTCGCGCTGATTGGCCTGAAACTGCTGCGGCGGCTGCGCAAGCCCGCGGCGAAGGGGCCCTGAGCCGTGGCGCAGATGCTCGATCCCAAGCTGGAGACGCCGCCGGGCGCGCTGACCGCCCCGCTGGCCAGCGATTGCCGCAATCCCAAGGCGCACGGCACGATTGTCGTGGCCGGGCAGCGGATTGAGCTGGAAGGCCAGTGCGTCGTGACGTTCCTGGACGACCCGGAATGGGATTTCTCCCGGCTGGGCGAGCCACCGACGCGACCGGGCAAGTACGTCGAAACGCGCCACGTGGAAGGCGAAACGCGGCGTGAAGTCCAGTCGCTGCCGGATGCGCAGGAAGTCGTGGACATGGTGGTGCTGCACAGCGACATCACCAGCGACTCGCGATCGTGCTTCCAGATCCTCAAGATGCGCGGCTTTTCCACGCATTTCATGATCGACTGGGACGGCACAATCTACCAGGGCACGGACGTGGCGCGCATGGCGATTCACGCCGCGAGTCCGGATTTCCGCAAGAACGTCAACAACTTCTCCATTGGGATCGACGTCAATTGCCTGCAGGTCAACCACGCTGGAGGCAAGCCGCCCGCGGCCGGTTCACAGGGCGAGCGGCGGATGTCCGAGACGATCGAGATCAACACCGTGCCGTGGCAGAGTTGGGGCTACACGGATGCGCAGTACCGCGCGCTGATTGCGCTGCTCAAGAAGCTCGCGTCCCTGCTGCCCAAGCTCAAGCTGATGGCGCCGCTGGCGGAGGACAACGCGCCGATTTGGTCGGTCGTGGAGAAGTACAACCCGGACATTGGGCTGTACGGCCACCTGCACCTGACGGCGGAGAAGTTCGATCCGGGGCCGGGCTTTGACTGGCACCGGCTGATCTACGGCCTGACGGAAGAGACCAACCACTTTCCGATCGCGCTGACCGATCCCAAGAGCAAGAAGGAAGTCGAGCTGGCGGGGCTGCAAGGCGACGCGGAGGTCGAGGCGGCTGCGCGGGTCTATTTCCAGCACACGGAGTTGGCGGGCAAGGGCGGCTACTATCCGATCGGGCTGAGCGGCCAGTGGCATGGCGGTGTGCACCTGTTTCCGGCGCGCGGGACCGAAGTGCGGGCGATGACCGATGGCATCGTAGTGGCGGCGCGGAACGCCGAGCCGGGTCCGCTGGGAAGCGCCAACTTTGTGCTGCTGCGCCATGAAGTGCTGTTTGGCGATCCCAAGGATGAACGCCGCTTCGTGTTCTACTCGCTGTACATGCACCTCCTGCATTTTGACCCCGAGCGGGACGCTTCTGATGCCGAGAAGAAGGGCCAGAAGCGCGCGGATGAGGCAACGGCGCCCGAGTGGCTGACGCTGGCCAAGCAGGTCGTGACTGGCAAGGAAGGCGAAGGCGAAGCGGCGGCGGCCAAGCCGAAGAAGGCGCCCAAAGCAGGCGAAAGCGACGAGGACGACGACGACGCGCCAAAGAAGGAGCAACCGCTGCTGCCGGCGATCGGCGAGGGAATCGACGCGCTGCGGCGCGGTGAAGTGGCGCTGTTGCCAGTGGACGGCCCGACGGCGCGGCGCGTGGCGGCGGGCACGGTGATCGGGCGCGTGGGCGAGACGGGCGACGAGGACGACCTGGAGCCGGTGCTGCACCTGGAGATTTTTGCCAACAGCCAATGGCGCAACATCGTGGATCTTTTGGGCGTGCACGGCCGCTTCTGGTACGACGTGGAAGCGGACAACGACGACAACCTGGTTGTCGATTCCGAGAGCCTGCTGCGGCAGGTGCTGCCGACAGTGGACCGCAAGCCCGCCAAGCCGGACCCGACGTTCCTGCGCGCGGGGCGGCGCGTGCGGCCCGACGACATCGAGACGTTCTATCGCGAGCCCGACGATCCGGAGCTGCGCGACCGGCTGCGGCTGGCGATTACGCGGCATGTGTCAGAATGGTCCGATCAGGTGGATTGGCTGAAGCTGCTGGCGAGCGCGCAGAACTGGGACGACAAGGCCAAGCAGCTGCGTGATCTGCTGGAGGCCGACGGCGCAATGCGCGATGCGCTGTTCTCGCGGCAAATCGCCCGGCAACTGCCGTTTGTCTGGCTGACGCAGGACGTCGCCAAGCACATTGGCGTGCTGGGCGAGCCGTGGGATGGCGTGCTGGACCACTTTCACCCGATTCACTTCCTGATTTGGCTGACTTTCCACAGCAACACGCGCGCCCGCGAGCTGGCCAAGGGCAAGTCCAAGAAGGAAATCGCCCGGGACCGCGCACAGGCAGCGAAGAAGACGGAAGCCGCGCGGCTTGCCGGCGAATGGGAAGATGATCACGGCGGCGACGAGGGGCCAACGGCGCTGGATGAGGTGGGCAATCCCGCGCAAATCCTGGAAGAGCTGTGGGAAGCGCCGACGCAGCCGGGCGAATGGAAGCGCGGCGACTGACGTCAGGTCAGTTGTCTTCAGCGGCCGGAAGAACGAAGCCGACGCCCAGCGCGATGATGGTCTCCGACGGGCGCACGACGTTCACGGCGGCGCTCAAGTCAAGCGAGAAGGTCGGGACGCGCCAGGAAACGCCGAGCGACACGAAATGCCGCGTGGGATCGAGGGGCACGGTCTTGTCGTACGCGTAGCCGCCGCGGACCTGGAAGCCCTCGTCGCCGGGTTGGACGCCAACGCCAAAGCGGTACGCCTGGCCGGAATTGCTGTCGAGTCCCCACGCCGCGTCGCCGTCGACAAGGACGTGCTCGTTGATCCAGCCGACGCCGGCGGCAGCGCGTCGCGGCGTCTCGACCTCGTCCACCCGCACGGCGTTGCGCAGCACGAGACCCGCGCGAAGACCCGAAAGTGCGGCGCCCACGCCGATGTCAGTGCCGAAGCCTTCCAGGTGCTGGCCGGTCTTCATCACGTCGCCCGTCATGTACCGCCCGGAAGCGCCGATCATCACGCGGCCTGCGTCTGATTCCGCGGCGGCGGCGAGGCCGAAACGCAAGTCGTGGAGGCCGCGCTGCGGGGCGTCGATGCCCCAATTGACGTCGTAGCTGTAGCCAAGGCCGGCGGTCAGGCCCCAGCTGGAGGTGCCGTCGACGCCGCCGACGCTGAGTGACGAGGCGCCGGCCTCCGGATTGCGCGTGCCGCCGAAGTCGACGGTCTGACGCTTGACCATCGCCATGTTGGCCGGGTTGGCGTAGAGCGCGACGGTGCCGACGCCCGTGGCCACGACCGCGTCGCCCTGACCCAGGGAAAAAGCCCCCGCGCCGGGTGGCCGATACGGGCCAAAACCGCAGCACAGGAGCCAAATTGTCAGCAGCGCGACAGGCGCGAAATACTGGGTCACACCTTCTTCTCAGCAGCTTTCTTCATGCGCGTCATCAGCCCCGGCCAGCCTTCCTTGTCCAGAATATTCTTGAACGACCGGCGGTACGTCTGCACTTGGCTCGCCTCGTCGACGACGATGTCGTAGACCACCCACTTCCCCTGCAACGGCCGCAGCGCGTACTGGACTTCCGCGCTCGTCTTGCCAACCGTGATCGTGCTGGTGACCTGCACGCGGTCGTCCGGCAACTGCTTGGGCGCCGCACCGTACTGAATGTCGATCGCCTGCCCCGGCTTGAACCGCTTCACATACGTGTTCTGCACCATGCGCGTCAGGTAGCCGAGAAACTCCGACTTCTGCGCGTCATCGATCTCCGTCCACTTCTGCCCCAGCGCCAGCCGCGCCATCTCGGGATAGTCGACGACCGTCTTGAGCTCTTCGCCGATCTTCGCGTGCAGCGCGTCCAGCGTCGGCGACTCCTTGCTCAGCGCGTTCATGCGCCCATACAGGCTCTCCACAAACTTCTGCGGCGCCAGCGTCGGCTTGGCTTCCGGCTGGGTGTGACCGCGGTCCGGCGGCACGGCCTTCAGTTCCTCGCGCGATGGCGCGGCGGCGGGCGCAGGCGCGGGCACCTTGGGCTTCTTGGCCTTGGCGAACGCCGGCGTGGCGAGCAGGGAAACCGCCAGAAACATCGCTTGCACTGTCTTGCCGTTCATCATGTTCGTCTTCCGGCGCTCCGGCGCCATGTTGCTACAACGCCTGAGCGTCGCGATCATTCACTTCGCCGGCTCGCAGAGGATCGGCGGCTGCTTCACCTGCGTCACATCCATGCCCACCGCGCGCGACAGCGCCGCCACCGCGACGTTGTAGTTGTACACCGCATCCAGCCACGTCAGCCGCCGCCGGTAGTACGCCTCGATCGCCCGCAGGACCTCATTGTAATCGCTCTCAAAACCGTCGTCGTAGGTCTGCATCGTCGCGTTCAGCCAGCCTTGCGCTGACGTCTTGGCTTTTTCGTGCACGTCGACCATCGCGCGCCAGTCGATCATCTCCCGGTACAGCTGCCGGACGTCCATCCGCGTCTTCTCGCGTTCACCCTGCTCGGCCAGTTGCGCCTGATCGGCCTGCACCTTGGCTTGGTCGATCTGCGCGAGCAGCCGGCCGATATCGAGACTCCAGCGCAGGGCAAGGCCGCCGCCAAAATCCACGCCGCTGCCGGGAATGGCGCCGAGCGATCCGGTCGTCACCGCGCCGTTTTGCGACGGCGCGTAGGTCCCCGCGACCTTGGCGACGAGGCCGATGTCCGGCAACGTGTTGTTCCTCGCCAGCGAGACCTGCTCCACGCGCGCCGCGACGCCATGGCGATAGGCCAGCAGTTTTGGGGCATTGGCCAGCGCCAGCGCCTCGTATGCCGCGACGGGCAGCGTGGGGAACTCCAGCGGCTTGAACCCGACGGTGTCCGCCACCACTTCGACTTCAGTCGACTCCGCCATCGCCATGCGCAGACCGTCCAGGGCCTGCTGCTTGCTGCGCTCGGCCTGTCGGATCTTGTCCTCAAAGTCCGCGTAATAGATGTTGATTTTCATCAAGTCATTCTGATTGAACTTGTCATCGGCGGTGTCCCGCATCCGCTCCTGGCGATCTTTCTCCTCCAGAAAGCGCTTCTTGCCGTCGCGGATCATGTCATCCATCTGCGACACGACGACCAGCCCCCACCACGCGCGGGCGATCTGGTAGCGCATTTCGTCGGCGGCGATCCGGTTGGTGGCTTGGCCGATCTCGATGCCTTCCGCCGCCAATCGCTTGAGCGCGGCAATCTTGCCAAAAGTCCAAATCGGCTGCACGAGGGACGCCTGTCCGAGAAGCAGCGGCTTCCATGTGCCGCCCAGATCGTAGTCGGTGAAGTACGCGCCGGTCGTACCGGGCGTCAGGCTGGGAATCGCCGCGCCAAAGCCCGTGAACTCCAGCTTGGGATACTGCGTCGACTTGGCCTCGCGCTGCATCGCTTCGTACAGTTCCAGGCTCTTGCCTGCGGCAGCAATGAGCGGCGAACGATCCAGTGCGCGCTTGACGCACTGCTCATACGTGCAGCGCAGCACTTGCTGGCCATCCGCGGTCGCGCTGACCTCAGCGGGCAGCAACGACGGCACGACCTGCGCCGACGCCGGCACGGCAACAAACAACAAAAGCAGCAGCAACATGCGCATGGTTCAGAATCCCGACTTGAGCGGCACGCGATCGGTCGCTTGGGCAAACAGGTTGAGCGCCGCAACGTACGGGCCGTCATGGCCGAGGCCGCAGAAAGAAGCGTCGCCGCCCACCAGGATATTCCGGTAGCCGGTCGTCGTCGCCACCGGGCTCGTTCCCAGCGTGTGCGGAATCGCCTCGCCGTAGCATGGCTGCAGCTCGGTCGGGTCAATGTCCTCGTCGCCGTCATCCTCCTTCAGCCACGGCGTGTGCCGCGCGAGCAGGTGCTCGGACAGGAACGGAATCGTCTCCTCGACCCGCCGCTGCAGCTTGTCCAGCAGCGCCGTCGCCGATCGCGCGCCACCTGACGTCGCATGGATCGGCACGCGCATCGCCGCTGTGATCAGCCGGACTTCGCGATCGTCCGTGCCCGCGGCCGTATCGATGTCGCGCGCCATGTGGATGCAATTGTCTTCTTCCAGCGGCTGGGACGGATCGCTGATCGCAAACACGTGCTTGGCCATCGCCTCGGGGATCGCGCGCGCCCGCACCACAAAATTGCCGACCAGCGTGTAGTAGACCGGCTGCAGCGTATGAATCTGGTGGTGGAATTCCTCGTTCTGCTGCTCCTGCGGAATCAGCTGGAAGAACCGCTTGGGATCCATGTTGCAGACCAGCAGATCGCAGCCGATGACCTGGCGCCGATCGCGCAGCGTCACGCTCGTCGCCTTGCCGCGGCTGATGTCGATCTGCGCGACCATGTCCTTGGGCTTGAAATCGCCCGCGGCGCCGATCAGGCCAAGGAACATCTGCCGCAGCGCGTTGGGACCGTGGTCAAACGACGCCGTGCCTTTGCACAGCTCGGTCACCGCGCGCACGAACGTCGCGGGATACGGCCGCGCGGGCAGCATGCCGGAAGTGAAGCGGAACGGCGCGTTCATGAAGGCGCGGAACGGGTGGCCGTGGACAAACCGGATGAGCGGATCCTCGATGGCCCACTCGTCGTCCAGGAACGGAAAGCGCTTGACCAGACGGCGGAACTGGAACGTCTCGACGACGCCGGTCGGCGGCAGATTGGGCCGCAGCTTCAGCACTTCCTCGACGTCGGCGTCGATCTCCGCCACGCGCTTGAAGAAGTAGCTGATCTCGTCTTCCACGCCGGGAAATTCGCGCTTGAGCTCGCGCTCGAACAGCTTGGCGTTGGTGGAGACGTTGATGCGCGCCTTGGGCAGCACGACCTGGAACGCCGGATCGAGGGGCTTGGGCAGATTGCGCAGCTCCAGGCCAAGGCTCAGCTCGTCAAACACGCGCTTGATCGGCGGGCTGGACAGGCCGTGGGGCATCTCAATGCGCCGGCACATCGTGTAGCCCTGGTGCTCGTACAGCACGCCCTGGCTGCCCTGGCCGATGACGAGCACGCGATAGCCGCGCTTGGCGCAGAGCGCGCCAAAGACGAGACCGGCCAAATCCGTGCCGATGATGACAATCTGGTAATGCGAGGTCGTGACAGCCAAGCCAATATCCTGCGAGCGCACGCGCGGGCACGCGTTGGGCCGCAAGCGTACCGCAGGATGACGGCGCGCGCGAGTTGACGACGGGTTCCCCGGCAAAACGCCGGAACGAATTGACCAGACGCGGCGTGCAAGGTAGCGTCTTATTGCCCAAATGGGCCCTTGGAGTGCGCGTGAACGTCCGTTGTCCGAACTGCAGCGCAGTCTTTCCCGTGAGCGCGACGGCCCCAGGCGAAACGCAGCAGGTCGAGTGCCCGCTGTGCTTGCTGCGCTTTCAGCCCAACAACGAGACGACGATCAGCTTGCCGGAGATGCCTGCGCAGCTCCGGGGCACGGCCGCGCCCTCCCCTGAAGACGAATTTGAGAGTTTTGGCGCGCCCGCTGCCAGCAACACGCGGGCCTTTGGCCAAGCGCCGAACTCCGCCGCCGGTCGCCCGTTTGGCGCCGCAGCGGGAGATGGACGGACCACGACGTTTCCGCCCGCCGCGCCGCCCGTTGCACCCGCTGCGCCCGTTGCCGCTGCCCCGGTCGCGCAAGCGCCATTTGCCGCTGCAACAGGTCCCATTGGCGGCTTTGCCGACGACAACATCGATTTTGAAGCACTTCTCGGCGATACGCTCGCGCCCGTTGGCCCGTCCGCAGGCGAGTCCTCACCGTTTGGCCGGATCGCCGCGCCGCGCACGGGCAACACGGAATTCATCCACGATCCATTTGGCCCAGCGACGACCGTCCAGCCGGCGGGATCCTCGCCGTTTGCCGCGGCCAAGCCGGCGCAGGGTTTGTCGAGCTTTGACGCGCCCATCCAGCGGTCGACCGCGCCAGCGGGGGGCCTGAACCTCGACGAATTGGATGCGCTCAGCGTCGCGCCCGTCTTGCCGATGGACGATCTCGGCGGCGATCAAGGCTTTGGCGGTTTCGGAAGCTTCGAGGACCACCAGGCCACGACAGCGCCGGTCGCGGCGGTCGGCCCAAGTGGCGGCGACGACGACGGCTTTGCCGGTTTCGCCGGACTCGACTCGATGATGGATGCGCGCCACGCAGGGCGCAATGCCGACAGCGTGATCGTCTCCGTGACGGACGGCAGTGCGGCGCCGACGCGGGCTGCCGCACAGCGGCCCCAGTCCAAGTCGCGTGGCAAGGCGGCCGGCGGCACTGACATCCGCCAGTACTTGCAGCGCGTGCTCACCGCCATCGTCCTGCTCGGGTTGGTGATCGCGTTGATCGGCGCTGGCTTTGAAGTCGCTGGCTTTGGCTGGTTTGGCCGGCGCCTGTGGGCCAAGGCGGACCAGAGTGCGAACCAGGCCGTCAAGTCCGCCAAGCTCGCCGCCGCCGCGCTGGAGCCGCCGGTCCCGCTTTGGGACACGCGCCTCAGCTACGAGTCGGAGATCCGCCGCCTGGAGCTGCTGGCCAAGCGCTCGCCGCGGGACAAGAAGCTTGCGCAGGAGCTCGTCGATCGCTACCTGGACCTGTACGAGCGTTTCCCGCTGCGGTTTGCCGATACGCCGGGCGCCAAGACTGGGCTGGAAGCCGCGCTGAAGCTGGTGCCCGCGCCGGTCCGGCTCGACGTGATCAAGACGATCGCGGCGGGCACCAAGCTGGAGGATGACAAGCTGGCGGCGCTGGCCGCGGGCTCGCCCGACGATCAGGCGGTGGCCGTGCGTCAAGCGTTGCTGGTGCTGGAGCGCAAGACGACGGTGGACGTGCTGTCCAAGCCCGGCACGACCGGCGGCGGTGAAATGGACGCGGTGCGCCTTGCGCTGAAGGACGCGCCTGAGCTGACCGAACTCCGCAAGCGGATGGCGGCGATCGCGCTGGCAGCCAAGGATCAGCCCAACCTCGCAAAGTTCAAGGTGTTGCAGGCGCAATTGGCGGATCGCGCAGGCGCGTTTGCGGAGGTGCTGCCGTTGCTCGCCGACATCGTCGCAAAGGCGGACGACAACGCTGAAGCCCGCGTGTTGGTCGCGTCGGCGCATCTGGAAACGGGCAACCTGAACGGCGCGGAAGGACTGTTGCGCGACGCGCTCGACATCGCCGAAACGCAGAAACAGCCGCATGACAAGCGCGCGGCGCAGCTTGTGATGGCGCGTCTGGCGGCCAAGCGCGGCGATCGCGACAAGCTCGTGGCCGCCCTCCAGGCTGCCGTGGACCTGCTGCCGAGCGATGAGATGACCGTCGTGCGGCTGGGCCGCCTGCTGGTGGCTGAGAAGCGCGCCGATGACGCCCGCAAGGTGTTGAGCGCCGCCAAGCTCGCGGGGATGCGGTCGATCGCGTTTGAAGTCGCGCTTGTGGAATTCTGGCTGTACATCAACCGCAATGAAGACGCGCTGGAGGAGCTGAGCGAGGCCGGCAAGCTTTACCCGGAGTCGCTGGATCTGCTGTTCCTGCGGGCGCAAGTCGAGGACAAGTCCGCGCACTTCGCCACCGCGCGCGATCTGCTGGCCCAAGTGATCCAGCGCGATCCCAAGCACTTGCGGGCGATCCTGCGGCTGGGCGAACTGCTGGCAACGGCGGAGAAGCACGATGAAGCGCTGGCGACGTTGCAGGCGGGGCGCAAGGCTGTAGGCGACGATGAGGCGCTGCTGAAGCTGATGGTGGAAGAACTTGTGGCGTTGAAGCGCGACGCGGAGGCCCGCGAAATCGCCGGTCGGCTGCTGGAAATCGCCCCTGATAACCGCGCTTACCTGCTGCGAACGGCGCAGTTGGACCTGCGGCTCGGACAGGTGGATCGCGGTCTGAGCTACCTGCGCAAACTGCGCGACATGCGGATGCTGGACCGGGATGCCGCGTACCAGATGGGCTTGGCGTTGGCGTCCAAGGGCAAATCGGAGGAAGGCGCGCAGACAGTGCTGCCGTTTGCCGAACAGGCGGAATCGGACGTGGACTTGAACGTGCTGGCGGGACGGCTGCTGCTGGACAGCCACGACCCGGACCGGGCGGCGACGGCGTTGCAGCACGCGGTGACGGCGGCGAACGGCAAGAGCGCCGAGGCGTTCTTCCAGTTTGGCCGTCTGGCGTTTGCGCGCGGCGAGAATGAAGCGGGCATCAACCGGATGAAGCAGGCGATCGGCGCGGAGCCGACGTTCTGGCAATACCGCCTGACGCTCGCGCAGACCCTGTTTGACGCCAAGAAGCCGGCGAATGCCCGCGAGTTGGCGCTGAAGGAACTGGAGTCGATTGTGTCCGGTGCGAGCGCCTTCAAGGGCGCGGGGCATCCCGTGACGGAGATGCACACGGTCTACAGCCTGCTGGCCCGCCACTACAGCGACCAGCACCGGTATCCGCAGGCGGCGCAGTATTGGCGCAAGGTTGTGGACTTGCAGCCGGACGACATCGACGCGCTGACGTCCCTGGGCGAGGCTTTGTATCAGGCGGCGAGCCCCGAAGCGCTGGGCGTACTGAAGCAGGTGGTCAAGCGCAAGCCGAATGACGCGCGCGCGGCGCTGTATCTGGGCCTCGGCGAGTTGAACCAGGGCCACTCCGCGGACGCGTTGCACTGGCTGGAAGTTGCGACGACCGGCAATACGGATGAGACCACAGAGGCGTGGTACCACATCGCGCTGATCAAGCGGGAACGCGCCGAGACGATGCCGGCGCTCAAGGCCGTGGAAGAGTACTTGAAGCGCGCGCCCAAGGATTCGACCTACCGCAACGACGCGCTCACGCTCCGTGCGGCTTTGCGGGCCAACGCCCAACACTGATCCTCAGCCAATGTCGCCCAGCAGCGTGTGCAGCGCGATGCCGCGGAGCTTGTCGAGCGGATAGGGCTTCTTCGCTTCCGTGGCGACCCGTTCCTGCAGCGCACCGAGCAGCGGATGCTGGAGCTTGGCAAGGGCGGCCCGATGGCGCGCGGCGGCAGCAGCGTCCGGAACATGTGCCGCCACGCGCGACGCCCACATGTGCAGGCGGCCCTGGGGAAAGGGCGACGGCTCAGCGACCACGCCGCGTTCGAACAGCCGCAAGGCGCCGGTCAGATCGCCGCGGCGCAGCGCCACCGCACCGGCGAGCAACTGCAAGGTCGGCTCATCCGGCAGCGTTTCAGCCGCGATCGACACGTGCTCGTGGACCAGCGTGAGGTCACCGCCCTGCGCCTCCAGCTGCGTGGCGCGGAGGTAGTGGCGATAGGCGACCTTGGCGTCGCCGCTGTCAAAGCGCGACGGCTTGGCGTGCCGCACCGCTGCCTGCAACGACCGCTCCTCCACGCCCACCGGCGCCGACCAATCCCACGGCACGGCCAGCACTGCGCCGCGACCGCTGGGACAGCGACCGACCGACAGGTGCAGCGTCTGCTGCTGCGGATCCACAACCACGGACTGCACGCTCGTCGACTGCGCCACGACGCCACCCGCGAGGCGTTCCAGCTCCGGCATGTCGGCGTCGCGGCCATCGCCGAGCCAGCCGAACAGCGACGCGACGTCAAACGACTCGCCAGCGACCGCTTCGCGCGCCGCCGTTTCAAGGCGCTTCTTGCGGCTATGCGTATGCCACGACCAACCCGGAGACGGCGCCAGCTCGCGCTCCCGCAGCGCGTCGTCCAGGTAGTGGTTGGTGCAGGCGCGCCACGGCTCTTCGCCGTCGGGGCCGGTCACCGCCACGCCGCTGGCATGGCACTCGACAACAACGCCGCGTTGCTCTGCGCCCGAGGAAATCGCCAGGCCCCAGGTCGACGCCACCGGCCGTTCGCGGGCAATCGCTTCCGCGTCCGCCAGCGTCCCCGCCCGGCGGGCGATGTCGTGGCAGAGGTCGACGATCGCCGCGCCGGAAAACGCGACGTCGCGGTGCAGCCGCGTGTGCGCCGTCACCGTCAGGCCCGACTCATTCCACGCCGTGATGCCCGGCACGTCCGCGCCGCGCGAAGTGGCAAACGCGTAGCGCTGGCCTTTGTCCGGCGTACAAAAGACCACCGCCGGCGCCATGTCCCACACGCCCACGCCGGGAAAATCGAAGTTCCGCGCGTGCAGCAGCCGGCCGTCTTCGGTCGCTGGCCCCCACGCCATCAGCGTCGAACACGCCGGCACCGCGCGCTGCTGCCACGGATCGGCAAACGGCCCGAGCATGTGCCGCCCGGCCAGCCCAACCGCATTCTGGAACACGTCCATCGCCAGCACGTGCCGCGCCTCACGCGCATTCTGCCCCGCCGCGCGCATGAACGCGTCCGTGCGCGCCCGCAGGTCCGCGGGCCGATGCCGCTCCAGCCGCGCCGCCAGCAGGTCCAGCAGCGGCTTGACCACCTTTGGCCAGTGCCGCTCCACCGGCCGAAGCGCGCTGCCGCGCAGCATCTGCTCGACCATGTTCGGGTAGTACGCCGCCGTCGCGTGCCAGCCGCCGATCTGCTGGAGAAGCCGACCGTGTTGCGCACCCATCTCGCTCTGCGTTCCGCGCAGGTGAATCACCGCCAGCGGCAGCGGCGGGGTCTGGGTATCGAGCGCGGAGAGGGCGTCTTGCTGGCTCATCGGGGACCTCATGTACGGGAAAGTGCCCTACGGCACAGGCAGTTTCAGCGGCAGCAACACCTGCGCAATGAACAGTTCCAGGATCGGCCGCGGATCCAGGCCGCGGCTGATGCGCTCGACCAGGCAGCCATCGACGACGGCCACGCACAAATCCAGCACCGTTTCTGGCTGGCACGGCCGGACGCGACCGTCCCGGACCGCATCCAGCAGCAGCGCGATCGCAAACTGCCGCACCGGCTCGACCAGATCGCGGGCGCGATCCAGCACGTCCTGCGCGGCGTCCGGCCGACCCACTGCCCAGAACTGCAGGAGCATGCCGATCAGCTGCGGATCCGCCTCGTAGAACGCGAGCGTCGCCCGCATCCAGGTCGCCAACGCGTCAACCGGATGGTCATCGGCGTCCAGTTGTTGCAGCACGTAGGCGCGCTGGTCAGCGAGCACGGCGTTGAGCACAGCGTCAAACAACTCACCGAGATCCTTGAAATAATAGTAGAGCGCTGGACGCTTCATGCCCAGCGCGAGCGCCACTTCGCTCATCGTCGTGCCCACCACGCCGCGCTGGCGGAGCGCGGCAAATGCGGCGAGAGCGAGTTCAGTCTTGCGATGCGGATCGGGCTTGCGCGCCATGACGGCTCCAAATCAGGCCATTACCTGACAGGTTGTCAGTTTATGATGATTTGACAGGTTGTCAAGGAATGAATCAGCGGGATGCTGTCAGGTCGGCAGGATCAGCATCGCGTCGCCGTAGGAGTAGAAACGGTACCCGCGTGCCACGGCTTCCGCATACGCCGCGAGGATGCGCGCGCGGCCGGCAAAGCAGCTCACCAGGACCAGCAGGCTGGACTGCGGCAGGTGGAAATTGGTCATCAGGCCATCGACGATCTGGAAGCGGTGGCCGGGCAGGATCGTCAGATCGGCGTCAAAACGACCCGGCGCGATGACGCCGTTGCCCAGGATCGCCGCGGCCTCCAGCGTACGCGTCGTCGTCGTGCCCACCGCGATGATCGCGCGGCCTTGCGCACGGGCCCGCGCGATCGCGTCAGCCGTCTCCACGGAAATCTCAGCGCGCTCCGGCAGCACGCGGTGCTGGTGGAGATCGGGATCGCGCACTGGCAGGAACGTGCCCGGGCCCACGTGCAGCGTGACGCGCGCGAGTTCCACGCCCGCTTCGGCCAACTGCTCGAGCACTTCCGCGGACAGGTGCAGCCCCGCGGTCGGCGCAGCCACGGCGCCAGGCGCGTTGGCAAAAGTCGACTGGTAGCGCGGCCGGTCCACATCCGGCTGCTCCTTGCCGCCGCGAATGTAGGGCGGCAGCGGCACGTGGCCGCAGTGCGCCAGCAGCGTCGCCAGATCCGCGAAGCCCGCGAGATCGATGCGCACGAGTCCCTGACCCAGCACAGCGGTGATTGTCGCCTGCCCGCCGCCGTCGAGGTCCAGCACCTGACCGACCTTGAACGCCTTGCTCGATCGCGCCATCGCTTCGTGGCCCAGCAGATCAGCGCCTGGCGTGCCAAAAGGCCGCGTCAGCAGCAGCTCCACGCGTCCGCCGGAAGCCTTCTGGCCCAACAAGCGCGCAGGCACGACCCGCGTATCATTGACGACAAGCAACGCGTTGCGCGGCAGCAGCGCCGGCAAATCCGCCACGGACTGATGGTCCAGCGGCGCGTCCGGGGAGCTGAGCACCAACAGTCGCGCAGCGTGACGCGGTTCAATCGGCGTCTGGGCGATGGCCGAATCCGGCAGGTCAAAATCGTAGATGCGCAGGTCAAAAGCGTCGATCACGCAGCGACCTCTGGCCACTGCAGGCGATCCAGCCAGCCGCCGCCGTAACGCCGCTGCGTCACCTGCGTCCAACCGATCCGCTGCGCTTCCGTCAGGCCCTCGCGGCTCTCGACGAACACCTGCGCGCCGGAATTCAGCACGTCTGGCAGCGCGGCGAGAATCGCCTCATACAGCCCAGCGTCATACGGCGGGTCGACGTACACCAGATCGAAGCGCTGGCCATCGGTCGCCAGCTTCGTCAGCTGCTTGATCGCGTCGCCGGGAACGACGGTCAATTGGCTGTCCAGCCGCACGTGCTTGGCGTTGGCGCGCATCGCTTCCAGCGCCACGGGATCGCTGTCAATCGCCACCGCCGTACTCGCGCCGCGGGACAGCCATTCCAGCGCCACGGCGCCTGTACCCGCGCACACATCGAGCACGCGCTCGCCGCTCAGGAAGCCGCCGAGCATGCTCATGACCGCGCCGCGCAGCTTGTCCGACGTCGGCCGCACGTCAGTGCCCGGAGGCGCTTGGAGTTTCATGCCTCGACGGCTGCCAGCGATGATGCGCACGCGATGTTCCTTGTGAAGAGGCGCCCGGAGGCGCAGGGGCCGCACAAGGTGCCACAGTTGGCGGGGGTTGCAAGCCTGCCGAGGTCCGCTACGCTGCGGGCGGAGGTTCTTGTGACGCTACGGCCGCTGTTGTCCTTGGTCCTGCTCGTGGCGTGCGGTCGTTCGCCGGCAGAAAGCGCGCCACTGCAAACGTCCGCGCGCGCGGCGGAGCCGGCGGATGCTCAGCGGATGCGCGCGGCGGCGGTGACCATCCATTTCGCCAACGGCACGTGGACGCCCGGCGACGTGCAGGTCGGTCTCGATCGCCTGCAAGTGGCGGCGGTTTTTGGCGACATCGAGCGCGGTGACGTCGGCGTGCTCGCGGATCTCGTCGGGCGGACGTCAGCCGGGCTGCCGGCGCCGGAGTTGGACACGTGCGTGCGGCTTGCCGATCCGGCACACAACCTCGGTCCGCGGCCGGGCGCGCCGCCGCTGGCCTACATGCAACTGCTGGACGTCGGCAACGTGGAACTGCGCGCGGGAAAACAGGTCTTGCCGTTGCGCGTGCAGATGGTGCCCAATCTTTTTGAGGCGACGCGCGGCGTGCGCTACGACGTGGAGCAGGACATGAGCCGCGGTTGGCTCGCCGCCGGCACACTGCATGTCGTGGCGACGGGCGGCGATGGCGTGCCGCCGTTTGACGTGGCGATCGAGGTGCCGCGGCCGGTGCGGGTGACGTGGGTGGGCAGCCATCCAGTGCGCGGCGCGCAAGTGCCAGCCCCGCCCGCGGACGAGGATCTGTCGCTGCGCTGGGGTTCGGTCGATGGTACGGCGGATCTCGACCTGCTGCTCGGCGCGGACGTGCCGGCGGGTCTCGGCTGGCTGCACTGTCGGCTGAAGGACGACGGCGAGTTCACGGTGCCCAAGTCGCTCGTCGCGCTGCTGCCGCCGCACAGCGCGGAACGGCCGTGGCTGGCGCGCCTCTCGCGGTCGCGGGAAGTGCCGATGCCGGTCTTTGAGGCGTTGCCGCTGCGTCTTGAGCTGAGTGATTCCGCTTGGCTGCAGTAGCCCGGGCTACTTCTTGTCGCCGCCGAACAGCCTCTCCATCCAGCTCTGCTCTTTGGGCAGCGCAATCTTCTTGGTCAACGCGGGATTGGCCGCCGGCGTCGGGCGCCCGCCAAGCGGAATCGCGGTCTTGGACGATCGCCGCGATTTCATCGTTCGTTCCTTGTGTTCCAGTTCCTGCATCTCGGAGAGATTGGAGCGGCGCTGTTCCATCAGGCGCTTCTCCCGCGCTGCGTCGATGTGATTCGGCTGCAGTTCCAGGCACACCGCGAGGTTGCTCATGACGTGCCGCAACTCGCCGTGCAGCTTGTGCCAAACCGCCAGATAGTACGCAGCTTGGGCGTGAAACGGCGTCTTGGCGTACTGCGTCGCGACTTCGTTCCACATCGCCTTCGGGCGCTCGATGCGGTCGATTTCCGCGTTGGCATTGTTGTTGAAGATCGCCCAACCGAGCACGACTTTGCAGTCCGCCGCCTCCAGCTTCGTCAGCAACGGCAGCGCGAGGTCAAGCGCCTCCTGCGCACCGGCCCAGTCGCGGCGGTTCAGCTGCTGCCGACCGCTGTGCAAGTAGATGCGCGCGACTTCCTCGTTGGGCGGCGGCTCGAGCCCGCGCACGCTCGACTGGGGGCGCGTTTGCAGGCTCGATGTCGTCGACTGCCCGATCGCGGACTGCCCGCCCGGTGTCGGCCGCTGGAATTGCCCGGTGCTGCCCAGATTCGTCGGAATCTGCGCCGTTGGCCGCTGAAACTGGCCCGTGCTCCCGGTCGGAGCCGCGCCGCCGACCGACACTGCGCTCGAAGGCTGGAGCGACTGCCCCGTGATGGCCGGATTTGCCGAGGTGATCGGCTGCGGTCCCGACCGTGGACCGCGGCTGAAGGGATTGCTCGCGCTCAGGCTGCTCGACACCATTGGGCGGTTGATGGCGCCCGGCGCCGTCGGACCCTGCGAGGTCGGTGTCGAACGCGAAAGCGACGGCATCGGCGTCCGTCCCGTCACCAAATCCACCGCGTTCGGCTGTGGTCCGGTTGGCCGCAGGGGAACTGAGGTCTGCGCGGTCGCCCGGTTGTTCGACTGCATCTGCGCCACGACGGCGTCCGAGCGCTCCATCGCCGCCTGCAGCATCGCCTGCATGTAGGCGCCGCGCTTCGCCGGATCGCCCAGCGTGGCGTTCGCCGCCGTGATCGCCTGGAACGCGAGCGTGGCCTGCGACCGCAACTGTGGATTGCCGCTGAACAGCGGGTTGTCCGGATGGACCATCTTGGCGAGGCGGAAATACGCGTCCCGAATCTGCAACGGCTCAGCATTGCGCGGCAGTTGCAGCAGAGTAAAATGATCAGCCTTGGCGGCAATCGCGGCAAGAAGCTGATTCACGACCGCAATCGGGTCTTTGGGGGGCGGCGAACTCGTCATGGCACCCGCAGTGGCGGTCGAATCGGGGGCTGACCGCGCGTGGTACATTAGTGTGACAACTGTCTCGTGGCAATCGGCAAGTGCAGCGTGTGGGAGAATTTGTTGGCACTTTTTGTCGCCGCCGCCGGTTGACCCAAGTGCGGGCTTGCGATACTCGGCAGCGCCAGAGGAGTACCCCGTGACCAAGAAGCCGTTGACCTATGCAGAAGCTGGTGTGGACATCGATCGTGGCGACGCGTTCATTGACCGGATCGCGCCGTTTGGCAAAGCCACCCACCGCCCCGGCGTAATGGGCGGAATCGGCGGATTCGGCGGGCTGTTCGCGCTCGGCGGCCGCTACAAGGATCCCGTTCTCGTGTCCGGCACGGACGGCGTCGGCACCAAGCTCAAGCTTGCCTTCCTGACCAACCGCCACACCACGGTCGGCATCGATCTCGTCGCCATGTGCGTGAACGATGTGCTCTGCTCCGGTGCCGAACCGCTGTTCTTCCTCGACTACTTCGCCACGGGCAAGCTGGAACTCGACGTCGCCGCGGCCGTTGTCGGCGGGATCGCGACGGGCTGCCAGCAGGCCGGGTGCGCCTTGCTTGGCGGGGAAACGGCTGAATTGCCGGGGTTCTACGCCGATGGCGAGTACGATCTCGCGGGCTTCGCAGTAGCCGCCGTCGAGAAGGCCGCGATCCTGGACGGCAAGAGCGTCCAGCCGGGCGACGTGATCATCGGCCTGCCCTCGAGCGGCCTGCATTCCAACGGCTTCTCGCTGGCGCGCAAGGCGCTGCTGGAAGTGCGCGGTCTGGATCTCTTCGGCCCTTCGGTGGGCGGCAAGCACGCCGATCTCGCCGCGGAGATGCTGGAGCCGACGCAGATCTACGTGAAGCCGGTGCTCGATTTGCTGGCGCACGAGCCGGTGCGCGCGCTGTCGCACATCACGGGTGGCGGGCTGCCGGGCAACGTGCCGCGCTCCCTGCCCGCGGGGACGCGCGCGGTGCTGCACCGCGACAAATGGCAGGAGCCGGCGATTTTTCAGGCCATCCGCGAGGCGGGCGTGGAAGATTTGGAGATGCAGCGGACTTTCAATCTGGGTCTCGGCATGATCGCGGTGCTGCCGGCGGATCGCGTCGCGGCGAGCCTCGCGCTGCTGGCGGGTCACGGCATCGCGGCGATGGTCGTCGGCGAGATCGTCGCGGCGGATTTGGCTGAAGCGGATTGCATCGTCGTCTGAGCCCTGCGCCACAACATCGCGAGGAACGAAATGCTGGGTTTTTTGATGCGCACGGCGCTTGTGATTGCGGTACTGGTGGTGCCGCTGTCCGCGTATGCGGGTAAGCCCAAAGGTAAATCTGTGGCGAGCCCGGAAGCGGCGGAGCCGACAGCGCTCACGCGTCTGAAGGCCGCGGTGGACAAAACCTGTGGCGTCGTCGACCAGTTCATCCGCGACGTGAAGGCCGCGGGCGATGACACGCAGCGGCTGAC
Organism: uncultured Myxococcales bacterium; assembly: GCA_903850505.1. Taxonomy (GTDB): domain Bacteria; phylum Myxococcota_A; class UBA9042; order UBA9042; family UBA9042; genus CAIYBN01. The sequence continues at coordinate 36,452 of CAINLT010000126.1, read as the reverse complement.
CGACATCGGCCGGCGGTTCCAGACGCAGATGCAGGCGACGGAAGTCGAGATGGAAGCGCTGCAAAAAGTGATGGACGTCGCGCAGCGGGCGGCGGGCGAGGACTACGGCCGTGACAAGCTGGGGCCGCGGATCGAGGCGATGCAGGCGGCGCTGGAACTCGTGGCGCAGGCGGTGGAGGGCGAAGGCGAGGACGACAAGCCTTCGCCGAGCGACCATGCCCCCGCGGCGGAGCGCTTTCGCGCTGAGATCGCCAAAGCGGTGACGGACGCCGAGGCGCTGCAGCAACTGGCGCGCGGCGCTGGACATGACGCAGCCAAGCGCGAGGAAGTGCGTCAGCGGATGGCCAAGATCGGCAGCCAACGCAACGCGGCGTATCAGGCGGTGCGTCTGGAAACGGCGATCAGCAATCCGCGGCGGCTCTTCAAGGAATCGGCCAAGGTGCTGGAGCCGAAATTGCAGCGCGTCGAACGCCTCCTGCGGCTGGCGCTGCTGCCCCAGTGCCCAGCGTTTGAAGAGGAAAAGCTGACGGTCGCGGAGATGGCCGCCGACGCGCGGCGGCTGGTGGATGAGCTGGCGCAGGTCAACGACGCCGCCGGTCTCGAAGCGCTGAAGGGCCGATTTGCCCATGCCGTCGCGGGTCTGGACACGCTGGGCTGGCAGAAGCTGGCCGCTGACGAGCGTCAGGAATTGGCGGCGCTGGTGACGGAATCCGTGTCCGCGGCGACGGACCAGTTCATGGAGCGCGCCGACGCGCTGCAGCAGAAGTTCGCCGCGCCTTAGTCAAAAAAGCCAAGACAGGTGAGATGTTCTGGCACAGGCCCAACGTCTCGGCCAAAGGATTCCGACGTGAAGCTGAACACCCTCCTCGCCGCCGTGTGCCTCCTGTTGCCCCTGCCCGCGCGCGCGAAGCCGCCCGCCGAGGCGCCCGCGCACGCGCCCGATTCCGCCAACTTGCGGCGCGCCAAGGCGACCGTCGACAAGCTGACCAACCGGCTGACAACGATGGTCAAGCAGGCGGAAGCGCCCGGCGCGGACGTGGCGAAAGTGCAGGCGCTTGTCGCGGAATTCCAGACCCACGTGACCGCCCAGCGGCAGGAATCCGACGCAGTGGAGAAGCTGCTGAATGAGGACGAGAAGGCCCAGGTCGGCCGGTACATTGCGGAGAAAGTGACGCCGCTGCTGGCGCGGTTTGAGGCGGTCTACAAGCGCGTGCAGAACGAGGCGGACCCGCACCGCGAGGACCGGCAGAAGGCGCTGCTGGCCAGCGTTGAGGCGCTCGGTCAGGAAGCGGAAGCGGTGGCACTTGCCGCAAAAGAAGCGGGGAAGGATGCGGCGAAGCGCGCCGCCATTGTGGAAAAACTCGAGAAGCTGGAGGTGACGCAGCACACGCTGTACCACGCCGGCATCGCGGAAGTGCAGGCGGCGGCGGGCCGGGAACAGTGGGAGAGCCTGTTCACCGGGCAGGTGGAGCGGCCGATTCTGCGCGCTGAACGGCTGCTGCGGATGGGCTTGCAGGCCGCGAGCGTAGAATACCAGAAGGCGCTGCAACAAATGGCGGACCTGACCAAGCAGACGGACGCGCTGCACGGCGAGTGGCACGCGGCGCAGGATTGGGCGGCGCTCAAGGTGCTGCAGGAGCGTGAGACGGCGCTGCAGGCCGCGGTGCAGAGCCTGGCCCAAGGCTGGCGGCTGCTGCCGGCGGATGAAGCGCTTGAGCTCGACGCCGTGGCGCGCGAGACGCTGGTGCCGGCGGTGGAGCGCATGACCCACGATTCCGTGGAAGCGCGCAAGCGCGTGCCGCCCGAGCCGACCAAGTAGCCGACGCGGCAGGCGATACGCTATGCTCGGCGGGTGAAAACGCTGACCCGATGGCTGTTGTTGCTTGGCTTGGCGGCGTGCCAGGCGCCCGCGCAACAAAACGCTCCCGACGCAATCGCCGACGACGCCGTGGATGCGCCGCAAACCGCGGACGTTGCACCGATCGACGCCGCTGGGGACGCAACGGTCGTTGACGCTGCGGTTGCGGACATCGCCCTGCCGGATGCCGCCTCTGCCGATGCCGCGGGTGATGCTGTGGCCGCGTGCGCGCCGCTGTCAGCCATCGCCGCCGCGCCCGCGCAGACCTGTGGCGCGCTCGCTGGCACGCCGCCGTGGCTGGCTGCGGAGACTGACGGCGTCACGTGGACCGCGACGTGCGCCGGCCTGCACCTGCAACTCTCGGCACTTCTGCCCGGCGCGATTCGGCTGCGTTACCTGCCCGCGGCGGGGCCGCAGCCTTGGCCAACGCGCGCAGTGCTGCCGCTGCCACCGCTGCCGAGCGCGGCATTTGCAGTTGGCCAGACGTGCGACGGTGCGGTGCTGTGCACGCCGCAGCTCGCGGTGCACGTGGATTCCCAGTGTCACATCGTCGCCATCGATGCGGCGGGCACGCAGCTGCTGACCGATCCGCCCGATGGCGGCTTTGCCCTGAGCGCCAACGGCCAACCCGCGCTGACCCGGAGCGCGCTGCCCGGCGAGCGGTTCTACGGCCTCGGCGGCAAGACCGGCGCGCCCGATCGCCGGGGCCGCAAACTGACGCTGCGCACGACGGACGCCTACAACGCGACTTTGGGCGGCTATGACCCGGACGGCGACCCGCTTTATCAAGCCGTTCCGTGGTTGCTCGTCAAGCGCGGCGCGACGGCGTGGGGCATCCTGACCGACAACGCGTGGCAGCAGACCTATGACCTCGCCGCGAGCGCCAACGACCGCTGGCGCGTGTCAGCGAGCAGCGGCGTGCTGGACCAGATCGTCGTCGCAGGTCCAACCGCCGCGCAGGTTCTGGACACCTACACGCAACTGACCGGCCGCCCGTTCCTGCCGCCGCGGTGGGCGCTCGGCTATCACCAGTCGCGCTGGGGCTACGAGGACGCCGCAACGTTCCTGACCTTGGCGCAGCAGTTTCGCGACCTGCAGTTGCCTTGCGATTCCCTCTGGTTCGACATCCAGAAGATGGCCGGCTTTCGCTCATTTTCCTGGGATCCGCAGACATTTCCCGACCCGGCGGCGCTGCTGGACACGCTGCACGCCCAAGGTTTCCATGGCGTGGCGATCGTCGATCCCGGGCTGAAAGCCGATCCGCAGTGGCCGCCCTACGCTGCCGGGCTGGCGCAGAGCCTGTTCCTCCCGGCCGGCAACAGCGCGCCGTACCTGGGAACGGTATGGCCAGGTCTCGCCGCCTTCCCGGATTTCACCAATCCCACAGTCCGGCAGTGGTGGGCGCAGCAACTGGTGCCGCTGGAGACTGCGCTGGGTACGGACGCGCTCTGGATCGACATGAACGAGCCGTCTGATTTCACTGCGAATCAGGGCGGATCGGTGCCTGATACGCTCGCGGCGAACGGCGATGGTCAGGCGACGACGCTGGCCGCGGCGCACAACATCTTTGCCCTGCGCATGGCAGAAGCGACGCAGGCGGGTTTGCAGGCTGCGTATCCGGATCGCCGGCCCTTTGTGCTGACGCGCGCGGGCTACGCCGGCATCCAGCGCCACGCCGCTGCCTGGACGGGTGACGCGCCTTCCACCGCGGCGACGCTTGCCGGCACGTTGCCGATGCTCCTCGGCTTGGGCCTTTCAGGTGAGCCGCTGGTGGGCTCCGACGTCGGCGGCTATTCAGGCAGCAGCGATCCGGCGCTGTTCGCGCGGTGGTTTGCCCTGGGCAGCATTTCTCCATTCTTCCGCGGCCACGCGGAGAAGACCGCGCCCAATCAGGAGCCCTGGCAGTTTGGCCAGGAAGTGCAGGATATTGCGCGGGACCTGCTCAACGCCCGCTACCGGCTGCTGCCGTACCTGGAGAGCCTCGCCGACGAAGCGCACGCGACGGGCGCGCCGATCCTGCGGCCTCTCTGGTGGCACTTCCCGGACGATCCTGCGCTGGAGAACGTGGGCGATGAGGCGCTGCTCGGCCCGTTTGTGCTCGTCGCGCCGCAGCTTTCGCCGACCAACCCGACGCGCGCGGTGATCTTTCCGGCGGGTCGGTGGGTGCAGGCGACCTCAGGTGCGGTGGTCATCGGCCCGGCGACGCTGAGCGTGACCGGACCGCTCGCGGATCTGCCCCTGTGGCTGCGCGCGGGCGCGATCGTGCCGCGCGGCCCGCTGCGCCAGTGGGCGACGCAGGACGTGGCGGGCCCGCTGGATCTCGACGTGGTGCCAGGACCGCAGCCGAGCCAATTTACCCTGCGCCAGGATGCCGGCGATGGCCCGCCCGATGCGCCGGCGCGCCACACGCTGCTGACCTTGAAGCCGATTGGGTCCGGCACGGAGTTGGCGGCGGCGATCGCGGCAGGCTCGACGTATGCGCCAGCGCCGCAAGCGTGGCGGGTGCGCGTCTGGCGGCTGGACACCGCGCCGTCGGCAGTGTCGTTGAATGGACAGCTGCTGGTGCAGGTCGCGGACGCCAAGGCGCAGGGTGCCGCGCTGGGTTGGACGTGGTACGGCAACGACCGCGCGTTGGTTGTTGCCCTGCCGCCGGGCGCGCAGGCGAACGGCAACTGGACCCTCCACATCGACCATCCGCAGACGCCGGACGGGCCGCCGCTGCTGGACGCGACGACGGTGCAAGTGCATCTCACGGTGCAGGCGCCGGCGAACACGCCAGCGGGAAGCACGGTCTTTGTCGCACACTCCGGCAACAACTGGCAGCAGCAGGCCCTGCAATGGACCGGCGTGCCGGGGCAGGCGGCGGGACTGGTGACGGTGCCGCGCGGCGCGTGGTTTGAGTACAAGTACACGCGCGGCGACTGGCCAAAAGTCGAGAAATACCCCGGCTGCGTCGAAGCGAAGAACCGCTATGCCTTTGGCGCGGTCAACACAGCTTCGCTCGACGTCGCCGGCAAGCTCGACACGGTGTGGGGATGGGCCGACGCGTGCCCGTAGTGGGGCGAATCCAAAGCGCACCCCACCCGTTCCTGGCGCTCGTTCCGGCCACCGCCAAGTCGCGGATCGGACCGGTGTTTCGCCCCGCTAGACCTCGACCATGTCGAAGTCTTCCTTTGCCGAGCCACAATCGGGACAGCACCAGTCGGCCGGGATGTCGGCCCAGCGCGTGCCGGGCGCGATGCCTTCGTCGGGCAAACCAGCCGCTTCGCTGTACTCAAAGCCGCAGACAATGCAGCGGAACGTCTTGAAATCATCAGCCATTACTTCACCTCCAAGCCAGCCAGGGCATCGCGGTAGTGGCCCGCGTGCCGTTCTTCAATCCGCGCCAGCGCGGCAAACCGCCGCTCGGCCTTCTTCACGATCCCTTGATTCAGGTGCGCGGCAAACGCCTCCGCGTGTTCCTGCGACTCCGCGATCTGCGCGTCGATTTCCGCCAGCGCCGGCGTATTGCCCTCGGCCTCCGCTTCCCGGCGGAACTGCGGGTACATCTCCGTGTACTCGTGCGTCTCGCCCGCGATCGCCAGCTTCAGGCACTCGGCAGGGGTCAGTTTCTGCTCGCTGAGGAGCAGCTCCAGATGCCCCCAGGCGTGCTGCACTTCCTGATCCGCCGTCGCCTCAAAGAGCTTGGCCGTCGCCTCGTCGCCCGCCTGCCGGCACAGCTTGGCAAAATAGCGGTACTTGATGTGCGCCATCGACTCGCCGGCCAGCGCCGACTCCAAGTTCTGCCGCGTGCGCTGCTGTTGTTCCTGCATCATGAACTCCTCCTCCGGGTGTTGTTGCCGGCTCGCTGCCGGCGATGGGAGAAGAATAGGTGGCACTTCGCGATAGGGAAAATGGATTGTTTGAATGACTTTGATAGCTCGCGCCTATGATCGGTGCGCGGAGGGCATCCGCCCGTGCGCAAGCGCCTGATCCAGCGCTTGCTGTAGCAGCTCCAGCACCTTGGGACGCGCAGACGCACGGCGCCACGCCAGCACGACGCGGCGATGTTGGGTCGGCGCCAGCGGGCGCAGGACCAAATGCTGATGGTCCCCCGGCGACACCGCCGTCGCGGGCAGCACGGTGACGCCCACGCCCGCCATCACCATATGGCGAATCGTCGTCAGCGAACTGTTGCGCAGCGCATGAACCAGCGCCGAATCCGTCTGGACTTCCCGGTTCAAATCCGGGCAGGCCTGGAGCACCTGATCGCGAAAACAGTTGCCGGGCGTCAGCAACAGCACGGTCTCGCGCATCAGCATCTCCGGCGTGACGACGTCGGCGTTCGCCCACGGGTGGCCCAGCGGCGCCGCGGCGAGCAGCGTCTCCTCGTAGAGCGGCTGCGTCTCGATGCCCGGCTCGGCGAACGGTTCAGCGACGACGATCGCGTCCAGTTCGCCATTGTTCAGCCGCTCGACAAGCTGCGCCGTCAGTCCTTCCTGCATCAGCAGCGGCAGGTGCGGCGCGAGCGCCTGGATTTCCGGAACCCAGTGCGGCAACAGATAGGGACAAATCGTGTAGATGAGACCGAGGCCAAACGGCACGGCCAGCGGATCCTGGGCGGCGCGCGCGAGCTTGTGCACCTCACCCGCGGCATCCAGCACCCGCTGCGCCTGAGCGACGATCGCGTGGCCAAGCGGCGTCACGGTCACAGTCGGCGTGTCGCGGTCAAAAAGCACGACGCCGAGTTCGTCCTCCAGCTTGCGCACCGCCGCGGACAGCGCTGGCTGGCTGACAAAACACGCTTTTGCCGCGCGGCCAAAGTGCCGCTCGTGGGCAACCGTGACGATGTACTTGAGTTCCTGCAGCGTCATCGCGACCTCGGCCGGCAAGGTCAACGGCGGCGCCGAAGTTGTCAAGGACCGCGGCGGCCGCGTCGCGAATTCCCTTGAAGGGCCTGCAATCTTGCGGCCCGTCCAGTCGCGCGGTAAGTTGCCGCAGCTGTTGCCGCGACTAGTCTTGCAGGTGGACCGATGCCCAGGCGTTTTCCCTCCGATACGAAGCACAAACCGGACGACGCGTCGGCCGCTGAACCGCTGATTGACGCGGAAGAGACGACGCATCGCTACTCGAGCAATGCCCTGGCTGAGATCCGCTCTGCCATCGCCCAAGCGCAAGCCGGAGTGGAGACCGTGGCGCCCGTTGCAGCGCCAACCGGGCGGATGCTGCCTGAGGCAGTGCCCAGTTGGTCACCTGCGCTGCCGCCGATGGCCGCAACGGAAGCACCCGGCGCGACGGAAGTCACGCAGCGCTATGCCGATCGCAGCGTTGCAGGCATTCGCGCCGCGATCGCAGCCGCGCGCGAGGCCGAAGCCGGGGCGCCCCCGACCCGCGCCGCCGCACGTTTTGCCGGCGACGAAGCACCGGTCGTGAAAGTGCCGTCGATGATCCTGGACCCGCGGACCGGGACCCTGCCCGACGACGCCGATCGCGACGACAAGCCGGGGCCGCAATGAAGCAGTGTCCCGTGTGCCAAGCCACGTATCCAGACGAGCAGCGGTATTGCGGCCAGGACGGCAACGTCCTCGTCGAGTTTGAACCCGTCGATCCCCTGATCGGCGTCGTCGTCGGCGGCAGCTACCGCTTGCGCAAGCACCTCGGCACGGGCGGTTTTGGCACCGTCTACCTCGCGACGCATGAACGCCTGCCGATGATGGTCGCGGTCAAGCTGCTGAATCCCGGGCGCATGGTCGATCCGTCCATGGTCTCGCGTTTCCGGCTGGAAGTGGAAGCGGAGGCGCTGCTCACGCACCCGAACATCGTACGCGTTCTCGATCACGGCCAGGATCCCGTCGCAGGGTTCTTCATCGTCATGGAGCACTTGAACGGCCGCGATCTCGCCAAGTTGCTCGACGCCAAACAACACCTGGGCGTGCTGGAGATCTTCGCGCTCGTGGAGCAGACGGCGTCCGCGCTCGACGCCGCGCACAAGGCCGGAATTGTGCACCGCGATGTCAAAGCTGAGAACCTGTTCCTCGTCGACGATCGCACGCGGCCAGAAGGCTTCTTGCTCAAGGTGCTCGATTTTGGCCTGGCCAAGCTCACGCGCAACGCCGTGACGCCGCATGGCCAGACCGTGCGCGCGCTTGCGCACCGCAGCAACGCGCAGCGGACATTTGGCAGCCCAGCGACGATGGCGCCTGAAGTCGCGACGGCCGGCCACATCGATCACCGCGCCGACATCTACAGCCTCGGCGCGGTCGTGTTTGAGCTGCTGAGCGGCCACATCCTGTTTGAAGCCAAGACGCTCGACGAGATGCTGTTCAGCATCGTCAACAAGCCTGCGGTCGTGCCATCGGCGATGCCGGGCGGGGAGTGGGTGCCGACGGCGCTCGACGAGGTCGTGCTGTCCATGCTGCAGAAGAACCCGCTGAACCGGCCGCAGACGATGGCGGAAGTGCGGCGGCTGTTTGAGAAAGCGCGACCTGAGGCGGAAATCGCGTGGTCGGAGTGGTTCCTGCCGGGAGGGCGGGCTGGAACGGCCTCGCCGCGGCGGCGGGTGACGGCGACCGCGGCGGGTCGGCCCGTGCAGGTCACCGTGCGGCGCGATCGGCCGCTGGTGCTGACGATCGACGATGACCGCGTGATGCGCGGCCTGGTTCGGACGCTTGTGGTGTCGACCGGCTGCGACTGCGAGGCGCTGGAAAGCGGTGAAGCGGCGCTGGACTGGCTGCGGCGCAATCCGCCGCCGGACGCGCTGATCTGCGACGTGCTGATGCCCGGCATGGACGGCCTGACGCTCGTCGACACGGCGCGCGCCAACGGTTTTCAGGGCCCCGTGGTCTTCTGCTCCAGCGTCGTTTCGGCGCGGCTGCGCGTGGAGACGGCCGAGATGGGCCGCGCGTGGTGTCTGGACAAGGCCATGGAAATGCACAAAATTCCTGAGACGTTGCGGATCGCCGGCATAGCGCCGCCATCAGGAGCGTGAAGCCATGGCGCAGGCGCAGCGGCGGTGGATTCCCGATGTGATTTGGCGCAAATTGCCCCTGCTGTTCGCCGTGGCCTATGGCGCTGGCTTCCGGGTGCTGTACCGCACGCTGGGTCCGGGGACGGAGAGCCTCGCGACCGTCGTGGTGCTGCTGGCGGCCAGTCAGGGCGGCCTGCTCGCCGGTCTGGGCGTCGCCGCGGCTTGCGTGGCCCTGCACACGGTCGTCGGCTCGCTGCAGCTCGGGATTCCCTGGTCCGCGTGGCTGCAAGGTGGTCAGCTGGCGACGGCGATGGGGCTGCTGCTGGTCGGCGCCGTCGTTGGCCGGTTGCGCGACTTGCGCGTGCAGTTGGACGCGGAGATCGAAGCACGCGAAAAGACGGAAATCCAGCTGCGCGCCGCCCAGGAAGTGGCCGAGACCGCCAATCGCGCCAAGGGCGAATTCCTCGCGCGCATGAGCCACGAAATCCGCACACCGATGCATGGCGTGCTCGGCGTGACGCAAGTGCTGTTGGAGACGCCGCTGTCGCCCGATCAGCGCCAATACGTCGACATGATTCAAGGATCCGGCGAACTGCTGCTGGCGATCATCAATGACATCCTCGATTTTTCCAAGATCGAAGCCGGCAAGATGGAGCTGGAGGAAAGCGAGTTTGAGCTGCTGCCCGTGCTCCGCGAGTCGCTGGAACTGGTGGCGATGACGGCGCGGCAAAAAGGCCTGGAAGTCGCGCTTGACGTGCCCGCGCAGCTGCCGCCATGGCTGTTGGGCGACGCCGTGCGGCTGCGGCAGGTCCTCATCAACCTGCTGGGCAACGCGACCAAGTTCACGGAGCGCGGGAGCATCGTCCTGCGGGCGCGGACTGCGGCGGGGACGCCGGGCCACGTGCGGCTGCGCCTGGAAGTGCAGGATACCGGTATCGGCATTGAACCGGCGATCCTCGGCAAGGCGTTCGAGCCGTTCACGCAAGCCGACGCCTCCACGACGCGGGTCTATGGCGGGACCGGGCTGGGACTGGCGATCAGCAGCCAGCTCGTCGCGCTGATGGGCGGGCGTCTACAGTGCCAGAGCGAGCCGGAGCGCGGCAGCACGTTCTTCTTTGAGGTTGAACTGGCGGTGCCCGAGGCCGCGCCGCTCAACAACGCGCCGCCTTCGAACCTGCCGCCGACGGAAACAGTGGCCGGGCGCGTGTTGGTGGCCGAGGACAACCGCATCAATCAGGTCATCACGACGCGGCTGCTGGAAACGCTGGGCGTGAGCGTCGATGTGGTCGCGGACGGCGCGGCGGCGGTGCTGGCGGTGCAGCGCACGCACTATGACGTCGTGCTGCTGGATTGCCAGATGCCCGTGCTGGACGGCTACGCTGCGGCGGCGCAGATTCGCGCGGCGGAGGCGCCGGGGCGGCGCTTGCCGATGCTGGCGTTGACGGCGTCGGTCATGGCGGAGGACCACGAGCGAGCGCGCGCGGCGGGCGTGGACGCCGTGCTGGTCAAGCCGCTGCGGGCCGATGATCTGCGGCAAGCGGTGCTGCGCTACCTGCCGCGGGTGCGGCGCATCAGCCAGGCGCTCCAAGTGCCGATTCCGTCGACGGAACTGCCCGTGCTGGAGGTGGCCACGCTGGCGGACCTGAAGCGCGCCGGCGGCTTGCCGACAGTCCATGCGGTCGTGGCGATCTTTGCCGAGGCGGCCGCGCAAACCCGTGCGGAGCTTGGGGCGGCATCGCGCGATCGGGAGGAGCTGGCGCTGCTGGCCCACCGCCAGCGCGGAACCGCGGCCTGTGTCGGCGCGCGGCGGCTGGCGGCGAGCCTCTCGCAGCTGGAGACCATCGCGCGGTCGGCGACGGACGGGGAAATCGACGCCGCGCTGGCCCGCGTGGACCGCGAAACTGAAGCGGCGCTGCGGGTGCTGGGACGCTACAGGAACGCGGATTCAGCGGCGTTCGTCGCCAGCCCCGTCCACTGAACCCGCGCGTTCGGGAACCTTACTGGGCCTTGCCGGCGACGTGGATCTTCAGCACCACGCCTTCGCGGATCAGGTCGTCTTCCTTGCCGGCGTACGAGATGCCGAAATCCTTGCGGTTGATCGTGAACTCGGCGTCGCCCTTCACGTCCTTGCCCGCCAACGTCACGGTCGCCGGGAACTCGATCTGCTTGGTCACGCCGTGCAGGGTCAGGTTGCCGGTGATCTTCACGCCGCCGCCGTCTGCCTTGATCGACGAGGACTTGAACGCCGCGGTCGCGAACTTGGCGACGTCAAAGAAGTCCGGGCCCTTCAGGTGTTCCAGCAGCTTGGGCGTCCAGGCGTTGGCGGTGGCAACGTCCACTTCCACGGATTCCGTCTGCACGGTGAATTCCAGCTTGCCGCCGACGGCCTTGCCGTCCTTCAGCTCGACGTGGCCGGTCCACGTCTTGAAGTTGCCGACATGCTGGCCGGTCACTTTGCTGCCGACAAAACCGATGGTGCCGGTCAGCGGAATCGCGGCGGCGGCGGGCTTGGCCTTCTCAGCGGCGAAAGCGGTGAACGGTGCGGCCGCGACGGCGAACGAGAGAACGAGGGAAGCAAAAGTACGCATGGAGAACTCCAGGATTGGCACAGGGCCGGGATGTGGATGGGCGCTCGCGCAACCCACAACGGGTGCCAGCTCGAACAAAGTAGCGCGCGGCCGCGGTCGGCACAATATCGATTCCGCGGACAACACTGTTCACGCACAGAGACAATCAGGTGCATCGAAGCGGGAATCAACCCGCGAATTCCCGGCAGCAAGGACGACTCCGGGAGTTGATTCAGCGGCGCAACCGAGTACGCTGGCGGCGGCGCCATCAGCGGTTTTGCGCCTACGGAGTGCCATGTTCGCATCGCGTCGTCATCTGCTTCTGGCCGGCCTGTGCGGAATGTTGGCGTGCGCGCCGCAGCAAAGCGAGGACGTGGCCGATGCCGCCGCTGACGCCAATGCCGACGTCGAAGGCCTGGATTTTGGCGTCGGCAAGGACACGCCTGACGTCGCAACAACGGATGCCGCCGACGCGGTCCAACCGACGGATGCAGATGCCGCAACCGACGCAATCGCGGACGTGCTGACCGATGTCACTCACGACGCAGCGACCGACGCCGGCGCTGATGCGGATGCGCTTGTGGATGCCGTCAGCGACGCCGCGGTTGGCGATGTTGCGCCCGACGTCGTCCCGGACAGCGGACTTGACGCCATTGCCGACGTTACAAGCCCGGATTGCGGCCCCGCGCCCAAGCTCTGCACGACGACTTTCACATACGCGGGCGACGGCTCGGAGGCGAGCGTCGAACTGCGCGGCAGCTTCAACGGCTGGAAGACCGGCATCGCGATGACCGCGAGCGGCACGGACTGGAGCGTCGACGCGGACATGCCGTACGGCCAGAGCGTCGAGTACAAGTTCCACGTGCAGAAGCTCGGCGGGGGCGACGTCTGGCTCGTCGATCCGACCAACCCGCAGAAAGTGACGGACAGCACCGGGAACACGAATTCCCTGCTGGCAGCACAGGCATGTGACCCGTGGGTCTGCGGCAAACTGCAGACCGTGTGCGGCATCGACGCCAAGCCCACGGCCTTCGACTGGCACGACGGCGTCATGTATTTCGTCTTTGTCGACCGGTTCTTTGACGGCGACGCCAGCAACAACGGCAGCGTCACCGGCGTCGCGCCGATCGCCGGCTGGAATGGCGGCGACTGGGCCGGCGTCACGCAAAAAATCAACGCCGGCTACTTCACCGACCTCGGCGTCAACGTCCTGTGGCTGACCGTGCCGCTCGATCCAACCGACGCGTTGGAGTTCGGCGACGACGGCCAGAAGTACTCCGCCTATCACGGCTATTGGCCGCGCGATCGCGACAAGCCCAACGCGCATTTTGGCACGATGGCGGAACTGCAGGCGTTGGTGCAGGCCGCGCACGTCAAGGGCATCCAGATCGTGCTGGACTATGCGATGAACCATGTGCACGCGAGCTCGCCGGTGTGGCTGCAGCACCAGAGCGACGGCTGGTTCCACGGCCTCTCCGTCCAGGGCCAAAACTGCACGTGTGGCGCGAGCGTCTGTCCGTGGGACGGCCCGTCGGGGCTGTATTGCTGGTTCACGACCTACCTGCCGGACTTCAACTTCCTCAACACGGATGCGCGGAAAGCCTCGATTGACAATGTGATTTGGTGGCTCCAGCAATCGGGCGCGGACGGCTTGCGGCTGGACGCGATCAAGCACGTGGAAGGCGCGTGGCTGACCGACCTGCGCGCGCGGCTGCTGACGGACGTGGAACCGCTGCGGCAACAACACATCTGGCTGGTGGGCGAGACGTTCTCTGGCGATCAGACGTTCGTGAAGTCGTTTGTCGACCCGTGCACCAAGCTGGACGGTCAATTCGACTTTGCCGAACGGGCGACGCTGGACAGCACCGTGCTGCTGCGTCAGGGCAAGATGACGGATCTGGAGAAATTCCTGGATGGCAACGACGGGTTCTTTGGCCCGGACGCGATCATGTCCACGTTCATCGGCAACCACGACCTCCCGCGCACCATCCACATGGCCGAAGACACGCCGATCTGGGCGGACGTCTGGGCCAACGGCAAGGACAAAGCGTGGGCCAACCAGCCCGGGCAGCCCGCCGGCACGAGCGCGTACGAGCGCATGAGCGTGGCGATGGCGGTGCTGATGACCAACCGCGGCGTGCCGCTCATCTACTACGGCGACGAGGTTGGCATGGCGGGCGCGGGCGATCCCGACAATCGCCGGCCGATGCAGTGGAGCGCCTACAACGCCGGGCAGAACCTGCTGCTGACGCGGATGAAGGCGCTGGGTCAGGCGCGGAAGAACCATGTGGCGCTGCGTCAGGGAACGCGCAAGACGCTGTGGATTACGCCCGAGGCGTGGCTCTACCAGATGACGACTGCGGCGGACACAGTGATCGTGGCGATCAACCGCAGCGATGCGCCGGCGAGCGTCGGCGGGCTGCCGAACGGGACGTGGCAGGACCTGATGGGCGGCGCGGACGTGACGGCGCCCAACGTCGCGATCCCGCCGCGCGGGGTCATGGTGCTGGTGAAGAAGTAGCTGGCGTCTTCGGCTTCCAGATCCACTCCGGGCGGACCTGCCAGCCGGACTTCTTGCGCAACAACTGCGGCGGCAGCTCGAGCTGCTCCACGCGGTCGTAGGCATCCGCCAGGCCAATCTGCAGCAGCGTGAAACCGCGCGTCGTCTTGCTGGACGTGATGATGGTCGGCCACGCGTGGCGGGCGAGCGCGGCGCGCACGGCGATCGGGCCGGACGGCAGCGGACAGCCCGGATGGATCAAGTCCCACAAGCCAATCAGCGGCAGGCTCGGCCTCTTGCCCGCTTGCGCCGGAACCCATGGAAATTCCGGCATGAACACGTCGCCGTCCATCGCAGCGACCAGCTGGACCAATTGCGCGTGCGCGGCGCGATCCTGCGGATCAGGCGCGTACTTGCCGACGTCCCACAGGCCCGCGACGGTCTGGGCAAGCAGGAGCAAAGTCGCGATCGGCGCGAGCCAGAGGTGCAGGCGCGGGCGCTGGTCAACGGCCGCGAGCGCCGTGTTGAGCAGCAGGCCGGCGCCCAACGTCGCCGCCCAGAAACCGGGAATCATGACGTTGACCGCGCCGCCAAAATGCGCCCGCATCACGCCCGCCACAAGTACGACCGTCGCGAGCACCGCGGGCCAGTACGCATCTGCGCGCCGCAAACGCCGCGCCAGCCACCCGACCAAGCCGATCGCGAGGACGTACACCACCGGCGCAGAACGGAAGATTTCCAGCGGCGCGTCGGTGAAGAAGCGATGCCAGAGCATGGGGTGGGACGCCGGGACCCCGACGATGTACGTCAGGTAATAGCCGTGGGAAATCACTTGCTGCCACGCGACAAACGCCAGCGCCGGGACCGCCGCCCACAGCGTGAACTGGAGCGCCGGCCGCCAGCCGCGCGCCAGCAGGAGCCACAGCGCAATCGGCGGGCCGAGCAGCGCGGCGTTCTGCTTGGTGGCAAACGCCGCGCACAGGAGCAGTCCGCCCGCCGCACGCTGCCACGGCTTGTCCTGCCGCGCCGCCAAGAGCGCCCAGGTGGTCAGACCGAGGCTCAGCCCGTCGTTGCGGACGACGTCAAAGTAGCCGCCAGCGTCGTCGTAGCAGCTCAGGAACACCGCGACCGTGCCCAGCGCGATGCCCCATGGCGCGCGACTTTGCCGCAGGACGATCACCATTGCCGCCGCCGCCGCCGCGATGCCGCAGAGCGATACCGCGCGGCCAATCGCGTAGGACGGCTCACCCAGCCAGCTCAGCAGCAGCGGGTACAACGGCTGGTAAATGTACGGGATGAACGTTTCCGACGGCGGCACGTAGAGCCCGAGGCCATGGCGCAAACGGTCGACGTGCACGAGCATGCCGCCTTCCATCCACTCCAAATCAGCGGGGAAGTCCAGGCGCGCGGCGGCGGTGGCGGCCAGGTTCGCGGCGCTCAAGACCAGCGCGCTGACGCCGAGCAGGACGCTGGCCAGCATGAGCAGGCGTGGCCATTTCGCGGCATTGTCGGTCATGGTTGCGCGGACTCGGGGACGGCAACGCGCCCGCCGGCAAGTCTGACCGCCAGCGGGATCGCCGTCAAGCGCGGTTTTTCCTTGCAAATTCATAATCTTGATACCGCACCGCCGGCATGCAAACGATGCTGCCGTGTGCGCGCGACCTTGCAGTTCCGCACTGCTCTTTGCCACAATCCGCGCGCCGTTTCCCCGGCCCGGAGTCGCCATGCGCACGTTCTATCCGCCGATTGCCGCCTACGACGCCGGCCGCCTCGCGGTTTCGCCTTTGCACACGCTCTATTACGAACAATGCGGCAATCCCCGCGGCAAGCCCGTCGTCTTCATCCACGGCGGTCCCGGCGGCGGTTGCGACGCGTGGCACCGACAGTTCTTTGACCCGGCGCGCTATCGCATCGTGCTGTTTGACCAGCGCGGCTGTGGCCGATCCACGCCGCATGCGGAGCTGCGCGACAACACGACCTGGGACCTCGTCGAGGACATGGAGAAGCTGCGCGCCCACCTCGGCATCGGCCGCTGGCAGGTCTTCGGCGGCTCGTGGGGTTCGACGCTGGCGCTGGCCTACGCCGAGGCGCATCCCGATCAGGTGACGGAGCTGGTGCTGCGCGGCATCTTCCTCATCCGCCGCGCGGAGCTGGAGTGGTTCTACCAGGAAGGCGCAAGCTGGATCTATCCGGACGCGTGGGACCAGTACCTCGCGGCGATTCCGGAAGTGGAGCGCGGCGATCTGATGGGCGCCTACTACCGTCGCCTGACGCATCCGGACCGCGCCGTGCAGCTGGCGGCGGCCAAAGCGTGGAGTATCTGGGAAGGCGCGACGAGCCGGCTCTACACCGATCCGGCGATGCTGCACCACTACGCGGAGGACGACTTTGCGCTTGCGTTTGCCCGCATCGAGGCCCATTACTTCGTCAACGGCGCGTGGTTCCAGACGGACGACCAGCTGCTGCGCCACGTCGACAAGATTCGGCAGATCCCGTGCGTGATCGTGCAGGGCCGCTACGATGTCGTGTGCCCGCTGCGTTCGGCGTGGGACCTCGCCAAGGCTTGGCCGGAAGCCAAGCTGGAGATCATCGCGGACGCCGGGCACTCGGCGCTGGAAGCGGGGATTGTCGACAAGCTGATCGCGGCGACTGACGCGTTTGCCGCGTAGGCGTTACTCCGGCTTGCCTTCGTCGCCTTCAATCGGCGGCAAGTCCGCCACGCTGCCATCGACCGGCAACGTCAGCAGCTCGCGGGCGTACCGCTGCTCTTCCGGCGAGCCATGCGCGTACAGCTGCAGGAGCGCGTCCACTTGCGCCTCGCGCGCCCGCGCCGTCTGGCCAAAGCCGTCGATGCAGTTGGGCCGATCATCGGCCGGGCACGCGATCCGGATGTGAAAATGGTCGGCGTGCGGGCTGGAGTCCCGCGGCTGCACCAGCACGTGCATGGCGCGCTCGCGCAGGCTTTGCGTCTCGCGTTCGCGCAGCGCGTAATCGAGCAGGCGGTTGCGCAGTGGCACGCTGACGAAGACCCACTGCACGACGACGTCCGGATCCGTCAGCCATCGCCGCACGAGCGCCCAGTTGCGCGCGGTGTCGAACTCCCAGCGGCCCGGATCGGGTGAATCGGACAGACCGTTGTCGTCGAAGTGCACAAAGTTGGCCGGCGCGCTGTCGCTGCCGTTGCGGTCAAAAGCGAAGAAGAGGACGTCCGCGTCGCGACCGGAGTTGTGGCTGTGGCTGGGCGCGATGTCGCCGCCGCCTTCCTTGGACAGGTTGCCGAGCTTGAGCGTCGAATGGGGAAAGTCCGCGGCGACCGCCTGCGCGGACCGTTCCAGCAGCTGCACCAACTCCACGGTCCCCCAGTAGAAGCCGCGCGATCGCGTCTGCGGCAGGATGTGCAGCGCGGCCGACTCGGTCACCGCCTGACCACCTTGGAGGTAGCCATTTTGCGCCGTGCCCATGCTGTGGCTATGGCCGCCAACGGCGCGCCCAAACCGACCGACGTAGGCCATCGGCTCGTCAACCGCCGCGAGCAGGTCAACCTGCGAGTCGTCCAGCGGCAGCGCGATGTTCAGGGTCACGTCGGCAGTTGGCACAACCGCCGGCGCGGGCACGGGCACGGCATGCGGCGGCACCGGCGTGGGGCGACACGCCAGGAGGTGCAGGCAGAGCAGGAGCGGCGCGCGGTACTTCACCCGGCCATGCTACGGCGCGAGCTGCGGACAGGCAAACGGCCGCGCGTGTGACGCCAGAATGTGCACAGGATGACGGTGGCGTGACGACCGCAGGCATGCCAGCATGCGCGGCCAGTTGGGGAGGATGCGATGGCCAAGCGAAAGATGGGACTCGGGATGCAAGTGGCGGTGTTGGGCGCGTGGGGGCTGCTGCTGGGCGGCTGCGGCCAAACCGCGGCGAGCACGACGGATGCAGACGCCAGCGCGGATGCGACCGCGGACACCGATGGCGCAACTGCCGACACCGGGACCGGCGACCCGCGCGTCGTCAAGGTCATGACCTACAACGTCATGTGCCCGTTCTGCATCAACAGCGATCACCCCGACTGGCCGCAGGACTGGGCCACGCGCGTCCCGATGGTGCGCGACACGATCGCGCGATTTGACCCGGATCTGGTCGGCGTGCAGGAAACGTTCACGCCC
Source organism: uncultured Myxococcales bacterium (assembly GCA_903850505.1). Lineage (GTDB taxonomy): Bacteria > Myxococcota_A > UBA9042 > UBA9042 > UBA9042 > CAIYBN01. The sequence goes on along the minus strand of CAINLT010000126.1, from coordinate 18,424 downwards.
GATCCCGCGGTCGACATGCTCGGCGACATCACGACGACCGGCGGCGTCTACGAAAGCCTGTTCTACATCAAGCAGCCAAGCGATCCGGCGACGGCGCTCGGCGACAGCTTCATCACCTACTCGGACGCGGCGATCCTGTACCGCAAAGCGCGTTTTGACGTGCTCGATCACGGCGTCATCTGGCTGAGCCCCACGCCGGACATCGCGTTCTCAAATGGATTTGCCAGCGGCGGCCAGTTTCCGCGGCTGATCTACTGGGCGCGGCTGAAGGACAAATGGGCAGATCGCACGTTCATCATGGCGAGCACGCACTTTGACAACAACACGCCGAGCCAGAAGCTGTCCGCGCCGCTGGCCCTGGCGCGTTTTGCCAAGATGGCCGTCAACGATCCGGTGATATTCGTCGGCGATTTCAACTCGGAGCCGGCGACGGAAGCGTATGCGATCCTCAAGAATGGCGCGGACGGCAAGGGCTTCCACTTTGCCAACGCCTTTGACCTCGCCGACAAATGGCAGGTGGACAGCAACCGCACGCCCAAGCCAGACTACGACCTCGCGCAGCGCATCGACCACTTCTGGCTGGCGGGCGCGACGTTCACGGTGCCAGAGTGGCACGTGGATTTGCATGCGTATGGCGACCTGCAGATGTGGCCTTCTGACCACGATCCGATGGTTGCCTGGGTGCGCTGGTAGCGATGGGCGGAGGATGACGCGATGAGCGAGCTGCACGAGGAAGATCCCGCGCAGTTGATTCGCTCGCTGGCGGCATCGCTGCGTTTTGCCCGCTGGACAGGTGCGGACGTTGTCGATCGCGCTTGGGCGCGGCCGATGCAGATCGAGACGCCTCCGGCGCCGCAGCCGCAACAGCCAAGACCCGAGCCCGTGCGGCCGCCGCTGCCGCAGGTCGCGCGCGTCACAGCGCCGCTGCCGTCCTCCGTGGTGCAGGATCCCGTTGTGGCGCTCGAGCGCCTGCGCGCGCGTGTGGCCGGGTGCGAGCGATGCCCGCATTCGGCGTGCCGAACCCAGATCGTCTTTGGGCAGGGCAACCCGCACGCCAAAGTCATGATCGTCGGCGACGCGCCGGGTCCGCTCGAAGACGCCGCAGGCCAGCCTTTCCAGGGCGAAGCGGGTGCGCTGTTGGACAAGATGCTGGGCGCGATCGGCCTGGCCCGCAGCGACGTTTGGCTCACGACGATCGCGCTCTGCCGCCCGCCGGAAGCGGGCGTGGTGGCGACGGCGGCGATCGCTGCGTGCAGCCCGTACCTGCGGACCCAAATGGAGGCGATCCGGCCCCAAGCCGTGCTGCTGATGGGCGAGGCCGCGGCGCAGTTTTTGCTGAAGCAATCCAAGCCTTTGGCTGATCTGCGCGGGCAGTGGACCCGGGTCCTCGATCGACCGACGCTGGCGACGTGGTCGCCCGAAGCGCTGCTGGCAAATCCCGCGAAGAAACGCGAGGCTTGGGCCGATTTGCAGGTGTTGCAGAAGGCGCTACAGGGGCCGTGAGTGCGGCCGATCGGTGCCTGACGCCGCGCCGATCCGCCCGTTCAATTGACCGCCCCCGGACCCGACCCTAGACTGACCCAAACGCGCAATGCGCCGCGCGACTTTGAGAACCGGTGCCGCTGGCTCCTGAATCACCGCCCCTGCCGCACCGCGCGCAGGCCCATCTTGACGCCGCCGCGCAGACCCACGCTTGGTCGCGCGCGCTGTGGTCTGTGCTGATTGCCAGCGTGTTTGCTTTGACGGTGCTTGTGCTGTTCCTGCACGGCGCGGCGACGCTCGAAGGGCCCCACGCGGTGGCGCGGCTGAAGCCTGCTGTTGCGGCCGCGGTGGCAGAATCGGCGCCGACGGATCCAGCTGACGATGCCGACGAACGCGCGCCGGCAGACCCGCAGAGCCTTGAAATCGACGGCGAAACAGCGTTTCCCGCAGCCGGCCAAAGTGCGCGGGCGCCGGGCGATGGCAGTGAACTGACGGACCACGCGCCGCTGCGCAAGTATCCGGGCAAGGCGATCACGCTGTTGACCGACACGCGCCACGAGTACGCCGCGGACCTGCTGGTGAAGCTCGATTCGTTCATGGTGCAAGCCAACAACACGCTGGCGGACATCCTCGGCGTGCGTGCGCCTGCCAAGCCGACCCAGCTCATCGTCTTTGAGACGCAGGAGCGCTACCAGGAGTACGCGCGGGACAACGCGCCGGGGCTCATCAACAATGGCGGCTACTACGACGGCGCGACGCGCACCGCCGTGACCTACCGCTACAACAACTCCATGCAGCTCTATTTCCACGAGTTGGTGCACGTGATGATGGGCGAGCAATTCGCCGACCACAGCTTCTCCCGTTACACCCGCAAGAACTGGCCGATCTGGTTTGACGAGGGCGTGTGCGAATTCGTCGGTTCGTATGAAGTCATCGGCTCAGGCATCCACGTGCCGGGCGTCAACAAGGGCAAGCTGGCCTATCTGGTCAACGCGCTGCATCACAATTCCTTTGTTGATCTGCCAACTTTGGTGCGCGCGCCGACGGAGCGCTTCTCTGGCGCGTCCATGAACATCTACTACGCAGAGTCGTGGGGCCTCGTCGATTTCCTCGTGCATTCGCCGGGCCAAAAAGGCAAGTTCACCCAGTATTTTCAGCATATCCACGGCGGCGAGGACGGCATCACGGCGTTCAAGGCGGTCTTTGGCGGCGATCTCGTCGCGCTGGACACGCAATGGCGCGCCTACATCGCTGAGCGCGCACAGGTGCCCGACGGCGACGTGCGGCTGTTCAATGGCCAGAGCGTCGACGACTGGGCGGTGCACGAAGGCGGCCAATGGCAGGTCGTGGGCGGCGAGATCCAGGCGACCGGCAACAGCAACCACAACTACCTCATCAAGTCGGAGCTGCCGGTCGGCGACTTCAGCTTTGACCTCGATCTCAACCTCGCGCGCGGCACCGCGGGCATGATCCTCGGCAACAACTTCCACGGCGAATACCCGTACTACTTCCTGATCGACGTGTCGCGCGACGCCGTCCTGCTGCGGCGCGCGTCGTCGGCGAGCATGCTGGAACCGCTGATGCAGGCGTGGGCGGACATCCCGATCGGCAAGTGGCGGCACCTGCGCGTGTCCGTCATCAACCACGTGCTGCGCGTGGAAGTGGCGGGGCGTGAAGCGCTGGCGATGCGCGTGGATCGCGACACCTACTCGCTTTTTGGCATTCACGTCTCGCAGGCGCGCGCCCGGTTTCGCAACCTGACGGTGCGGCCAGAACGCAGCGCGCTGACGGCGGGCGAAGTGGAGCGGACGCCCGCGGGCGGGCCGATTGAAGCCGCAGTGCCAACGCTGGCGCCCAAACCGTAAGCATCTAGGGCGCTTGGGGTCCAGTCAGCCGCGCGTTCTGCTCGGCCCACTCCGCCAACCACAGCAGCCGGAAACCCAGCGTGCCCACGTCCTGACCCGCGCGCGCCCGCGCCAGGAAGCCCGCCGCCGCCGCTTCGCCATCGAACCACGGCAACCCCGGCAGCCCCGCGCGCAGGCGCCCAGCCAAGGCCTGTTGGCGATCGCCGTCAGCCATCCAGCGCGCCATGGGCACGGAAAAACCCTGTTTGCGCTGTATCTGCGCCTCGGGCGGCAGTCGCCTCGCCAGCAGTGCCCGCAGGATGCGCTTGGTTTGCCACGGCCGCACGCGATCGTGGGCGCGCACCTGCCAGCACGCGTCCGTGAAATCGCGATCCAGGAGCGGCGCGCGCGCTTCCACAGCGTGGCCCATCGTCGCGACGTCGACTTTGACGTTCAAGTCCTCCGGCAGGTACAGGCGGAACTCCAGCGCCAGGCAGCGATCCAGTTGGTTGTGCGTAGCAAACGCCGCGAACGTGCGCGCGACCTGCGCCTGCCAGCCATCCTCCGCCAGCCGCCGTCGCACGTCGGGCGCGAACCACGCGTGCAGGTGATGCAGTCCGTCCGCTTGCGCCGTAATGGCCGCCGCACCCGGTGTTATCAGCCGATAACCGCGGAACCACAGCGATGCAGCGCGCCCAGTCAGGCCCGGATTCTCGCTCGGCAGCGGAACGTGGGGCACGTGCGCGACGTCGTGAATCAGGTGCCGCAGGGCGAACATCTGCGTCCGCGGATAGCCGCCCTGGACTTCATCGCCGCCGTCGCCCGTCAGGACCACGCGGTGATGCGCACCCGCCTTGTGGGCGATGAGCCACGTCGGCAGCGCGCTGGAGTCGCCAAACGGTTCGCCGTAATGCCGCACGAGCGTCGGCACCAGGTCCAGCTCCGCGTGGCCGATGTCCAGCACCTCGTGCTTCACGCCCGTGTGCTTGGCGACGCGACGCGCCATCTCCAGCTCGTCTTCCTGGCCGTCGCCGGTCCGCACCGTGTACGCCGTGATGCCCGGATGCAGCCGCGCCGCCATCGCGGTGATGAGGCTGGAATCGATGCCGCCCGACAGGAACGTCGCCACCGGCACGTCGCTCCGCAGCCGCCGCTCGACCGCGCGCTGCAGGAGGAATTCCAGCTGGTCCAGCGTCGATGCCTCGAGGCGCTCGCCGGGCTCCGCGAACGGCACGGGCTCGATGGGCCGCCGGTGCACGCCTTGCGCATCCACGCGCCACGCCTCGCCCGCGCGCAGCTTCTGCACTTCGCAAAAAACCGTGCGCGGCGCCGCGATGTAGCCCCCCGCCAGGTGATGCTCGATCGCGACCGGGTCAATCGTCAGCGCGTGATGTTGCGCGCGCAGCCAGCCCGTCAGCGGCCACAGCGACGACGCAAACGCCAACTGCGCGCCATTGTGCCAAATGTAGAGCGGCTTCTTGCCGATTGGATCGCGGGCGAGGAACAGGCAATGATCGGCGGCGTTCCAGTACGCAAACGCGAACATGCCGCGCAGCTTGGGGAGCGTCGCGTCCGGCCCCCAGGTCTGCAGCGCTGCCAGCAGGACTTCCGTGTCGCCGGTTGAGCGAAACGTGCAGCCGAGCTTCTGCAGCTCCGCGCGCAATTCGATGTAGTTGTAGATTTCACCGTTGAAAGTGAGGGCCGCGCCGTCGTGGCCGATCATCGGCTGCGCGCCGTCGGGGCTGAGATCGAGGATCGCCAAGCGGCGCTGGCTCAGGATGACGCCGGGCACGTGCCATTGGCCGGCGCCGTCAGGACCGCGTTGCGCCATGCCGTCGCGCAACTGCTCGGCGAGGTGGAGATCAGCCGGCTGCCACGGAGCGTTGCCGACGAGGCGCTGGAAATCGACGAAACCGCTGATGCCACACATGCTGACTCCGCCGACCGCGCCGGTGCGGCGAAGGTAACAGCATTGCGCAGCGGCGGCGACAGGCACTTCCACCCGATCTTGACCCTGCCACAGCAGCAGCGCACTCTTGGCGCAGCGCGGCAAGGCATCCGCAGGGCAAATACGGCATGACAGGCGCGGCAGGAACTCCATCGGCAGGCAATGTGCGCTTTGGTCCTGGCCGCAAGGGGCAGGCTTGTCTGCAGTCGATCGACGGGACCATGGAGAAGACTGGCGAATTCGCCACGTCTACCGCGATCCTGTTCCAGCAGCCGGGACCGCAGTAGCCGGCGATGCCATCCATCCTGATCATCACGGGCACCTATCCGCCATCGCGCCTGATCGGCGGGCGTCGGCCTGCGCGCATGGCGGCCGGACTCGTGGCGCGCGGTTGGCAGGTGACGGTCGCGACGCTGCATCCGGAGTACATGAAACCGCTGGATCCGCCGGGACCGGATGCGCCGGGCGTCGAGGTCCTGCGCAGCCATGCCGTGATGCCGCGCGTGTGGCTGAAGCGCGATCAAGCGCCCCAGACGGCCCAAAGCGCGCCGGCCGCGCCGCCGACTTCGCGGACGAAATGGCGGCGCAAGCTGGGCGGCCTGCTGCAGCAGGTCGAATTCCCCGACGAGTATGCGGGCTGGCTGCCGTTGGCCCTGGCGCAGTTGCACGGCCGACGTTTTGACATCGTGCTGGCGACGCTGCCGCCGCCAACCGACGCGCTGATCGGCGCGCTGGCGGCGAAGCTGTGTGGTGCCAAGCTGGTGCTGGACTACCGCGATCCGTGGACGGAAGTGATGACGGCCGATGCCAGCTACGGCCTGGCGCGGGCGTATCCGCGGGCCGAGATCGCGCTGCACCGGAGCCTGGAGAACCGGATCCTGCGGCAAGCCGCGCTGGTGCTCGCCGTGACGCCGACGATGACGCGTTGGCTCGCCGCGCGCACGACGGGGCCGGTGGAATTCCTGCCCAACGGCTTGGACACCCCGCCGCCCGCCGCGCCGCAGCCGCGCGATCACCCGCTGCGGCTTGTATACGCGGGGTCGCTGGCCTACGAGCGCAGCTTGGACAGCGTGCTGGCGGCGATCGCCGACCTGCGGGACGCGTATCCGCCCGACAAGCTGCAGTTGACCTACGCCGGACCGCACAGTGCGGAGCTGCGCCAGGCGGCCGAGCAGCACGGCGTGACGGCCTGGCTGGACGACCGCGGCCAGTTGCCCAGCCGGCTGGCGATGGACCTGTACCGCGGCGCGGCGGCGGGCATCGTGTCCGTTTCCGCGCGGACGGATTACAGCTATCCGGGCAAGCTTTTTGAGATCCTGAGCGCGGGTTGTCCGATCCTGCTGTGCGGACCGGAGAACTGCGACGCCGCGCAACTGGTGCGGGATCTCGGCGCGGGCGTGGTTGATGACGGCGCGGATCGCGCGCGTTCGGCGGCGATCCTGCGGACGTGCCTGCAAGCGCAGCCGCGCGCGCTCGAGGGTCTGGCCTCGTGGCTGGCGCCGGCGCAAGTCGATCGCCTCGATGTGCTGCTGCGGGATTTGCTGCCGTAATCAACCGCGCGGATCGTACGGCCAGCCCACCACGTCCGGCGCGAGGAACGTCATGCGCTCCTGCGTCGTCGGATGCGTCAAGGTCAGCCGGTACGCCAGCAGCGCGATGCACCGGTCCGCCAGCGGCTGCGGGGCGCCATAGCGCAGATCGCCCAGCACAGGGTGGCCAAGCGCCGCGAGCTGACAGCGAATCTGGTGCTTGCGCCCGGTGTGCAGCGTCACTTCCAGATGCGACCGCGCGCCGTCGCTTTGCAGCACGCGGTAGTCCAGGACGCTCTCCTTGCCGCGGCCCGGCGCCACGATCCGGCTGCCGCGCTCGTCGGAATCGAGCCAGTCGCGCAGCGTCCCGCTCGCCGCCTTGGGCTTGCCGTGCACCGCCACGCGGTAGATTTTCTCCAGCGTGTGCTCGCGAAACTGCAGGGACAGCCGCGCCGCTGCCTTGGACGTCCGCCCCAGCACCACCACGCCGCGCGCCGGGCGATCGAGCCGATGCACCAGCCCGAGAAACACGTCCCCCGGCTTGTTCTTCTCCCGGCGAATCCACGCTTTGCCCTGCGTCAGCAGGTCTTCGTCACCCGACGCATCGGCCTGCACCGGAATGCCGCCCGGTTTGTAGACCACCAGCAGGTGATTGTCGGCGTACAGCACTTGCATGATTCACGGCTCCGACAGGGCGCGGTCCAGCCGCGCGAGTTCTTCCGCGAGTCCCAACGCCAGCGGCGACCACTTGGCGTGCTTCTCGACGGTCAGCCACGCGGCGCGGTTGGTCGCGCGAATCGCCGCGTAGCGTTCCGCAAACCAGTGCTCGTGCGTCAACGGATCGTCCGCCGCCACCAGCCGCCGGTACAGGTCGGCAACCGGCAGGAACGCGTGCACCGCCAGCAGCACCCCGCGCAACGGCCGCGGATCCGGCCGCACGGGCGAGGCCACGCGCAAGTCCTCATCGCCGACCAGGAGCGGCCCCAGCTGCATCAGCGCGTGCAGCTTGTTGTGCTGGAACTCGTGGATCAGCGCCTCCAGCATCATCATCGGCCGCGGATGCAGGGTCAGGTAGATCGTGCCCAGCGCGTGCGGATAGCTCGCCGACTGGTGATCCTCCTCCAGAAAACCCACCGGCACGACGTGGCCGAGCAGCAGGCGCATCTCGTCCAGCAGCGCAGGCAGGTGCGCGGCGATGTGATCGACGGCGAACGCCAACTGGTCCAGCCACGCTTGCTGCGGCTGATCGCCCAGGCTCACGACGTTGCCACGGCGCTTGGGATGATCGTAGAAAATCGGCAGCGGATTGTCGTCCGCCAACGCGAGGCGCGCGTTGGGCAGCGCGGGATGAAACGGGACGTAGGCCGGCCAAATGCGGACGGGCGCATCCAGCGGCGCCAGCGCGTCAAACGACAACGCCAGCGGCCCCGCGGGCGTCTGCATGTACAGGCCATCCTGGGCAATGCGCAGCGCGGTGGCGTCATGCGGCTCGATCCGCCAGCCCAGCCGCGCCAGCCCCACCGCGACGGGCGGGACGTCGATCGGCTCCGGCAATCGACCCAGCAGCGCGGCCTCGGTGGCCAACGCGGCGATCAGGCGGTCGCGCAGGAGCGGGCGCTGGTCGGGCACTGCCAGCCAGACGCGGGCAAGCACGCTGACGTTGGGCCGCAACAGCAACGGCCGCAGCACGCCGGCCGCTTCCAGCACCGCGAGCACATGCGCCAGATGGCGATCGTGCCGCACGGCCACTTGCCGCAGCGCGTCGGAATGGGCGCGGGTCACGCCAGCCAACACGCGACGCAGCGACGCAGCGGCGTCGGGGAGCGGCAAGGTGAGGTCGGGAAGCGGCAGCGCCATGGTCGGAGAATACGGCAAGGTCGGCCGCTTGTCGTGCATTTGACGCGGCGCGTCATGCCAACGGGCGCTGCGTCGGGTATCCTGCCCCGACTTTGTCGGCGCTTTGCTGACGTTCAGGTTCGCCATGCTGTTCTCTCGTTTCCCCCGCGTCTTCAGTGTTGTGTGCCTGTTCGCAACCGCTTGCGGCACGGCGACCACGTCGTCGACATCGACCGACGACGCCGCCACGACGAGCGACGTTACCGCCGCCCTCACGACGCCGTTTGACTGGCCGAATCACGACTGCGATCCCATCCATCCGGCGCATTGCGCGCTGCCTTGGCCGTCCAATCAGTACCTGGTGGCAGACGCCAAGACCAAGACCGGCTATCGCCTGCAGTTTGGCGAGACAACGTTGCCCAAGAATTCCGGCGATCAGGGCATGGCGGCCGCGCCGTACACGATTCTCGACGGCTATGGCGCCGGCACCGCGCTGCTCATGCAGTGGCCAAACGTGGACCTGACCGGTCTGCCGGGCGAAGCGACGCCCGCGGGTTCCGTGGATGCGAGCGCGAAGATCGTCCTGCTGGAAGTCGTGGGCGGCAAGGTGACGCGCCACGTGCCGTACTTCGTCGAAGTGGACAGCACGGAGGCGGACCTGACCAAGCAAATGTTCATCGTGCGCCCGCTGGTGATCCTGAACGAAGCGACGCGGTACGTCGTGGGTGTGCGCGGCCTCAAGGATACGACCGGCAAGGCGTTCACCGGCGCGCCGGCGTTTGAGCTGCTGAAGTCGGGCGCAACGGCGGGCACGACGATCGGCGATCGCCAGGCCAAGTTTGACGACATCTTTGCGATTCTGGGCGGGGAAGGCGTCAAGAAGGACGAGCTCATCCTCGCGTGGGACTTCGTGACCGCGTCGACGGACGCTGAGCATGGCCGCCTGCTGCATATGCGCGACGACGCCCAGAAGCTCCTCGGCGACAAGGGCGCGATCCTGACCGTCAAGGACGTGACGATCGTCACGATGGAAGACGACGAGAACATCGGCATTGAAATCAAAGGCACTTTCCACGTGCCGTCGTACATGCGCAACGACGAGGCGCTGGCGATGCACTTCCTGAACCTGGGACCCGATGGCATGCCGGTGCAAAATGGCTGGCGCGATCCGTCCTTCATCGTGCGGATTCCGCGTTCAGCGCTGGACGGCACGCCGCATGGCCTGATGGAGTACGGCCACGGCTTGAACGGCGATGCGGGCGAGGTTGAGAGCGGCTACCTGGGCAAGCTGGCGACGCAGAGCCACCTGATCCTGTACGCGGCGAACATGTACGGCATGTCCCAGTATGAAGTGCCGGAGATCCTGATGGCGCTCGCCGGAATGACCAACTTCGCGACGCTGCCGGACAAGCTCCACCAGGGCATGTTGGAGTACGTGCTTCTGCAGCGGGCGATGCGCCAGCAGTTGGCGGATCTGCCCGAGGTCAAGGCGGCGGCGGCCAAGCTCGCGGTCGACAAGGCGCGGATGCACTACTACGGCAATTCGCAGGGCGGCATCTTTGGCGGCACGGTGCTGGCGCTGTCGACGGATGTGACGCGCGGCGCGGTCGGCGTGGTGGGCAACAACTACTCGACGCTGCTGCAGCGTTCGGCGGATTTTGAGACGTTCTTCGCGCTGATCCGCGGCTACTACCCGGACACGCGCGACCAGATCGTGCTGCTCTCGGCGATCCAGCTGCTGTGGGATTCCGTGGATTCCGTGACGCATTACGCGCACATGACGTCCAAGCCGCACGCCAACACGCCCGCGCACACGGTGCTGGCGGACATCGCGGTAGGCGACCATCAGGTCGCGCCGGTGACGATGGAAATCGCCGCGCGCTCGGGCGTCGACCTGAAGCTGATGGTCAACTGGGGCAAGGACCTGTTTGGCATCGCGCCACAAGCGTATCCATACACCGGCTCGGCCGTTGTCAGCTGGAACTGCGGCATCGACTGGGCCAAGCCCGGCAACATGCCCAACAAAACCGGCAAGGATCCGCACGAGTGCCCGCGCCGCAGCAAGGCGCACATGGCGCAGATGGGCCACTTCTTTGACACCGGCGAGATCATCGACGAATGCGGCGGCAAGCCGTGCGCCGTGCCCGCCTCCGAGTGGTAAACGCGATGTCTGAGCTTGTTGCCACCTTTGCGCCGATTCCGCAGGGCTTTGGCTGCCCGCCTCTGGATCTGGACAGCGCAAGCGTGGCGCGCGCCCGATCGCTCGCCCGGCAAATCGCTGCGGAAGTGCAGGAGCGCCTCGCGGGGCAATCGACCCTGGCGATCGAGCGCACCGTGCTGCGGCTTTTTGGCGTGACGGGTGCGACGGCAGATGGCGAACCGCTGGCCAACCGCGTCGTCATGGCGCTGCATACGGCCGGGCTGCTGACGGGCGGCGTGGCGCGGCCATTTTGTCGGGCGATGGCGCTGACCGGCCTGGATGCGCAGGCGCTGGCAGAAGCGGTGGCGGCAGACCGCGTGGATCTGCGGGCGCACGCTGATTGCCTCGACGTGGTGCCTGAAGTGCGGGCGATCGGCGATGCCCTCGCGCAGGCGGGCGTGGCGCGCATCCTCGCGCGGCGCCATGAGCGCGAGGCGCTGATCGGCAAGCTCGGCCAGGGCGTGCAGCCGCTGAAGTACGTGATCGTCGCAAGCGGCAACATCCACGAAGACGTGGTGCAGGCGCGTGTGGCCGCGCGGCAAGGCGCGGACGTCATCGCGGTCATTCGCTCAACCGGCCAGTCGCTGCTGGATTACGTGCCGGAAGGCGTGACGACTGAGGGCTTTGGCGGCACTTTTGCCACGCAGGCCAACTTCGCCCTCATGCGCACGGCGCTGGATGAAGTGGGCGCTGAGCTCGGCCGCTACATTCGCCTGTGCAACTACGCGTCCGGTCTGTGCATGCCGGAGATCGCCGCGATGGGCGCGCTCGAGCGCCTGGACATGATGCTGAACGACGCGCTTTACGGCATCCTGTTTCGCGACATCAACATGCAGCGGACGCTGTGCGACCAGCGCGTGAGCCGGCGGATCTCCGCGCTCGCGGGCCTGATCATCAACACCGGCGAAGACAACTACCTGACGACCGCGGATGCCGTCGATGCCGCGCACACGGTCGTGGCATCGACGCTGATCAACGAAGCGCTGGCCCGACAGGCCGGCCTGCAGACCGACCAACTGGGCCTTGGCCACGCGATGGAGATCGACCCGCTGCGGCCGGACGCGCTGCTGCTGGAAATCGCCCACGCCGCGCTGATCCGCCACCTGTTTCCGGGCGCGCCGCTGAAATACATGCCGCCGACCAAGCACATGACCGGCAATATCTGGCGCGGGCACGTGCAGGACGCGCTGTTCAACTTCGTCGGCGTGCTGACCGGTCAGGGCATCCAACTGCTGGGCATGAATACCGAGGCGATGCACACGCCGCACATCCACGATCGCTATCTGGCGCTGGAGTCGGCGCAGCTTGTGTTTGGCGGGGCGATGAGCCTGGGCACGGAACTGCGCGTGGAACCGGGCGGCAAGCTGGAAGCGCGGGCGCGGCATGTGCTGACTGATGCGGTTGTGCTGCTGGAAGAAATGGCGCGCGAGGGCCTGATGGCCGGCTTGGCGCGCGGGCATTTTGCCGAGATCGCGCGATCGCCGACGGGCGGGCGCGGCTTGGACGGCGTGTTCGTCAAGGACGCGGCCTATTGGGACCCGACGGCGGACGCCATCACGGCCGCCTTGGAGGCGCTCGGCCAACTTCCGGCCGCAGGCGAGGCGCAGCCATGAGCGCGATCGATCCCAAGCACGTGCGCGCGTACGGGGACACGCTGAACGACGGCCAGATCATGCTGTCATTCTCCCTGCCGGTGCCGTTTGGCGAAGAAGCCAAGGAAGCGGCGCGGCAGCTGTGCCGGCAGATGGGCTTGGAAGCGCCGCAGGTCTATCACGCCCACGATCTGGGCGAGGGCTTCACGTATCTCGTCGTGTACGCCCGCTCGCCGCACACCGTGGACACGACGCAACTGCGCGTGACCAAGATGGCAACGGCCCAGCTCGGCAAGGACGCGATCGAGGCGCTGGCGGCGCAGAAATTCACCCGCCGGCTGCGGGTACTCGGCGCGTGCACGGGGGACGACGCGCACACGGTCGGCATCGACGCGATCCTCAACGTCAAGGGCTACAACGGCGACAAGGGCCTGGAGGCCTACCACTGCCTGAGCGTCAAGAACCTCGGCGCGCAGGTCACCAACGAGCGGCTGTTGCAAGAGGCGCGGGCGTTCCAGGCGGACGTGATCCTCGTGAGCCAGATCGTGACGCAGAAGGATTGCCATCGGTCCAACCTCGCGGCGCTGATCGACCTGGCCGAGGCGGACGGCGTGCGGCAGGACGTGCTGTTCATCTGCGGCGGGCCGCGGCTGAGCCACCAGGTCGCGCTGGAACTCGGCTTCGATGCGGGCTTTGGCGCCGGCACATTGCCCAGCCAGGTTGCGGGCTTTCTGGTACAGCAACTGCCGCCGCGGTAGACGGGAAGCGCGAGGAACGTCCGGCACTTGTGTCCGGCGGCGTTGACCGCTCAGACCCCAGCCTGCAAGCTCCGCGCCTCCGCGCTTTGCGGCAACCAAGGTCCGCCATGTCGCGTTTCGCCCCGTTCTGCCTGCTCCTCTCCCTCGCCGCATGTGGCGCCAAAACGACCGTCAGCGACGCTGCGGCGGACGTCAGCGCCGCGGACATCAGCGCCATCGACGCCACGAGCGATGCAGCTGGCACCGACTTCAACGCCCAGGCCGGCGACTTCACGTGCATCTTGAAGGGCAAGAAGGTCCGCAATTTCTATCTGACCAACCCGTTGGGCAAACTCGACGAAGCGGTCGCTGTCGCCAACAACGCGGCCGGCGGCCACTACCCGGTCGGCACCATCATCCAGCTCATCCCCAACGAGGCGATGGTCAAGCGCTATGCCGGCTTCAGCGCCGACTCCGACGACTGGGAGTTCTTCTCGCTCGCCACCGACGCGACGAGCACGCAGATCCTGCAGCGCGGCACGACGAACGTCGTCAACCAGTTCAAAGGCAACTGCTTCAGCTGCCACAACAAGGCGGATCCGAAATTCGACTTGATCTGCGAAGAGACCCACGGGTGCGCGCCGCTGCCGTTCAACGCGGACACCATCGCGGTCGTGCAATCGGCGGATCCGCGCTGCCCGTAGCGTCTGCGCCAACGGAAAGCCGCGTCACTGCGCCAAAAGCAGCGGTGCCCGCCGTGGCGGCGCCACGTGGCCGCTCTCGACGAACCAATCGAGCGTATCGCGCAGCGTCTCCGCGAACGGCCGCGGGCGGTAGTTCAGTTCGCGCTGCGCCTTCTCCGTGCTGACGTCCTGGTGGTGCAGCAGCGCGTGGATCGAATCCGGCGTGACTTGCGGGCGCCCGCCAAAGGTCCGCACCAGCGCGGCCGAGAACGGCGCCATCCGCCGGACCAAGTTCAGGCCCACGCGCAGCCGCGGCGCTCGGGCAAAGCCGAGGCGCTCGATCTCCTCCGCGATGTGCACGATGTCCCGCCTTTCGCCCGCCAGCAGATAGCGCGAACCCGCAGGCGCGGTATCCATCGCCGTCAGTGTCCCGGCAACGACGTCCCGCACATCGACCCAGTTGAAGCCGGCGTTGTTCACCAGGCCCGCCAGCTTGCCGTTGGCCAACCGAACGAGGATGCGCCCCATCTCCGACGGCCGCGTGTCGTTGGGCCCAATCACGCCGCTCGGCAGGATCGTGACGACGTGCAGTCCGGTCTTGGCGGCGATCGCCTGGATGGCTTGCTCACCTTTGGCCTTGGAACGGTCATAGCGCGGCGCGTGCTTGTGGGACGTGAAGGCGCGGTCTTCATCCACCGGCTGGTCCAGCGGAAACGGCGTCAGCGCGTGAATGGACGAAAAGTGCACCAACCGCTGCACGCCAGTATCGACGCAGGCCTGCGCGACGTTGTGTGCGCCCTGAATGTTGACCGGCCCCAACTGCGCGGCGTCATGCTTCCCGATCGAGATGTGGCCGGCCAGGTGGATGACCGTATGCGCGCCCGCCATGGCGTCGCGCAGGGTCTGCGGCGAACGGACATCGCCGGGCACGCGCTCGACCGGCAGGCCCGCCAAACCGTCGTTGGGGACGTATTCGACCACCCGCACGCGCTTGCCACGCGCCAGCAAGGCCGTCACGAGATTGGTTCCAATGTGGCCACTTGCACCCGTCAATACGATCATGCCCGTTCCAGACTGCCGCGCGGGCAGATGAAGCTCTTTTCGGGGCGCCCGCACGGTTCAAACAAGCCTGACGGCGTCCGTCGCGAACGAGTGTTCGTTCGTCCAATGCGGAGAGTCAAGCGGTAGAATCACGGGTTTTTGTGAAGTTCTGGGATCGATCAGGCTATTCGGGAGCGGAAGCGTCCGCGGTCCGGGCTGTCAGCGGCGATCGCAGGCGTCGGTCCGCCGCGCGCAGGCGGGAACGCGCGATCGCCAACTACGGCGTCAGACCCAACCGCCGCGACAGCAGCGCGCGCGTCTTGTCCTGCCGGCGCACGAGGTCCAGCGCCATTGCCGCGTGGTCCTGCAAATAGCCATTGCCAATCAGCAAATCCACGTCCGCGCCGACGCCTTCTGCGCCCAACGCGACCTGCGCGAAGCTCGTCGCCATGCTGAAGTACAGACAGACGCCGCGCGACCGGCAGGCGAGGATCGCCGCCATCTCCGTATTCGGGAGGCTGGCCATCTGCACCACGGCGTCGCACAGCTGGCCCTGCGTCCAGCGCAGCACCGTCTCGCGCACGGCCAGCGCATCGCTCGCGTCCAGGGCAGCATAACCGTCGCAGAGTCCGGCCGCCGCCACTTCCTGCAGCGGCTGCGCGTAGCGGTCAATCGCCCAGAGCCGCAGATCCGGCCGCGTCTCGCGCGCCGCCGCCAGCGCCAGCGTGCCCGCCTTGCCCGCGCCGATGCACAGCAGGTGGCCGTTTCGCGGCAGGTCCACGACCATCCGCGCAACTTGTGCCGGCGCGCCGCAGACGTCCAGCACCGCCAACACCAGGGACGGCGGCAAGTCGTCGGGCACCAGCGCGGCGGGCGCACTCGACGGCAGGATCGCCGTAGCGCGGACGTGCACTTGATGGGCGCTTGGTACAACTTCCAGAATCTCGTGCAGTTGCAGCGGCGTCAGCGTCAGCGAAACGAGCGTCGCGACGCGTTCGCCTGTGTGCGCGGCCGCCAGCGGACCGGCGTACTGCGGGCCTTTCTGGCGCACGCGACCGAGCAGCATGCCGCCCGAGCCGGTCACCGGATTTTGCATCTTGCCGCGCTCGGCGACGATCGCTGTGATCTGCGCGGCGACGGTCGGACCACCAGCGGCGTGCACGCCTTCCATCTGCACAAAGGACGCCGCGTCGATGTTCAGCGTCTCGACGTCGAGGACAACCTCATCCAGGAACGCCGGCAGCGCGGCATCCAGGCGCAGCGCCGCTTGCGGCAGGGCGCCCGCTGGCTCAAGCACCCGCCGGACACCGAGCGGGTTCTGGGTCGGATGAAAGGTCACGGTTGGCTACTTCGTCACGTTGCTGAAGTCATACGCATTGGCGCCCGAGCGGATCAGGATCGCGCGCTCAAACGCCTTCGTTTCCATGGTCTTGCCACAGCGCACGACGTGCTGGCCGAGAAGAAAACGGTCGCGCACCAGCTCAAAGCCGCGCATCGTGCCGTCGATGAACACGTCCGCGCCCTGGGGGCACCGCACGCTCGCCGGCGCGTCCGGCTCATCGCGCTCCAGGCGCACGCGGATATCCTTGGGCAGATTCTGCCGCGAGGACGTCACGACGACGGTCTGCGGCTTGAAGCCCGCCGCCTGCACCGTCACGTCAGTCGTGCCAAACGGCACCATGATGCGCGTCGGCGTGACGAACGGCAGTTCTTTGGTGTTGATCGTCACCGTCGCGCCCGGCGGATTGGACTCCACAAGCGTCGGCGCGTGGCTCAAACGCAGCGCTTGGCCGACGTTCTCCAGATAGCTCAGCACAATCTCGCGCTGGCGCGGATCGAGCGGCGCCTTGAGCGTCTGTTCCAGGTACGGGTGCGCGTCTTCATACTGCTTGAGCGTATAGAGCATCGAGCCGATGTTGAAGATCGCGTTGGAGAGCGGAAACAGCTTGAGCGACGCGCGGAACTTGTCGAGCGCCTCCTCATACTTGCCAGCCGCCACGAGCTTCTTGCCCTCTTCATTCAGGCGTTCAGCGGCGCGATCGGCAGACTCGCCCGCATGGACGTTCGGATCAGGCTGCGCGGGCGCGGAAGTCTCTGGCGTCTGCGCGACGGCGGTCACAGCCAGCAACGACGCAAACGACGCAACGGTCACCACGAGGGAACGAAACTTGCTCAACTTCAACACACACATGGGTAGCCTCATCGCAGAACCCAACGACCCCGGAAGCGTAGTCGCCTTGGGCGGTCCTCGCAAGAGAAACGCCTGAACTTGACCGGCAATTCAGGCGGCGTCAAACCACCGGCGCAGCGCATTTGCCACGTCCGCGACGTCGACGTCAACCGCGCGCAATTCCATGGGGTTGTTGCGGAACCACGTCGCCTGTTTCTTGGCGTAGGCAAGATGGGCCGCGACCAGCCGTTCAGCAAAAAATCCCGGATTGCCCAAATCTTCCGTCGCCAGCCACGCATCGCGGTAGCCGATCGCCTGCAGACCTGGCGCAGTCTCCGCAACGCCCGACGCCCGCAGCGCGGCGACTTCCTGGAGCAGCGGCTCGGCCATCGCCAGCGCGCGGGCGCGGATGCGGGCGTGCAACACGTCGCGCGGCGGCTCCAGGCTGATGCGGAAACACGCGTGACGGTCAGCCTGCGCTCGGTGCTCGGCGTGAAAAGCGGAGAAAGGCTGGCCCGTGTGGCGGTAGACTTCCAGCGCCCGCAGCAACCGCTGGCGATTCTGCGGCGGCGTCAGGGCGGCGTACGCGGGATCGACGCGCTGCAATTCGGCCCACAGGGCATCAGCGCCGCGCTCCGCGTGCTCGAACGCCAGCGCCTCGCGCACCGCTGCGGGCACCTCCGGGATCGCCGCGAGACCGCGCAGCAGCGCGCGCAGATACAGCCCCGTGCCACCCACCAGCAGCGGCCACGCCCCGCGCGCGTGCACGTCCGCGATCGCGCGCTCCGCGTGCTCAACCCACAGCGCGGCGTTCATCGGCGCCTCGGGCGGCACGATATCGACGAGATGCGTCGGAATTTGCCCGCGTTCTTCAGGCGTCGGTTTCGCGGTCCCCGCGTCCAGGCGCGTGTACACCTGCAGCGCGTCCACGCTCACCATCTCGACCGGCAGGCCAAAATCGCGACGCAGGGCCACCGCAAGCGCAGTCTTGCCCGAGGCCGTCGGCCCGCAAATCGCCGCGATCTTCATGAGGTTCAGGAGCTGCTACAGCGCGACAATGCCGCCGTCCGCGTCGATCATCGTCGACGGGTACAGGTAGCGCGAGCAGTGCGGACAGGCCGACAGGCTGGACGCCCGCAGGATGTTCTCGACGAAGCGCGGCTGGAGCTGCATGTTGCAGCCGGAGCAACCGCCGTCCTTGACCGCGACCACCGCGATGCCGTCGCGCGCCTTGGAAATGCGGGCGTAGCGCGTGACGATCGCCTGATCGATAGGCGCGGTGACCTTGGCGCGGCGCACGTCCACTTCAGCGATGCGCGCTTCCATGACGGCGAGGCGTTCAGCGTTGTCGCGTTCCGTGTG
>CAINLT010000125.1 GCA_903850505.1 uncultured Myxococcales bacterium | reverse complement strand
GCTGTCGGCGACGGAGACGATGTACGAGAATTGGGACGCGATTCTCGGCGCGACCTACTACGTCTACAGCAAAGATCCCAATGAAGTCGGGGTATTCTCGATCGCGTCGCGCGGCACGGCGGTCGTCGGTCCACGCGGCGGCGCGAGTGGCGTGGAATATGGTGAAGGCATCCCGCTCTCGGCGTTCCGCTTCAACACCCAATTTGGCGGCGCCTGGCACGCCAACGGCTGGAAGATCGCGCTGACGGAAGCCATCGGCCGCTACGTCGACGACGGCGGCGGCCTCGCCGCAACGACGCTCAAGGTCGCCTACAAGTTCAACAAGAACTGGAAGCTGCTGAGCTCATTCACTTTCCAGCGCGACACGGATTCGGTTGGCACCGCCAGCAACGGCTTCCTCGGCAGCCTGACCCTGCGCTACATGTGGTTCTGAAGCTCGCCGTCGCGCTAGTCGTTCCAGTCCTGCATTTCGCCGTCGTCATCTTCGCCGACGTCCAGCGCTGAGCGCCGCTGGCCCCCGCGCCCGTGGGACGTCGTCCGGCTCTGTGGACCTACGCTGTGGGACCGCAGCACGTCCAGGTGGTCTGCCACCGCGCGCATGACCGTCCCCGGCGGATACTTGCCGTCGCGCTGCACATGGCCTGACTGGATGCCCGTGAGCACCTCCATCCCTTCCTCAATGGTGCGCACCGGCCAGACGTTGAACTTCTTCTTGTCGATCGCGTCCCGCACGTCCTTGTGCAGCACGAGATGCTGGACGTTCTGCCACGGGATGATGACGCCCTGGCGGCCGGTCAGCTTGTTCGCCGCGCAGAAGCGGTAGAAGCCCTCGATCTTCTCGTTGACGCCGCCGATCGGCTGGATCTGCCCGAGCTGGTTGACCGACCCGGTCACGCCGATGCCTTGGGCGATCGGCACTTGCGACACAGCCGACAGGATCGCGTACAGCCAGGTGCTCGAAGCCGAATCGCCGTCGACCTCACCGTAGTTCTGTTCGAACGTCACCGTCGCCGTCAGACAAAGCGGCCGCCGTTGGGCAAAGCGATCGCCAAGGAAGCCCGACAGAATCTGCACGCCCTTGTCGTGAATCTCCCCGGACATCGCGACTTCGCGCTCGATGTTGACGATGCCCTGCGTGCCCGAGAACGCGCGGGCGGTGACGCGGAACGGCCGACCGAATTGGTGCTCGCCCACGGTCAGCACAGCGAGGCCGTTGATCACGCCGACCGCCGATCCCGTCGAATCCATCAGCCATTGGCCGTCGAGCTGGTCCTCGTGCATCTTGTCGGCGATGAGCGACGACGCCATGGCGCGCTGCGCAATCGCCTTCTCCACGTGCTTGCGGTTGATCTGCTTGGCCCGCGCGCGCCCGGCGACCCAATCGGCTTCCACGAGCAGGTTGGAAATCTGGTTGAACCGCATCGTCAGCTTTTTCTGCGAATCGACGAGCCGCGCACCGTGCTCCAGCACCGCCACGACCGCATCGCGCTCGACCGGTCGACAGCCGTTGTTGCGCACCGCCGTCGCGATGAACCGCACGTAGTTCCGCACGGAGTCGACGTTGGCGCGGATCTCGTGGTCAAAGTCCGCCTTGACCTGGAAGATCTTGCGGAAGTCGTCGTCGGCGCGGTACAGCGCGTGATACAGCGAATTGCCGCCGATGAGCACGAGCTTCAACGTCAGCGGAATCGGCTCAGGCTTCAGGCCGCTGGTCGGCAGGATGCCCGCCGTTTCCCCGAGATCCTCAATCGCGATCTCCGCGTTGCGCAGGGTCACCTTCAGGTTTTCCCAGACGCCCATGAACTGGAACAGGTCCGCCGCGTGGCAAATCAGGAAGCCGCCGTTGGCTTTGGCAAAGCTGCCCGCGCGGATCATCATGTGGTCGGTGAAGTAGATGCCCTGTTCCACGCGCCGCTCGATTTTGCCGAACATGCGGTAGTACGTCGGGTGCGATTCGAACACCACCGGCGCGCCGTGCGTCTCGCTGTGATCCACGACGAGGTTCACGCGAAACGCGATGTACGTGTCCGGTCCCTCGCGCGACGGCGGCTCTTTCGGCTCGCCTTCGTCGGGCAGGAACCGCTCGGTATTCTCCAGCACGTCGTCGTACAGCGCGTCCAGGAACGCCGACAGCTTCTTGCCCGCCGAGCGGAACTGGTCGCGCACTTCCCGGAAAATCGGCTTGGCCACGCGCTCCGCGAGCTTGCGCTGCAGCTTGTCGATCTCCGCCTGCGTCCCTTGCTCCACCTCGCGGTTGGACTGCACGAACTCGGTGAACAGCGGCTCCAGGCGCTCGCGCTTCTTGTCGAGCTTCTTGCGCTCTTCTTCCGGCAGCGCGACGACTTCCTTGTCGTTCAACGACTTGCCATCGACGATCGGCATCGTGATGAGCTCGTCTTCCTTGTTGGCGCGCACCACAAAGCCGATCATCTCCGCCTGGCGGGACAACTGCACAAACGCGTCAGTCGACAGTTGGTTGCCCATCGCCAACGTGTGCTGCAGGCGGGACTGGTGATCGCGCGAATGGTAGGCCGCGGGCATCTGCTTTTGCAGTTCGTGCAGCAGCGTCTCCATCATCTTCTTGAATTTCTTGCCGTCGCCCGCCTTCAGGCTCACGGCGATCGGCGCGTCCGTATTGGCGAAATTGTGCAGGTACACCCAATCCGGCGCCGTCTTGCGACCCGGTGCCACGCGGTTGAGCATCGAGCGCAGCTGGCTCCGCTTGCCCGTGCCCGACGGTCCGGCGACGTAGACGTGGTAGTTCGGCCGCGACACCGTGAGGCCGAGCTCCAGACTGCGCACCGCGCGATCCTGCTCGATGACAGCCTCCAGCACTTCCAGATCCTCGGTCGTCTGGAACGCAATCCCGGTCAGATCGTGGTGCACCGTGCACGCCGATGCCGGCAGGCTCTCGGGCATGGGCACGGCCACGAGCTTGTGCGGACGCTGCTTCTTTGACGCGGGCTTGGACGTTGTGGACATGGCGACTCACAGCCGCTCCAGCGGCGGCGGAGCCATAACACAGTCACCGCCGGATGCAACCGGTGGGAGCGGGGAGTGCCTTGGCGCCCGCGCGACGGTCAGTGGATGTGCCGTTCGCGCAGCTGAACCGGCGCCACGGGCAGCAGTCCGGCGGCCCCCAAATGTGCGTAAAGCGCCGTCTCGTCAAACCGGCTCAAATCCCGGCTGAGCTCGCGAATCGTCAAACCGCCCAAACGGTCCGTCTTCTGCCGCAGCATCCCCAGCGTGCGTTTGTCCGCGACGATGATCACCGACCGCGTGTGCCACTCGTGGCAGCAGTCCAACAGCTGGTCCACGATCTGCGTGGCGAACCGTCGATCGTTCTCACGCCGCCAGTTGGCCTCTGATGCATCGTCATTGCGCCCCACGCCACCTGAGGCAGCGCGCCGCGGATCCGCCCCGGGCACGTCGCTGCTCGCCATCGGATGGCGATGTGCAGCATTGACGATGCCCACGCGCTCTTCCAGCACGCCATTGCCGCCGGAGCGGGCGCGGGTCGGGTGCAGCCAGAAAAAGCGGGCGCGCGCGCCGTCAGCAACAACAACACAATACGGGGCACGACTGGACTGTGGCATGGAACACCTCGCAGTTTGGCCGATCGTTCGGCCATTTTTGACAATAGGATGGCGAGGGCCGCGTGCCGGAGGCCGTGACAAAGTTGTGAAGATCGGGCTGATGGAAGTGGCGCTACGGGACGCCGAGCAGAATAGTCATGTGGCCTTCCGCGGCCTCAAACTGCTTCTGCGCAGCGCGCGCGGCGTCCAGGCTGTCAAACGGGCCCAGACGCACGCGGTAGAAAGTGCCCTTGTCCGGCACTTCGATGCTCGTCAGCTTGGGCGCGTGACCCTTGCCGCGGAGGTCCGCCTCAAACGCCTTCGCTTCGGCCGCGTCGCGGAATGCCTTGACCTGGATGACGTAGTGGCCAGACGGCGGCGGCGGGCGCACGTCATCCTCACGCGGGCGGACGACCGGCTTGTGAACTTGCGGAGCGTGGGCTTTCTCGTCGGCAAGCGCCACGACCGCGGGCTTGAGGGCAGGCGGGGCGGCAGCGACCAACGCCACGGTCGGCGCCATGCGCATCGTGCCAAACAGGCCAAGACCGTGCGGCGCGGGCGCCTTGGCGACAACCACCGGTGGCGGCGCGACGACGGCAGGCCTGGCCGGTTGCGGGGCCTGGACGGCAACGACAGCGGCCTTGGCGGCAGGCGGTGGTGCCGGCGCGGCGGCTTGAACGGTGACGGGCTTGGCCGCGTTCGGGGGTGGCGGCGCAACAGCCGGCGGCTTGGCGGCCGGGACTGCGGCGGCCACTTCAGCGGGTGAAATGGCGCGCTCGCCCGGCGCGGTCGCGAGCTGTTCGGCAGTTGGCTCCGGCGTGTCGGCGTCAGCGGCGCGGGCGATCGCGGCGTCAGGCGCGGCTTCCAAGGCGGGCGGTGGCTCAGGTGCCGGGGCGAGCGCGACGGGCGTTGGGTAGATCGGTGATTCAGTGGCGCGAGACGCGTCGTCTGCCATTGCAACCGCTGCAGGTGGCAGGCCAGCCGGGGCAGGGGCCGCCGCCGGTTCGTTCGCGGCCTCGGCAGCGGCGGGCGGTTGCTGACGCGCATACCAGACGCCGCCGGCAAACGCCGCGCCGACCAACGTCAGCACGAGCAGCACGCCTTGGGCAATGTGCCGAACTTCAACCCGCAGGTGAATCCGCTCGCGCACTTGGTCAAAATCGCGCAGCGGCATCGGCTACCCCTCGGCTTCCGTCTCGGTCGCGTCAGGCAGCGCCGTCATCCGTTCCGGCGCGGAGACGCCCAGCAGCCGCAGGCCATTGCCAATCACTTGTTTGAGCGCGCGCACCAGTTGCAGCCGCGCATGCGTCTCGGCGTCATCGTCGCCGATCACCCGCGCGTCGCTCTTGTGCCGGCTGTAGTAGCCATGGAATGCCCGGCACAGGTCCGTCAGGTAGTACGCGACCTGATGCGGCTCGCGCGCCTTGGCCGCCCGCGCGATCACTTCCGGGAGCTCAGCAATCGCCAGCGCCAGCGCGCGTTCGTCATCGAGCGCCAGGGCAGTCGCCGGGGCATCCAGCGCCGGAAGGCGGCCTTCCTTGGCCGCGCGCTCCAGGATCGAGCACAGCCGCGCGTGGCCGTACTGCACATAGTACACCGGGTTTTCCATCGACGTGCGGCGCGCCACTTCCAGGTCAAAGTCGAGCTGCGCGTCGGCCTTGCGCATCAAGAAAAGGAACCGCACCGCATCGCGGCCTGAGGCCGGTTCGGCCGTCGTCACGTCGTCGATCACGTCGCGCAGCGTCACGAATTCACCCGACCGCTTGCCCATCGGCACCGGCTTCCCATCGCGCAGCAGCGCCACCATTTGCACGAGCAGGACTTCCAGGCGATCCCCGGTCCAGCGCGCCGCGTTGGCATCGCCTTCCTGACGCCGCAGGTCGCCCAGCGCGTGAATCACGCCCTTGAGGCGCGACACGTAGCCGTGGTGATCCGCGCCCAGCACGTTGATCAGATGGTCAAATCCACGCGCCAGCTTGTGGTCGTGGTAGGCGATATCCGCGGCAAAATACGTCGGACGGCCGTCGCCGCGGATGATGACGCGGTCCTTGCCGTCGCGGAATTGCTTGGGCAGGTTCTCGCTTGTGCCGCGAAAGAACACCGCTTTGCCGGCAACGACGGCGTCTTCGTCGTCGGGCGCAGCGCTCTCGTCTTCGTACGCCCAGTCGGTGCCAAGCAGGCGCCGCGTCACGTCCTTCACTGCGTCGCGCGTCTCCGGATCGAGGCCGTGGAGCCGCCGTTCGCTGAACCAGTTGTCAAAACGGATATCGAGCTTGCCCAGGTCATCGCGAATGCGATCGAGCTGCCGCTGCCACGCGCGCACGGTGATCGTGCGGTTGTCGGCGCGGCCCGTCACGCTGTCCAGGTCGGCAGCGCGCCACGCGACGTCGTCGGTCCAGTCCGCCGTCGGGCAGTCCAAGCCGGTGCTGGCCAGATCTTCTGCGCACTGGGCGATGTAGGCGCCCCGGTAGCCATCTTCAGGGAAGCCTGTCGGGAAACCGTCGGGAAATGGCACAGGATCGCCGTTGCCCCAGATCGCCAAAGCCGCCGCGCGCTTGTCGGGTTCGCGCAGCCAGCACCACACGCTCTCGCCGAGCTTGCCGACCTGATTGCCAACGTTGTTGATGTAGTACTCGGTCGTCACGTCATAACCGGACGCGCGCATCACGCGGGCGAGCGTGTCGCCCAGCACCGCGCCGCGGCCGTGACCGACGTGCATGGGCCCGGTTGGATTGGCGCTGACGAATTCCAGCAGCACGCGCTCTTGCGCGCCCGCGTTGCCCAGGCCGAAATCGGCGCCTTGCAGCAGCACGTCCGTGACACTCGCCTGCCACGCCACATCGGAAAGCCGCAGGTTCAGGAAGCCAGGTCCTGCAACTTCCACGGCTTGAATCCAGCCCTCGACGTCGACCTCACGCACCAATGGCGCGAATGCCTCCGCGAGCGCGCGCGGATTCTTGCCGGCCGTCTTGGCCAGCGCGAAACAGAGGTTGGTCGCCATGTCGCCATGGCTGGCCTGACGCGGCCGTTCCAACTGGATTTCCCGCGGCGTCAGCGCCTGAGGCAGCACGCCATGTTCCTGCGCCGCCTGGGTGGCGCGCGAGAGAAGGCCGCGAATTCGTTCATGCAAGGTGGTCATCAGGCTCAGCTCCGGTCGCGATGGCTCGTCCGCGCCGTAGCCGCGAGGCTAGTTGGCTCACCGTTACTGTCAACTATTCAGGCGCTCGCCACCCGACGCCGCTTTCTGTTATCCTCCGCGCCGCGCTTGGCGCTGGGGGTGCCGAAAATGGCAAAACGAGTGTTGATTTCAGGCGGTGCGGGTTTTGTGCCGTCGCACCTGTGTGACCGTTTCCTCGCCGATGGCTGGCAAGTCCTCGCCGTTGACAATTTTTGCACCGGCCGCCGCAGCAACATCGCGCACTTGGCCGAGAATCCGAATTTCGAGCTGATGGAACAGGACGTTTCCACAGCGTTTACTGTCGCCGGGCCGTTGGCTGCCGTGCTGCATTTTGCCTCGCCGGCGTCGCCGGTCGACTACATGAAGCTGCCGATCGAGACGCTCCAGGTCGGCTCGCTGGGCACGATGAACCTGCTGGAGATCGCCCGTGAAAAGCAGGCGCGTTTCCTCATGGCGTCGACGTCCGAGATTTATGGCGATCCGCTGGAGCACCCGCAGCGGGAGAGCTACCTCGGCAACGTGTCGAGCATCGGTCCGCGCAGCGTGTACGACGAGGCCAAGCGCTTCTCGGAAGCCGCGGTCATGGGCTGGCGCAACGCGCGCGGCGTTGATACGAAGATCATCCGTATTTTCAATACCTATGGTCCGCGCATGAAGTCCGGTGACGGGCGGGTGGTCAGCAACTTCATCGTCCAGGCGCTGCGCGGCGAGAAGCTGACCGTTTACGGCGATGGCCAACAGACGCGCTCGTTTTGCTACGTGAGCGATTTGGTCGACGGCATCGTCCGCGTGCTCGAGAACGGCGATCACATGCCGTACAACCTGGGTAATCCGGGCGAATTCACGATGCTGGAGCTGGTCCAGGAGATCGCCAAGCAGGTGGGCAACGTGGACGTGCAGTTCCTGCCGCTGCCCAAGGACGATCCGACGCGGCGCAAGCCTGACATCACGCGGGCGTCGCGCGATCTCGGCTGGACGCCCAAAGTGCCGCTGCAGCAGGGGCTTGTCGCGATGATCGCCGACCTGCGCGCGCGGCTCGCCAATGGGGACGCCGAGATGCGCGCGATGTTGGCGTTGGGCGCGATCGCGCTGAGCTGCCTGGCCACCGGCTGCAAGAACGACGGCTGTCCGCCGCTTGCTGGACCCTGGAAGGGCTTCGAGAAAGTCAGCGGTTTTGACGTGGAGTGCTGCGCCAAGGAAAACACTTTCGCCAAGCACGGCCACTACATCGCGTACTTTCACAAGACGCGCAAAAAGGCCATGGAAGGCGTGTACGTTGACGACGTCCGGACCGGCTTGTGGCACGCGTGGAAGAAGTCGGGCACGTACGACCTCGGCGCGTGCTACGACGACAAGGGCATTGAACTCTGGCGCGAAAGCGACGAGGCGAAGGCCAAAGCCCGCGCTTGCCCCTGACTTTGGCGCGCCACCAGAATAACTCGGCATTCCAAATGTTTCGGTCGGTACCGTTTGCTTGTCGCTGGGTCGCCAAGCGCGTCCGCTGCGCGATGCGCCCGGCGACACACGGCCGGGACGTGATCGATTTGTTCTTGCACGAGCCCTTACGGGCAGGTCGCGCCGACGACTTTCTGCAGCTCCAGCGTCCGCTTGTCCAGCCAATTCTCCAGCCCGCCGACCTCCGCGTCATACGCCGCGCCCTTCACCGTCGCAAACGGGTCGCGTTCAAGCTCCGCGCGCAGGAGCGGCTTGCGCTCCTCGATCCACTTGAGCAGCGGTTCTTCCGCAAATGCGCCGCACAGCAGCTTCTTCTGGATCGCGAGGTACTGCGCTTTCACGGCCGGGATCGCCAGCATGCGCGTGAAGAAATGCTCCTCGCGGGTCGGGCACAGCGTGTTCGGCGGCCCCCACGGGTGGAGCAGGGTGAAGGCATCGGGTCCCAGGGACTCGTCGACGCCGGCGCGGACCACGTGCACGCGCTTGTCCTTCGGATCGACGTAGAACTGGAAGTTGGTGCCTGAAGCGGCGAGGCCATCCAGGTCGGACGCGACATCCTCGACGGCATACACGGCCAGCAAATCGGCGAGATCCGCCTGCGCGTCCACTTTCGCGGCGAATTCGGCGTCGGTCGCGGTCTCGATTGTCTGCGCCAGCGCCGTAATCTCCGCGAAGTCGCCCTGTTTCAACGTGTACGTCGCCTTGAGCGCCGCGCAGCCGTCCTTGGGGCAATTCAGGCCGTTGCAGACGATGAGCGGCTCGTAGACATTGCCGTTGCCGCTGCCGAAAGACCGGGCGAAGAGCTGCGAATCGGGCTGTTCCGAGAGCTGATAGAAGCCCATGAAGACGCCGTTGACCGTGACCCGCGCGAAGCTGAAGCGCGGCGAGGCCTTGGCGACCGAGCGGAGCAAATCGAGCGTGATGAGTTCGCGCAGGAACGTCGGCTCCGTGCCGCCCGCTTTGAGGCGGATGCTGTTCATGTTGTCGGGGCCATTGAGTTTGCTGTCGAATTCGTCGAATTTCAGCCGGACGTTCGGCTTCTTGGGATTGGACCACATCGACGATTCGCCGAACACGCGCGCTCCGACTTTGTGGAAAGGGGCACCGTCAAAAGTGACTTCGCTCGTGTGGTAGTTGCGGACGATCGTCGCGTCGGCGGCGGTCGCGAGGATGTCCTGCCAGTCGGCCGGCGCGAGCGTGATCTGCACTTCATGCACGCCCAGCGGGTCAAACAGCAGCTTCGCCGGCGGCAGTCCGGGCAGCACGTCGGCAGACGTTGTGTCGTTGTCGACCGTGCCGTCAGTCGGCACCAAGGCGTCCGCCGTTTGCGTGGCGTCCGCCGTCGCGTCCGTGCCGCATGCCGTGACGAGCAAGCCCAAGGCGCAAAGCGCTGTGGCGATCCAATCCATTCGCAAGTTCATCGCTTCCCCGTCCGTCGCCTTGTGGCTCAGGAAGCTTAGCGATTTGGCCGAAAAGTGCCAGTGGAACGGGATGCCGCGCGCCGCGCCAGGGAATCAGTCCGTTTCCGTCTGCACCGCCAGCGGGCCATTGGCCGCCGCCAGCAAGTACGCCTTCATGAACGCGTCCAGGTCGCCATCCAGCACGCCGCGCGTGTCCGACGTCTCGTGCAACGTTCGCAGATCCTTGACCATCTGGTACGGCTGCAGCACGTAGCTGCGAATCTGGCTGCCAAAGTTGATGCCGAGCTTGCCGGCCTCAATCTCCTCTTTCACCGCGCTTCGCCGCCGCTTTTCCAGATCGACCAAGCGCGCGTGCAGCATCTTCATCGCCGACGAGCGGTTCTTGTGCTGGCTCCGGTCCGTCTGGCACGCGACCACCACGCCGGTTGGCATGTGCGTGATGCGAATGGCCGAGTCCGTCCGGTTGACGTGCTGACCGCCCGCGCCGCTCGCGCGGTACGTGTCGATCTTCAAATCGACTTCATTGATGTCGATGTTGATCGAGTCGTCTTCTTCCGGCACCACGAACACGGAGCAGAAGCTGGTGTGCCGGCGTTTGTTGGCGTCAAACGGGCTGATGCGCACCAAGCGGTGTACGCCGTTCTCCGACTTCAGCCAGCCAAACGCGTATTCGCCGTCGATGCGCAGCACAGCGTTGCGAATGCCGGCTTCTTCACCCGCCACTTCGTCGACGAGCTCGCATTTCATGCCGTGCTTTTCAGCCCAGCGCGCGTACATGCGCATGAGCATCGCCGCCCAATCCGCGCTTTCCGTGCCGCCCGCGCCCGCGCTGATCTGCACCAGCGCTGGCGAGCGATCCGTCGGCGCGCCCATCGAACGGGCAAATTCCGCCTCGTCCAGACGCTTTGTCACGTCGTCGATCTGCTCGAGCAAGTCCGGAATCAGTGAGTTGTCGCTCTCCGCCTCCGCCAACTCGATCATGTCCCGCACGTCCTTGACGATGCCTTCCGGGATGACGACGGAGTCCACGGTCGCCTGCAAGTCGCCGCGCTCCTTGGAGAGTTTTTGGGCGCGGTCGGCATCGAGCCAAAAGCTCGGCTCGCCGCTCAGTTTTTCCAATTCATCGATGCGCGCAGCTTTGGCATCGACGTCAAAGATGCCTGCGCAGCGAAGCGAGGCGATCCTCAGCAGCGCTGACGCAGGACCGTACATCGGCGAACGTGGCCATGACAGTGTTCCTGGAAGCCGGCGAGAGTGCCGGAGTGAGCGCGCGAGCATAGCAGATGATGGCAGGCGGGAGACAGGCGTGTGCGGCGATTTTTTTTCGGCGCACGAAGCGCGGCGGCGGGCGGCCTTGCACCCAAGCCGCCGATCTGTTGCACTACCCTCGCGGCGCGTTCGCCGTGCGTTTCCCTCCTGCCCCAGACGCCCATGCCATCGCTTGAAGCTCCTGAAATCCCTCGCGGCTACATCGTTCCCATCGGCGGCGCCGAGGACAAGATTGCCGACCGCCTGATCCTGCGGCGGCTGGTTGAGCGCGCGGGCGGCGCAGAATCGCGGATTGCGATCATCCCGACGGCCTCGGAATTGCCCGACACGGGCGAGCGGTACGAGACGGTGTTTCGCGAGATTGGCGCCGGTCACGTGCAGTCGCTGCCCTACCTCACGCGCGCGGACGCGGAGCGCAAGGATTGGCTGGAAGTGCTCAATGACGCGACGGCGATCTTCATGACCGGCGGCAATCAGCTGCGGTTGTCGACGATTCTTGGCGGCACTGAGGTGGCGCAGGCGATCCGCAAACGCAACGCCCATGGCGTGCACGTCGCGGGCACGTCCGCGGGCGCGGCATTCTGCTCCGAGCACATGATCGCCGGCGGCAAGGGCGGTTCAACGCCGGTCGCAGGGCAAGTCACGCTCGCGCCTGGCTTGGGGCTGACCAACCGCATCATCGTCGACCAACATTTCCGCGAGCGCGACCGCTTGGGCCGCTTGATGGCGGCCATCGCCTACAATCCCTTCGTGGTCGGGCTGGGCCTCGACGAGAATACCGCGGCGTTCATCGACTCCGAGAACTGCATCGAAGTCGTCGGCAACGGCGCGATTACGGTGCTTGACGTGTCGCAGCTTGGCTGGTCGGGCATGGCGACCGCGCGCACGGGCGCGCCCGTGGGCCTTATTGGCGTGAAACTGCACATCCTGCCACACGGTTCGATGTTCTCGCTGGAGACGCGCGAAGCGACGCCTCCGGGCGCGGCACCGGTGAAGCGCCGCCGCTAGGGTTCGTGCAAGAACAGCGCGATCCGGTCCCAGCCGTGTTTCGCCGGGCGTATCGCGCCGGCGCACTTGGCGACCCAGCCAAAAAGCCAAGATCGGTAAGCTCTTCTGTCACAGGCGCTTCGTCGCCCAGTTCCTGCAAACACAGCTGTGCGGAGCGTTCAGGCAAAAACAGCGCCGCCGCCGAAGTTTCCCTCGGCGGCGGCGTGATTCTCTTGCTATTCGTCAACCGAAGTTGACAAACATCTAGCGCTTGCTCAGCTCAACCACGTCACGGGCGTTCTTGCCCGTGTAGATC
>CAINLT010000124.1 GCA_903850505.1 uncultured Myxococcales bacterium | reverse complement strand
TGCCCATGGGAACGTCGTGCCGTTGGCGCGCACCGCTGTCGCCAAAGTCGTGACCTTGCTCGCGGTGAAAGGGTTCAACTGCAGGATGCCGCTGCCATTTGTCGCGTCCCGGGTCAGCGTGCGGCCCTTGTAGGTCACCTTCGCGACCGACGTTGTGTCAAACGCCCACGGGTTGTACCCGTAGTTGGTCACGAAAGTGCTGGAGCGGTTGGCCAATTGCCAAATGTTGTCGGCGATCCACACGACGGGGACTGTGCCTGCGAGCGTGTCGTCGAGGAACGCGACGGGGAGCGGCTCGTCGTAGGTCGAGCCGACGTAGATAACCGCTTTGTAATTGGCCATCTCACCAGCCTTGTAGGTCAGGACTGGCTTGGCCGTGACCGGGCCAAAGTGACCGGCGAGGTTGACCGCGGCGATGCCGTACAATTCGCCCAGCCAGCCCCATGTGCTTGTGGTGTCGTAGAGGACCAGCGCGCCCGCCGGGACCGTCAGGAATTGCGTCTTGAGCGCTGTCTCCGCCGGGCGATTGTCCTCACCGCGCTGTTGCGGCACGGGGACCAACTCGCCGGGGAGAACGATGCGGCCGCCGAAATCGGCCGGGAAACGGTTGATGCTCGCCTGGGCGGAGTCGCCCAGCAGGGTCACCGCAATGGGCTCCGGCTGCGCGGCGCTCTCCCCGGTTTGCTGAACCGCTTCTTGCATCCCCAACTGTTCACTCGCGGGTGCCGTCCTCGTTGGAGAGGACCCGGAAGTCATACACCCCGCCAAAGCGACGGCGACTGCTACGCAAGAAACGACCAAGAATTGCCTTCTCATCTCGCCCTCTGATGCGACCCGAAAGCCGCCGGTGGCGATCAGCCGCCCCCGCTAGCGAACGAACGGTGTTGAGCGGCGTCCCGAAGAGGGGACGCTCAACCACGCTGCACACCATTCCAAACAAGACACGAAACGGATCCGAGCCGCGCGGGCTCCTCCCATCCGCAAGGTAAGCGGGCTGCGCGCGGGCGCAACGCGTTTCTGAGGGCACGCCGCGGAGATGGACGGCGGCTCCGGCCGGCGGAGAGCGCAAGGAGGCGGGGCCAGCTTGGCATGGACCGGGAGAGGGTCCGCGCTTGACGACACGCACCCTTCGCTTCACCCTCCCGCGTGCGCGCCGCTCGCGCGCCCAGGACCGCCATGCCGAGCTCCATCCGCGTCGAACTCCCGCTCCTGTGGGGCGACATGGACGCCTTCGCCCACGTCAACAACACCGTCTACCTGCGCTGGTTTGAGAGCGCCCGCATCGCCTGGTTCGAGCGCGCCGGGATTGCCGGGCGCGGTGACGGCGGCGTCGGCCCCATCCTCGCCAGCACACACTGCCGCTTCGTGCGCCCGCTCACATACCCCGACGTCATCATCGCCGAGGCCACGACAACGCGCATCGGCCGCAGTTC
Source organism: uncultured Myxococcales bacterium (assembly GCA_903850505.1). Lineage (GTDB taxonomy): Bacteria > Myxococcota_A > UBA9042 > UBA9042 > UBA9042 > CAIYBN01. The sequence goes on along the minus strand of CAINLT010000124.1, from coordinate 1,498 downwards.
CTTTGACATGGCCTACCGCGTCCTGCGCCGTGACACCGGCGAATTGGCCGCAGAAGGCGGCGGCGTCATCGTGATGCTCGACTACACCACCGGCAAGGCGCAGCCGATCGACGACGCGCTGCGGGCGCGCATGCTGCCGTTTTGCACGCTGGTGGCGCCGTAGAGACCCGACCAATCATGCCGTCTGCTGCGGTCAACGTCGTCAAATTGATCGAGCCTCTAGCACGTGCCGGTCCAGAGCGCCCTATCGCGGCGGACATGGCGCGCGAATCCTTGGGCCGTGGCGGGTGCCCTGTATTTTTGCAGCGCTGAGTTGCGGCGATCTGTATTTTCGCGGTCGCTACCGCAGGCTACTGTGCAGCGTGTCGGAATCATCCGGCTTCGCCTACAGGAGCTCCCCATGACCCAGCCACGCTTCGATTTGTTCACCCTCGTCCACAAAGGCCAACGCCGCGTCCTCTTTGAGATCACCTCCGCTGCCGGGCAATTGAGCGCGCACGATAGCGCGGGGCGTCATGGGCTCGCGAGCCGGATTCGGGCGTTCTTTGCCACGATGATCGAGCACGCTGAGCACGAAGACACGTACCTCCTCCCGCTGGTGATCCAGGCGGCGCCGGAGCTCGCCGCACGCATGCAGGCCGGACACGCGGCGCTGGACGCGCAGCTGGCCGACGTCCTGGCCAACGTCGACGCTGCTTTGGCGGCTGAGACGCGGGTGGGCGATCTGGCGCTGTACCACGCGCTGGCGCGGCTGACGTCAACGTATCTGGCGCACGTCGATCTGGAGGATCTGGAAGTCCAGCCGGCGCTGTGGGCGGCCTTCGATGACGCCAAGCTGGCGCAAGTGCAAGGGCAGCTGGTCGCCGCGCACCGTCCGGCGACGGTGATGTTCAACCTGCAGGCCATGATGCCGGCCGCGTCGAGCGAGGAGCGCGCGGCTTTTCTGTCCGGACTGCGCCGGAACATGCCGCCGCCGGCGTTCGCCCATGTGCGGGGCCTCGTCCAGCCGCTGCTGGCGGCGACCGAATGGGCGCTGATTGACGCCGCGTAGCTTGGTTCAGACCTCGGACAGTACACGCGCCTGCGCGCGCAGGCAACGCGTCAGGTGATCCACGGTCACGCGCACGCGCGGAAGTTCCAGCGCATCCGGGTGGGCGACGAGGAAGAAATCCTGATGCCCAATCGCGCTTGGCCAGACCAGTTGCAGCGTCGGCTCGCGGCTGGCCATGAAGGCAGGCAGGGTCACAAGGCCCATGCCCGCGACCGCAAGCGCCATCGCCGAGCTCAGATCATGGACCACAGCCGCTTCACGTGCGCCGCGCGCGTGTTCAGCCAGCCAGCGACCGCCGGGCGTCATGTTGAGCGGCGCCTCCAGCGCGATGACCGGGTGGTGCGAGAAAGGCGGCAGCGCGCCGTGTTCGCGGACGTAGCTTTGCGCGGCAAATACGCCCCACGCGATGCTGCCCAGACGCGTGGCAATCAAGCTCGGTTGACTGTC
>CAINLT010000123.1 GCA_903850505.1 uncultured Myxococcales bacterium | reverse complement strand
AGGCCAAGCGCGACGACAAGGCGATCATCCCGCTGACCGCCATTCCCGGCCCCGCGTACGTCATCATCGCGGCGGACTCCAGCAACACCGTCGCGGAGACGCAGGAGCTCAACAACAACGCGTCGGCGGCCATCACCGTCATCCCGCTCTGCATTGCGGACGCGCTGGAGCCCAATGGCGCGCCGGAGATCGCCGCGCCGCTGCCGCCGGGCAAGACGCAGTACCTGTCGCTTTGCCCGTACGATCTGGATTGGTACAAGGTCAACCTGAAGGCCGGCCAGACGCTGACCGTGACGATGGCGTTTGACCAAGCCAAGGGCGATCTGGACATGCGCCTGTACAAAGTCGCGCAGTTCGGCCAGCCGGTCGCGGTCGCCGCAACAAAGAGCGCGCCGGAGAAATTCAGCTACACGGCGGACGAGACGACGACGTACTACCTCCGGATCAACGGCTTCAACGGCGACGCCGCGGGCTACACGCTGTTCACGTGCATCGGCGACGGCTTTGCCTGCGTCGAGTGCGCCAACAACAGCCAGTGCGCGGTCGGCCAAGCCTGCGACCCGACGACGACGATGTGCGCCACCTGCGCCAACGACGGCGAATGCCTGGACGGCGATCCGTGCACGAATGACCTGTGCGATCCGGCGCTCGGCTGCCTCCACTTGCCCACAGCCGCGACGTGCAGCGACGGCATGGTGTGCACCGTCGGCGACACGTGCGCGCAGGGCGTTTGCCTCTCCGGCTCCGCCACGGATTGCGACGACGCCAACGTCTGCACGAGCGACAGCTGCGACCCGACCCTCGGCTGCCAACATGCGTTCAACACCGCGCCGTGCTTTGACGGCAACGCGTGCAACACCGGCGACATGTGCGCCAGCGGCACCTGCGTTTCCGGCACCACGCCGTTGAACTGCGACGACGGCAACGCGTGCACCGCGGACAGCTGCATCGGGCCTCTCGGCTGCAATCACATGGGCCTCACTGGCACGGCCTGCACCGACGGCAACGCGTGCCTGCTCGGTGAAGCGTGCAGTAGCGGCAATTGCCTCGCGGGCAGCGCGACGCCGGACTGCAACGACAACAACGCGTGCACCACCGACGCGTGCGATCCGGCGAGCGGCTGCACCCACGCAGATTTTGTCGGCGCGTGCAATGACGGCGATCCCTGCACGGCAGTCGACAGCTGCGTCGGCAGTACCTGCGTCGGTGCGCTCAAGCTCTTCTGCGACGACGGCAACCCGTGCACGTCTGACGCCTGCGCGGGCATCCTCGGCTGCACCCACACGGGACTCAGCGGCACCGCCTGCAACGACGGCCTGTTCTGTACGGGCATCGACCTGTGCGCGTCGGGCGCGTGCGTCGGCGCCACCGGCGGTAAGTGCGACGACAGCAACACGTGCACAAGCGACACGTGCAGCGAGGCGACCGGCTGCGGCCATACCAACCTCGCCGGCACACCGTGCACGGACGGCAACGCCTGCACCGATGGCGACAGCTGCAGCGGCGGCGCGTGCGTCCCGACCGGCCCGAAACCGTGCAACGACGGCGACGCGTGCAACGGCGTTGAGACGTGCGATCCGGCCAAAGGCTGTCTCCCCGGAACCCCGCCGGTGTGCAACGACAACAACGACTGCACTACCGACTCGTGCAACCCCGCCTCCGGCTGCGGTCACGTCAACTTGCCGGACGCGACGACATGCGCCGTCGGCGGTTGCCTCAGCGGCACCTGCGTACCCAACTAGCCCCGATGGCCAAGCCCACGTCCAAGCAGCACTCCTGGCAGCGGCCGCGTCTTGACGTCGCCGCCGCGCCGCGCGATGCGGCGGACATGCTCTGGGCCCAAGGTGCCGCGGCGGAAGAAGCGTACGATTTTGAAGCGGCGCGGGACGCCTACCGTCAGGCGGCAGCGGCGGCGAGTCAGTCGGCGGCGCTGGATTACGCAACGCGCTACGCCGAGTTCCTGGTGGAGCGTTTTGGCCAATTTGACGAAGTCGCGGCGTGGCTGGACGACGCAGCGTTCGCGGCACCCGCAGCGGCGGACGCCCAAGGTCACACGCTGGCGCGGCTCCTGGCGCGGGCGGCGCACGAGACGCAACACGCGCGCGCGGCTGATGTCGATGAACGCGCTGCGGCGGGTGGCGACGTTGCCGCATTGCTGCGCGCGGTGGAACGACAGGCGGCGACCGGTGCTGTGGAAACGGCGCGGCAGCGGCTGGAGCACGCGAGCGACATGTTGCCGCCGCACGGGCATCGCCTCCTGGAACGACTGCGACAAGACGCCCAGCGTGCCGCGCAAACGGCCCTGACGCCCGCCGAGGCCGCGCTTCAAGCGGGTGACCTCCCGGGGGCCACGCACGCGCTTCAGGCCTGCAAGAGCCTCTGGGGCCACACGCCGGCGTATCACGCGATCGCGCAACGGCTGCAAAATGCCGAGCGCGAGGCGCTTCTCGGCGGGCTGCGCACCGATGTCCACGCCAAGCTGACGCAGGGTGACGTCCAGGCGGCGGAGCAGGCGGCGACCCGACTCGCGGCGCTCCCCGGCGCGACGGCGGAGGACCGCGCCGCGCTGGCGCAAATTCGCGGCCTGCTGAGCCAACGCGCGATCGCGGCGCTCTGGCAGGAAGCGGCGCAGCAGTCGGAGGTGGCGGGGCAATTGGCCGTCCTGACGCGGATGATTGACGACCACGGCGCGACGCCGGAAGCGCCGTCCGCGCTGGCAGAACTGTGGCAAACCGTGCGACTGGCGGCGCAACTTCCGCACGCGCTGCCGTTGCGCGGTCGCGGTGCGGCGCTGCAAGCGTGGGTTCGACTGCTTCAGGCGGACACGACGGCGGAGCCGACGCTGCTTGCGGAGGCGCTGCGCGGTCTGCCCGAGGCGTGGAGCCACGCGCCGCAAGCCCAGCGGGTGCGTGAGCGGCTGCGCCAGCAGGAAGCGACCGCGCGTGAGGCGGCGGAATCGGCGGTCCTGACTGAAGTGCAGGCGCTGCTGGACGCCGATCAGCTTGACGCCGCCAATCAGGCGCTCGACGCGGCGCAGAAGCGCCTGCCACAGTCCGCCGGCCTGAAGGCGCTGCGGGCGGAGCTCTCGCACCTGCGCCACCAGACCGAACGCCGGGACAAGCTGCGCGCGGCGATCCAGGACGCGCTGGATAGGCAGGACGTGCTGACGGCGCGCGCCCGGCTGGCGGAGCTCGGCCATTTCATCGACGCCATGGAGCGCGCCGCTTGGGGCGAAGCGATCGACACGCGCGCCGCGCCGCTGCTCAAAGCCAAGGGCATGCCGCCGGGCATGCAGAAGCTGCAGAATGCGCCGTTGGTGACGGGCGTCGGCTTGGGTCGCCTCGTCATCGTGCAGGAAACCGTGTGGCTGACGGTGAACCTGGAGACGGGCGGCATCGCGCCGTTCGCCCTGCCGGACGGTTGGCCGGTCCAAGTGCACGCGTGGACCCGCATCGGCGTTGTCGGCGATCGGCTGCGCCTCGTCGGGATCTCCCAGCAGCGGCTGGTGGTGATCGAGCAAGTGCCGGGGCAGCCGCCGCAGGTCGTCGCGGGCATGCCGCTGGCGGAGCTGCTGGGCGACGACGACACGCTGATGGGCGCGGCGTTCACCCCGGATGCGCCGACGTGGGTGCTGTTGTCGCGGTCCAGCACGCGCGGCAGTGCGCCAACGTGGACGCGAATCGATGCGGCGACGCTCGCCGTGCGCGATCGCAAGAAAGCCCAGCCCAAGCTGGATAGTTTGGCGGGGATCGACGGCCAGCCCGAGGCGCTGCTGACCGTGGCGGCGCCCAAGCATCGCGGCGAATACGCGATGGCGGTCACGGACGTGACAGGGCAGCCGCACCTGCGCTTTGGTGAGAACGAACTGGGCGAGACGATCGCGGCGGTGCGCGAAGCGACGGGGTGGCCGGCTGAAGAGCGTGTCTATGCGCGCTTTGCCGGCATCAACCCGTTCAGCGGTCAGCAGACGCAGGAACCGTCGCTGCTTGTCATCAAGGGCGGGCGCATCACTTTTGCCTCGGGCGAATTGCGCAAACGCTTTGCCCCGCTGGACAAGTTGGCGATCGACCACGCGTGGACACTGGACGAGCACGCTGGCCGCCTGTGGTTCGCCGCGCAATCGACGCTGGAAGGCGAAGAGAACAGCGCGATGCTGCTTGGCGTCAACGCCCGCACGTTGCGCTCCGACAAACCGGTGGCGGTGGAGGGCGTTGAGCGCATCCTGGCGCTGCATCCGATGGCGGAAGGGGCCGTGGCGCTCTCCCGGCTTCGCGGCGGCGGCTTTGGCCTGACGCGGGCGATTTTGCGGGACGGCAGTCTTGCATTGACGACGCAGCGGTTGCCGCTGTAGCATCCCGGCCCCGCAATTGGGCAACCAATCGCCAAATCAGTGTCTTGGCATTCTGACACGTTCCTGGAGGATCTCATGGGCAGTGGCTCTCGCACCCCGAAAATGCGGCGTCTCGACAACCGCAAGAAGAAAATCGCCCGCATCAAGCGGCGCATCGCTGTGGCCAAGGCGGCCACGGTCAAGAGCAAGAAGGGCTAAGTCCCTCGCTAAAATCAGGATATGCGCGTGAGCTGCATTTTCTGTCGCATCGCCTTTGGTGAAATTCCCGCGCGCATCGTCTATCAGGACGAGCAGATCGTGGCGTTTCATGACGTTTCGCCACAGGCGCCCGTCCACGTGTTGGTGATTCCGCGGCTGCACGTTGATTCGCTCGCGGCGACCCAGCCGGAGCACGACGCGCTGCTTGGTCACGTCCTCGGCACGGTCCGCAAGGTCGCGCGCGATCTGGGCGTGGCCGACAACGGCTACCGCACGGTGCTCAATACGGGTTTCGATGGCGGGCAAAGCGTCGGTCATCTGCATGCGCACTTGTTGGCCGGCCGCCCGCTGGGCTGGCCTCCGGGCTAACGCGGGCTGGCCTCCGGCTTGCGGACAGCGCACCGGCCGCGACCGCCAGGATATTCTCCGATGGTCCGACTCAAACGCGAAATCGAAGGTGTGCGCCGCCATCCGGGCGTGCCCGTGCCCGCCTACGCGCTGACCCCTCAGGGCGCGATCGGCGTGTTGCCGTGGCTCGATTCTTGGCTCGTGCAGCAGGAACCCGGACGCGTGCTGTTTGCCGGCGCGCCACGCGTCGATTTGGCACGCACGCTCGCCCGCGCGGGGCACTGGGTCACGGTCTGCGATCTGGCCGACGGCGAGGCGACGGCGTTGCAGGCGCGCCTGACGCCCGCGGAAGCCGGCCGCCTGACGCTTGTGGAACGCGACTACGGCGAAGCTGCGTTTGGCCCGTCCAGTTTTGATCTCATCGTCCTCGCCGACGCGCTGCATCGCTACCGCGAGCCGCGCTGGCTGATCAACAAAGCCCACCGCGAACTGAAGATCGACGGTCGCCTGGCCCTGCGCGCGCTCGTGCAGGGTGAGATCCCGCCGCTCTCCACGTGCCTGCCGCCGGCCAAGCCGCTGGCGATCGAGATGCAGCTTGGCCACATGCTGGATCGCTTGGCGCGGCGTTTGCCGGGGCGCTTGAGCTTGGCGCTGCTCGGCGCGCATGCCCGCGAGGCGATTGACCGCGGCGCGCACCTGCACACGACGCGTTTTGCCCAGCCCGCCGCCGAGGTCATCGACGACGTGCAATCGCTCTTGGCTGTGGAGCAGATCGCCGTCGGACATTCGCAGCGGCTGCGTCTGGCGGAATGGTGCTGGGACGCCCGGGCGCCGATCGACCGCGTGTTGCCGATTTGGCTCGGCCGTTTGCCCGCGCTCGCGACACCAGCGGACCTGGAGCGGCACGACCCGCGCGTCGTGGCCATCATCGCCCGCAAGAAACTCGGCTACCGCGGCGATTGACCGTGTGCGGGCGCGCGACTACCCTGACAGAGCCCCGCCAAATGGACGAGGCGCGAGGCACTTGTGTTCGGCATCGGTGGACCAGAACTCTTCGTCATCATCCTCATTGCGCTGCTGTTCGTTGGCCCGGACAAGCTGCCGCAGGTGGCCAAGACGGTTGGTACGGGCCTGCGCGATCTGCGCCGCATGGCCAACCTGACGCAGCATGAATTGCAGTCGGCGATGAACGATTTGGCCCGCGAAGTCGAGCGGATGCCCGATGCCAAGCCGAAAGCTGACTTGAACGCGAAACTCGCGGCGCTGCCGCCAAATCCAGAGGACCACGGTCTCGACAAGCCTGCGCCAACCGGGACCCAGAACGCCGCTGTGCCGACCGATGGCGAGACGATCGCGGTCGTCGCCAAGCGCGTGCCGCCGCCGGCCGAGAGTCAGCGCACGCCCGGCCCGCCCGCAACGCATTACGTCGTCAAGGCGGCCGACGGTGCGCGACCTCGCGTGGGCGATTGGCCGGTCCATCCGGATGCCGCGCCCGCACAACCTGACGCCGTCGAACCGACCGCGCCGGCTGCCGATGCAGCGCCAGAGGAAGTCCCGCCGGCATGAGTGAAGTTGCGGCCAGCATGACCTTTCGCGAGCACCTGATCGAGCTCAGGACCCGCGTTTTCAAGGCCACCCTCTCGGTGTTCGTCGGCTTTTTCGTCGCCTGGAACTGGCACATTGAGCTCTACGCGATCCTGACCGCGCCGCTCCGCGATGCCATGGCGGCGAATAATCTCTTCGTGATCAAGGCGTTGGCCATCACGGAGAGCATTGAAGTCTACATGAAGCTGTCGCTCATGGGCGGCGTCTTCATCGCCAGCCCGTTCGTGTTCTGGCAGATCTGGGCGTTCATCGCGCCGGGCTTGCTGGGCAAGGAAAAGCGCCTGATTCTGCCCGTCGTTGTGGCGAGCGTCGGCTGTTTCTCGCTCGGCGCGCTGTTCTGCTACCTCGTGGCGCTGCCGTTCATGGCGGACTTCCTGATCCGCATGACGCTTGAAGCGCCCGGGCTCCTGCTCGAGCCGACGATCGCCGGCTCCGTCAGCTTCGTCCTCTTCCTCCTCGCCGGTTTCGGCGTCGTCTTTGAGCTGCCGCTCTTCATGTACGTCATGTCCGCGCTGGAAATGGTCACGTGGCGCGGCTTCCTCGGCTTCTACCGCTATTGGGTCGTCATCGCGTTCATCATCGGCGCGGTGCTCACGCCCACGCCCGATCCGATCAACCAGACCATCATGTCCGCGCCGCTCGTGGTGCTCTATGGCGTCGGCGTCGGCGTGGCATGGCTGGTCGACAACCGCGGCAAGCCCGGTGCGTCTAAGCGCGCGCTCGTGCCGATCGCGATCGTCCTCACGATCATTGCCGTCGCCTCGCTGGCGCTCGTGTTCCGGCAGCGCGAGACGCCCGTCATCGACGACGTGCCAGCCAATGTGCAGGAGCTCGTCGGTCTGCGGCTGAACGCGGCGGAGCAGATGCAGTCGGTGGCGGACGCGCAGACGTCCAAGCTCCTGGCGCCGATTCGCCTCGCGCGCGCCCAGTCATGGCAGCCAGCCGATGGCCAGTGGCTGCTGGTGCGGGAAGGCGATGAGGCGGCGCTGCTCATGGAGGCGACGAACGCGCAGAACAAGCTCGACGCGCTCGGCGCCAAGCTGCACGCGACGGTTTCGCAGAGCGGGCCGGCGCGATCGCTGACTTTTGCCGAGGGCGACGTGCGCTGGCAGGTGATGGCGATCGGCAAGCGGACGCTGTGGCTGGGTCGCGAGGCCGTGCTGAGTCGCCTGATGGAAGTGCGGACCGGCAAGAAGCCGGCGCTGACCGCGGACGCCGTGATGGCGGAGCGGCTGGTGGCGCTGCAGGGCTCCGGGCCGGTCTGGGCGCTGACGGCGGACACGCATGGCACCGCGCACTGGCTGCCGGGCGGCGCGTTGGCGCAGCACGTCAAGCTCGGCGTGGCGATGTGGAACGACAAGGAACTGACGCTGCGGCTGGAGTGCCGCGGTCCGGAAGCGGCGGCGTCCCTGCGGGATCGGCTGGAGACGTGGCTCGCGGACATCCGCCAGCGCGACACGCAGCGCGACACGGCGCTGGCGCGGCGAATGGGGCGTCTCGCTGGCATGCTGGCGCAGGCGTGGCAGATCCAGGCGCGCAACGCCGGCGTGACGAATCCGGACACCCAGCAGTGGTCAACGCTCGCGCGCGAAGCCAATGCGCTGTCGCAGGAAGTGGGTTTGTCGCTTGGGCCGACGGTGACGACGGATCCGCTGGTGCAGCTTGTGCAGCCACCGACCGCGTCGCGTGTTGAACTCGAAGGTGCTGTCGTCGTGTGGCACTTGCAGGTCGATGTGTCGCGGATGCTCGGCGTGGTCCTTGCCGGCGGCGCTGCGGCCCATCCCTAGCGTCTGGTCGCATTGCGGCTGCTACCGCGTCCGGGCGCGGCCGATCCCCAGCGCGCTGACCGGCTTCTTGGCAACGCCAGCCTCCTGCCGCCGCTTCTGCGCGCCGACGACCTCACACTTGGCGCAGACGCGCTTCTCGCGCCGCATCTGCCAGATCAGCAGCGCGACTGCGCCAGCGACGACGCCCAGCGCGGCAAACGCGTCCCACGTCATGCGAAGCCCATGCGCGTGCCGATTTGGTACACGGCGAAGCTCGCCAGCCACGCGAGGCTGTTCAAGTAGACGACGGCGAAGATGGGCCAGCGCCAGGAGTTGGTCTCGCGGCGGATCGTCGCCAGCGTGCTGAGGCATTGCATGGCGATGGCGAAAAACACCATCAGGGACAAGCCCTTGAGCGGCGTGAGCGCGCCGGCGCTGGCCATGCTCTTGCCGACGTCGGCGGCGTAGCGGTCGTCAATATCCGCCTGGCTGCCGCGGCCAAAGACCTGCCCCATGATCGGGACAAGCACCTCCCGCGCGGCAAAGGAACCGACGAGGCCAATCCCGATGCGCCAGTCAAAGCCCAACGGCGCGATCGTCGGCTCGATCGTGCGGCCAATCCGTCCGGCGATGCTGTTTTCCAGCTTGACCTGCGCATCGTCGCGCTCAATTGCCGCCAGCGCGCTCTTCTGCGCCGGTTCGCCCACTATCGCGTGCGCTTGTGCCGTGCGCGTGGCCTTGATGCCGGCGTCCAGGCCTTCGCGCGGGAACGTCATCAGCGCCCAAAGGACGACGGTCAGCGCGACAATCACGGTGCCGGTCTGGGTAATGAAAACCCAAGCGCGATCGGCGAGGCTGCGTACGACATTGCGCCAGCGTGGCCACCGATAGGGCGGCATCTCCAGGAGCAGTGGCGCGCCGCCGCCCTTGATCGCCGTGCGCCGCAGGATGAAAGCCGACGCGATCGCCAGCAGGAAACCGAGGGCGTACATCGCCGTCACCACCAGCCCGCCCAGCGAGAAGATGCCCAGCACGGGCGCCTGATGGGCGAACACGGCGGCCGTCACCAGCGTGTAGACCGGCAGTCGCGCGGAGCACGACATCAGCGGCGCGACCATGATCGTCAGCAGGCGATCGCGGCGGTCCGGCATCGTCCGCGTCGCCATGATCGCCGGCACGGCGCACGCGTACGCCGACAGCAGCGGCACAAACGCTTTGCCAGGCAGGCCGATGCGCGCCATCAGCTGGTCGACGAGATAGGCCGTGCGCGCCAGGTAGCCGGAGTCCTCCAGCAGGGAAATACCGAGGAAGAGCATCAGGATCTGCGGCAGGAACACCAGCGTGCCGGAGACGCCGGCGAGCACCCCGTCGATCAGGACGTCGCGGAGCAGGTTGTCGGGCAGCCACGTGCGGGCGAGATCGCTGAGCGCGCCCATGGCGGACTCCACGATGTCCACCGCCGGTTGCGCGCCTGCGAACACCGCCTGGAACAGCCCGGCCATCGCGAGGATGAACAGCATCGCGCCAAGCGCCGGGTGCAACAGGACGCGATCGACGCGCTCCGAGCGACCCGAAGTCGTGACGATCCGCCGCTGCACGCAACGCGAGAGAATCGCGTCGATGCGGGCAAAGCGCGCTACCGTGGCCAGACGCCGAGGATCCAGCGCGGGGTCGGCCGGACGCGGCACCGCGGCAAGCAGGGCGGCGCCCAGACCTGGTGTCTCGGCGTCCGCGATCTCGGGATCCGTCGCCAGCCACCAGAGCACGCCGCCATCGCTCTCCGGCGGCCGGTTCAGCGCGAATTGGGCCAACACGACGCGCGCCTTGGCCACCGCCGCCGCGACCGGTTCCGGCCACACGGTCTCCGCGATCCGGCCCAGCGCGGGATTGGCCGCCACGTTCGCGACGGCCTCGTTCAGCGCCTCAATGCCATCGCCGCGCGCCGCGACCATGGGCACAACGAGGCAGCCCAGCTCGCGTTGGAGCGCCGGGACGTCGATGTCGATGCCCTCCCGCCGCGCCGCGTCCATCATGTTCAGCGCGACGAGCACGGGCCGACCGATCTCTGCGATCTGCAGCAGCAGCAACATGTTGCGCGCGAGGTTCGCGGCATCGACGACGACGACGACGACGTCCGGCACCGGATCATCCGTGCGCCCCGTCAGCGCGTGGTGCGCGATTTCCTCTTCCGGGCTGTGCGCCGACAAGCTGTAGCAGCCGGGCAAGTCGGTCACGCGCCAGCCACGGCCGTGCGCCTCATGCGTGCCGACCCGCCGCTCCACGGTGATGCCCGGGTAGTTGCCCACGTGGGCGCGCGCCCCGGTCAACGCGTTGAACAGCGTCGTCTTGCCGGTATTCGGGTTGCCCGCGAGCGCCACTTCCAACGGTCGCAACCGGGTTTCTGGCGTCGCGCTCATGGCGTTAGGCCGCCTGGTTGGCAGGAATGGCCTGCGCCGTGTGGATCGCCTGGGCGTCGGCGCGGCGCAGGGACAACACAAAGTCGCGAACCTGCACCTGCAGCGGGCCGCCAAACGGCGCGCGTCGCAGCAGTTGGACCGGCGCGCCGGGCGTGAAACCCAGTTCGACAAGGCGGTCGCCGAGGACGCCCGCGAGCGTGACGCGCGTCACCTGGAACGGCTCACCGGCGGGAATGGAATCAAGCGTGTGGCTGGCCATGGTCCTTTCGCCTCAGGCGTCGTGCAGGGGTGCGGCGCGACAGAGCCATGATAACGAAAGTCACTTTCAATAACAAGCGCAACCTGCTGTCGCTTACGCGTCGGCAGTCGGAACTGACTCGGCTTCGGCTTCAGCCAGGACCGCCGAGACATCCGCGCCTTCATGGGCATCCGAACCTTCCACTTCCACCGCCGCGACGACATGTGCCGCGCGATTCGGCGTGAATTCCGGGCGTTCCTTGCCGTGCTTGAGCCGGTACAGCTCGTCCTCGGCCAGATCGAGCGCGCCCATCGTCATGATGTACGCGCGGCGATTGTCCTCGGCCTTCTGGTTGGTCAAACGGAGCGCCAAGCGCATTTCAAACAGCTCATTGATGACCCACTCGCGCTCGCTGCGCAGCTTGGTCAGCTGATCGCGAATGCGCCCAACCTGCTGCTCCTCGCGCACCGTCTGCTGCTCCAGGCGCATCTTCTCGATTTCCGCCTGCCGCAGCGCGCGCTCCGCCTCGTACTCCGCACGGCGCGCGGCGACCTTCGGGTCCTCCACGTACTCCACCGGCGGGGGCGGCGGCGCTTCTTCTTCCACGACGACCGGCTTCTTCTTGCCTTTCAGCTCGTTGACCACGGCCGTCAGCTCTTCCAGGTGGTGCTCGGCCTTGCGGTGCTTGGTCTGCAGCTCCGTCAGCGTGTCCTCAGCCTTCTTTTGCGCCGAACGCGCCTTCGCGACGTCCTCCTTGCTCTGCGCCAGCCGCTGCGTCGCTTCTTTCTGCGCGCGATCGTCCTTGGAGACGACTTCACCGGTCTTTTCCAGCTTCTTGCGCAGCTGTTCGGCGCGTTCCTGCGCTTTGCCTTCGTCGCGTTCAGCCTTTTCAGCCCGTTCCGTCAGCTTCTGCACCTGCTGCTGCACCTTTGCCAGCGTCGTCCAGAAGAACAGGGCGGCGGCGCCGCAAACGACCGCGACAAGCGCGAGAATTGTTGAACCCATGGTTGTCCTCGTTCGCCCTCGTGCGGGGCGATCGCCTACCTATCACTCACCGCGTCTTGTCACAACCGCCTGTTGGTAGCTTTTGAAATGTCCGCATCGCGTAGCAAGTGAAATGTCCGCTTTTGGCGCGGCAGTGTAGGACGGAGGGCCGGAGGCCCGATGGAGTACACATGGCGCGCGTGGACAAAAGCGATGACAGCACAGGAACTT